>NZ_JBEYZK010000003.1:0-406447 GCF_040646035.1 Streptomyces sp. NPDC046465
GCGGAATACGCCAAAGACCCCCGCATGCGCGCGAACATCGGCATCCGCCGCCGCCTGGCCACCCTCCTGGACAACGACCGCAACCAGATCGAACTGTTCCTCGCCCTGCTCCTTTCGCTGCCCGGCTCGCCGATCCTGTATTACGGCGATGAGATCGGCATGGGCGACAACATCTGGCTCGGCGACCGCGACGCCGTGCGCACACCGATGCAGTGGACGCCCGACCGCAACGCGGGCTTCTCCTCCTGCGACCCCGGGCGCCTCTATCTGCCCGCGATCATGGATCCGGTCCACGGCTACCAGGTCACCAACGTCGAGGCCGCCATGTCCTCCCCGTCCTCCCTGCTCCACTGGACGCGCCGGATGATCGAGATCCGCAAGCAGAACCCCGCCTTCGGCCTCGGTTCCTACACCGAACTGCCCTCCTCCAACCCGGCCGTCCTCGCCTTCCTGCGCGAAGCCCCTCCGACGGAAGAGGACGGCGACGACCTCGTCCTGTGCGTCCACAACTTCTCCCGCTTCGCCCAGCCCACCGAACTCGACCTCCAGACCTTCGAGGGACGCCACCCCGTGGAGCTGATCGGCGGGGTGCGCTTCCCGGCCATCGGTGAACTCCCTTACCTCCTCACCCTCGCTGGACACGGCTTCTACTGGTTCCGCCTGCGCGACCTCCCCCCGCCCCGTCCGGTGGACACCGCCGTACGCCTCTGAAGGGATGTGCCGCATGCTCAAGACCGCACCGCTCTCGCACGACAGCCTCAGCCCACCCGTGGTGCTGAGGTCGCTGGCCGGACTGCTTCGGGAGTGGCTCCCGAAACAGCGGTGGTTCGCGGCCAAGGGCTGGCCCATCACGGACCTCTCCGTGGTGTCGATGACGACGCTGCACCCGGGATGCCTGCACCTGCTGATCAGCACCCGCCACGACGGCACCTCGCCGCACTGCTACCAACTCGTGCTCGGCATCCGCGAGGAGCTGCCGCCACGGCTCCACCACGCGGTCATCGGCAGGCCGTCCGTGGGCCCCCTCGCGGGACTCAGCGTGTACGACGCCCTGCTCGACCCCCGGTCGGCGGGACTGCTCCTCGAACGTCTGCGGACTCCGGGCGAGGCGGGACCGCTGCGCTTCGAGTGCGACGCGCGGACGGCGGTGCCCGCCGGGCTCACCCCCCGGCTCCTCGACGGCGAGCAGTCCAACACCTCGCTGGTGTACGGCAACCGCTTCATCCTGAAGCTCTTCCGCCGCATCCAGTACGGCATCAATCCGGACCTGGAAGTTCCGTGGGCGCTCGCCGGTGCGGGCTGCGCACGCGTACCCGCCCCCGTGGCCTGGTTCGGCACCACACAGCCGCGCAGAACCACACTCGGGGTCCTCCAGCCCTTCCTGCGCGACGCGACGGACGGCTGGACGCTGGCGCTGCAGTCCCTCGCGGCGGGCCACGACTTCACCGCCGAGTCGTACGAACTCGGGCGCGCCACCGCCGAGGTGCACCTGGCCCTCGCCCAGGTCTTCCCGCCCCGGACGCCCGACCGCCGCGCGGGCGCCGAGCTCGCCGCCGCGATGACCGAACGCCTGGAGGCCGCCGCGAGCCAGGTCCCCGCGCTCACGCCGTACGTGCCCAGGCTGCGCGCGGCCTACGACGCCGTCGCGGCGGGCGGCCAGGGCCGAGCGGACCAGCGGATCCACGGCGATCTGCACCTGGGCCAGGTGCTGCGCGCCGGACAGCGGTGGTTCGTCATCGACTTCGAGGGCGAACCGGCCCGGCCGCTCACCGAACGCCGACAGCTCCAGGCTCCCGTACGCGACATCGCGGGCATGCTCCGCTCGTTCGACTACGCGGCGCACTCCGAGCAGCCGTGGCAGCCGCAGTGGGCGCGGAGCTGCCGGGAGGCGTACTGCGCGGGCTACGCCGCCGAGGCCGCGTGGGACCCGCGCGCGGAGCCCGCGCTGCTGCGCGCCCACGAGACGGACCGGGCGGTGTACGAAGCGCTGTACGAGGCAAGTCACCGCCCCGAGTGGCTGCCGGTGCCCATGGCGGCGCTCGCCCGGCTCGCGGAGGGCCCCTGACGCCGACGCCTTCACCCGCCGCGCCGAAACGTTTCTTCACCACCGCGCCCACCGCTTCCCCGATTCACCTCTTCACCTCTTCACCTCTTCACGATCCACTCTTCAGAGGAGAGCTCATCCGTGGCCAGCATCGACACGTCCACTCCCGAACCTGCGGCCGCCCTCCTCGACCACCCCTGCCCGGAGACCCCGCTCGATGCGGAAGACCGCCACCGGCTGCTGTCGGGTACGCACCACGATCCGCACGCCGTGCTCGGCGCGCACCCGGTGCCCGGCGGCGTCGCCCTCGTGGTCCTGCGCCCGTGCGCCGAGGCGGTGCGGGTCGTCGTGGACGGGCGGAGCGTGCGGCTGAACGACGTGGGCGACGGCTTCCACTCGGGGGTGCTGCCTCTCACCTCGGGCGCCCCCCTGCCCGCGTACGAGCTGCACGTGACGTACGAGGGCCAGGAGGTCGAGCTGGGGGACCCCTACCGTTTCCTGCCCGCTCTCGGCGAACTCGATCTGCACCTCATCGGCGAGGGCCGCCACGAGCAGCTCTGGCAGGCGCTCGGGGCGCACCCGATGACCCACCAGGGCACGCGGGGCACCCGCTTCACGGTCTGGGCGCCGAATGCCAGGGGAGTGCGGGTGGCAGGCGACTTCTGCCACTGGGACGGTGTCGCCCACCCCATGCGCTCCCTCGGCTCGACCGGCGTGTGGGAGCTGTTCGTGCCCGGGCTCGACGAGGGCACCCTCTACAAGTTCGACATCACGCGCCCCGACGGCACCCACACCGTGCGCGCGGACCCGATGGCCCGCCGTACCGAGGTGCCGCCCGCGACGGCTTCGGTCGTCGAGGCCTCGCGGTACGAGTGGCGGGACGAGGAGTGGCTGCGGCGGCGCGGCGACGTACCCGTGCACGAGGCGCCGTTCTCGGTGTACGAGGTGCACCTCGCCTCCTGGCGCCCGGGGCTGACCTACCGGCAGCTCGCCGAGCAACTCCCCGCATATGTCAGCGACTTGGGCTTCACGCACGTCGAGCTGATGCCGGTCGCCGAGCACCCCTTCGGCGGCTCCTGGGGCTACCAGGTCACCGGCTTCTACGCCCCGACCTCGCGGCTCGGCACCCCCGACGACTTCAAGCGCCTCGTCGACGCGTTCCACCGGGCGGGGATCGGCGTCCTCATGGACTGGGTGCCCGCGCACTTCCCGCGCGACGACTGGGCGCTCGCCGCGTTCGACGGGGAGCACCTCTACGAACCGGCGGACCCCCGCCGCGCGGAACACCCCGACTGGGGGACGCTCACCTTCGACTACGGCCGTACGGAGGTCCGCAACTTCCTCGTCGCCAACGCCACGTACTGGTGCGAGGAGTTCCACATCGACGGGCTGCGCGTCGACGCCGTGGCCTCGATGCTCTATCTCGACTACTCCCGCGAAGAGGGCCGGTGGGCGCCCAACGCCCACGGCGGGCGGGAGAACGAGGACGCCGTCGCCTTCCTCCAGGAGATGAACGCCACGGTCTACCGCCGCTGCCCCGGGGTGGTCACCATCGCGGAGGAGTCGACCGCGTGGGACGGCGTGACCCGGGCCACCCATGAGACCGGGCCGAACGGCGTCGGCGGTCTGGGCTTCGGCCTGAAGTGGAACATGGGCTGGTCGCACGACTCCCTGGAGTACATGGGGCACGAGTCCGTGCACCGCGAGTACCACCACTCGGACCTGACCTTCGCCATGGTCTACGCGTACAGCGAGAACTATCTCCTGCCGGTCTCGCACGACGAGGTCGTGCACGGCAAGCGCTCGCTCGTGTCGAAGATGCCGGGCGACTGGTGGCAGCAGCGCGCCGATCACCGCGCCTACCTCGCCTACATGTGGGCCCACCCCGGCAAGCAACTCCTCTTCATGGGGCAGGAGTTCGCGCAGGGCGCCGAGTGGTCGCAGGAGCACGGGCTCGACTGGGGGCTCCTTGACGAGGTCTGGCCTGCGTGGCCCGACCACCACGGCGTGCGGGAGCTGGTGCGGGACCTGAACCACCGGTACCGGGCCGCCCCCGCCCTCTGGGAGCAGGACACGACCCCGGCGGGGTTCTCGTGGGTCGTGGTGGACGCGGCGCAGGACAACGTCGTGGCGTTCCTGCGCTGGGCCAAGGACGGCGCTCCGCTCCTCGCCGTGAGCAACTTCTCCCCGGTGGTCCGCCGCGACTACGAGCTGACCGTGCCGGACTCGGTCGGCGCCTGGCGGGAGACGCTCAACACCGACGCGGCCCGGTACGGCGGCGGCGACGTCGGCAACCCGGGCCCGCTGAAGCCCGAGCCGCACGCGGCCCGAGACGGCTCCTGCCGCCTGAGCGTGACGCTGCCGCCACTGGCCACCCTGTGGCTGGGCCCGGCCTGACCGGAACGCGATCGGCGCAGGCCACCGCCGGTCTGATTACCACTGAGGCGCCTGCTTTCGGCAGGATGGGCCCATGACCGAGATCCGCACCCCCCGCCTCCTCCTGCGTCGCTGGCACGACGACGACCTCGCGCCGATGGCGGAGATCAACGCGGACCCACGCGTGATGCACTGGATCGACGACGGCTCGGTGCACGACCTGGACCGGACGGCGGAGGAGATCGAGCGCTGGGAGGAGGAGTGGGACGACGAGGGCTTCGGCCTCTTCGCCGTCGAGCTCCTGGCCTCGGGTGAACTGGTCGGCTTCACGGGTCTGTACGTGCCCGGGTTCCTGCCGGAGGCGGCGTCCGAGGTGGCGATCAGCTGGCGGCTCGGCTCCCAGTTCTGGGGCCAGGGGTACGCGTCCGAGGCCGCCCAGGCCACCTTGGAGTTCGCCCTCCAGGACCGCAACCTCGACCGCGTCATCAGCATCGACCGGCTGGACAACCAGGCCTCCGCGAACGTCATCCGCAAGCTCGGCATGGCGCCGGAACGCGAGACGACGCACCCGGTGTACGGCTATCCGCTGCGCGTCCACGCGATCGACCTCACCGAGTACCAGGCCTGACGGGCGAGCTCCTCCGCGCGTGTTTGCCCTCGATCATCCGGGTACGCGCCCCTCGAACCGGGGTGAACCCGGATCAACTGGGATGAACGAGGAGGAAGCATGCAGCTGTCGTTTCTGGGACCACTCTTCGACCGTCCCGGCCCGTGGGCCACGGTCTACCTCGATCCCGGCCGGACCGACGAGGCGGGTGTCAAGCGGCGCGAACTGTCCGTACGGGAAGTGTGCCGGACGCTGACGGAACAGGGGGCGGACACCGCCACCACCCGGGCGGTCGGCGACGTCCTGACCCGCACGTCCGCCGCGGAGTTCCCGGCGGGCCGCGTGGTCTTCGCCACCGGCGGTGAGGTGGTGCTCGGCCACCGTCTCGCCCGGCCGCCGCAGGGCCAGCTCGCGACCTGGGCCCCGCTGCCCCGCCTGACGCCCCTGCTGGAGCTGGCCGGACAGGACCCCGCCTGTCTCGTGGCGTACATCGACCGCACCGGCGCCGACTTCGAGCTCCGCTGCGCTGCCGGGCCGCAGGACGCCGGGGGAGTGGAGGGCCAGCAGCGGCCGGTCCACCGCGGTGCCTCCGGCGACTGGTCCGAACCGCGCTTCCGGCTCAAGGTCGAGAACACGTGGGAGCACAACGCGGGCGAGATCGCCGAAGCGCTGGCCGCAGCGTACGAGAAGTCCGGCGCCGAGCTCGTGGTCCTCGTGGGCGACCCCCGCGAACGGCCCGCGGTGCACGCGAAGCTCCCTGACGCCGTCCGCGCGGTGACCGTGGAGACCGAGCATGGTGGCCGGGCCGCCGGATCCGCTTCCCCGGCCCTGGAAGAGGCCATCGCACAGGCCCGCCTCCAGCACACCGACCGCCGCGTCGAGGAGGCCCTCGACCGATTCCGCGCCGGACGCGTGGGCACCGACAGGCCGACGGACGCGGTCGAGGGGGTCCCGGCCGTGGTGGCGGCCGCCCGCGAGCACCGCATCGACACGCTCCTTGTCCGCCCCGACGGGCCGGACCTGAGCCGCGAGCTCTGGGTGGGCCCCGAGCCGGACCAGGCCGCGGTGCGCCGGGGCGACGCGCGGACGCTGGGCGAGACCGACCCCGTGTCCGTACGCGCGGACGACGCGCTCCTGCGGTCGGCCGCGATGACCGGTGCCGACGTACGGGTCATCCCGCTCCCCGACGAGCCCGCGTCCGACGGACCCGCCCGGCCGGAAGCGGCGGACACCGATGTCCCGGCGGGCGGCCTCGGCGCCCTGCTGCGCTGGTCGTACTGAACCGCGGCAGGCCCTAGCCCAACCAGGTCACATCTGCCCCCCAACCCTCGCCCGGCCGGTGCGTCCCCATGGCCGGGGCGCGCCGATCGGACGATGTTGGTGCGCGGCGTACGTGCCGGTGGGTGACCTCGGCACCGGACAGGTACGAGAGCGAGGGAGCCGACGATGCCGGAACTGTTCGTCGACGGGGAGTGGACCGGAGCCGTCCGAGGTGCGCGGCGGGACGTGATCAATCCGTACGACGCGTCCGTCGTCCAGCCGGTCGACGAGGCGGACGAGGCGGACGTCGACCTCGCCGTACAGGCCGCCCGGCGTGCTTTCGACCGTGGCGAGTGGCCAGGGGCACCCACCCGGGAGCGGGCGGACGTGCTGCTCAAAGTCGCGCGGTTCCTCCTGCGGGACCAGGAGGAGATCGCCCACGTCGAGTCCCTGGACACCGGCAAGACGCTCGCGGAGGCGCGGATCGACGTCGAGGACGTCTCGAACGCCTTCCGCTACTTCGGCGAGATCGCCGACAAGGACGGCGGCCGGGTCGTGGACGTCGGCCCCGACGTGCTCAGCCGGGTCACCTACCACCCCGTCGGGGTCTGCGCGCTGATCGCGCCGTGGAACTACCCGCTGCTGCAGGCCTCCTGGAAGGTCGCCCCGGCCCTGGCCGCGGGCAACACCTTCGTGCTCAAGCCCAGCGAGATCACCCCGCTCTCCACGATCCACATGATGCGGCTCATCGCCGAGGCGGGCGCCCCGGCCGGGGTCGCCAACCTGGTGCTCGGCCCCGGCGGCACGGTGGGCGCGGCCATGTCCGCCCACCCCGAGGTGGACCTGGTCTCCTTCACCGGCGGCCTGGCCACCGGGCGCCGGATCATGGAGGCGGCCGCACCGGGCGTGAAGAACCTCGCCCTGGAGCTCGGCGGCAAGAATCCCAACGTGGTCTTCGCCGACTGCGACTTCGACGCCGCCGTCGACCACGCCCTGGAGGCATCGTTCCTGCACTCGGGCCAGGTCTGCTCGGCAGGCTCCCGGCTCCTCGTCGAGGACTCCCTGCACGACCGGTTCGTGGAGCGCCTCGCCGCCCGCGCGAGCACCATCCGGCTCGGCAACGGGCTGGACCCGGCGACCGAGAGCGGGCCGCTCAGCTCCGCCGGGCACCGGGAGAAGGTCGAGAGCTATCTGGAGATCGCCGCCGAGGAGGGCGCCCGCCTCGTCTGCGGTGGCCGCCGCCCCGACGACCCGGAACTGTCGCGCGGGTTCTTCCTGCTGCCCACCGTCTACGCCGACTGCGACCGCTCCATGCGCATCGTCCAGGAGGAGGTCTTCGGCCCGGTGGTCACGGTGGAACGTTTCCGTACCGAGGAAGAGGCCGTGGAGCTGGCCAACGACACGCGGTACGGCCTGGCAGGCGGCGTCTGGACGAGCGACGCGAGCCGCGCCCAGCGCGTCGCGGCGGCGCTGCGCCACGGCACTGTCTGGATCAACGACTTCCACCCCTATGTGCCGCAGGCGGAGTGGGGCGGCTTCGGCCGCTCCGGCTTCGGCCGGGAGCTCGGCCCCACCGGCCTGCGCGAGTACCAGGAGGCCAAGCACATCTATCAGAACCTGAGGCCGGCACCCTCCGGCTGGTTCAAGGGCTGAGCGGGCAGGGCGAGAGAGAGGGCGACGGCATGGCCGACGAGACGACGACCTACGACTATCTGATCATCGGCGGCGGTACGGCGGGCTCCGTACTGGCCGCACGGCTGAGCGAGGACCCGGCCTGCCGGGTGTGCGTGGTGGAGGGCGGGCCGAGCGACGTCGGCGACGACCGCATCCTGCGCCTGCGCAACTGGATCAACCTGCTCGACTCCGAATTCGACTACGGCTACACCACCGAGGAGCAGCCGCGCGGCAACTCCCACATCCTGCACTCCCGGGCCCGGGTGCTCGGTGGCTGCTCGTCGCACAACACCCTGATCAGCTTCCTGCCGTTCCCGCAGGACCTCGACGAGTGGGTGGCGAGCGGCTGCGAGGGCTGGGGTCCCGAGACGATCCTGCCGTACCGGTCGCGGCTGCAGAACAACATCGTGCCCGTCGGCGCCGCCGACCGCAACGCCATCGCCGAGGACTTCGTGACGGCGGCGACCGCGAGCCTCGGCGTGCCGGTCGTCGAGGACTTCAACGCCCGCCCCTTCACCGACGGCGCCGGTTTCTTCTCCCTCGCGTACGACCCGGAGACCAACAAGCGCTCCTCCGCGTCGGTCGCCTATCTCCACCCGATCATGAACCGCCCCAACCTGACGCTCCGTCTGGAGACCTGGGCCTACCGCCTGTTGCCCGACAGCGAGGGCCGGTTCACCCGCGTGGAGGTCCGTAACCCCGACGGCTCGGTGTCGACGCTCGAGGCCGAGGCGGAGGTGCTGCTGTGCGCCGGGGCCATCGACACGCCGCGGCTGCTCATGCTCTCCGGCATCGGGCCCGCCGACCACCTGCGCGACCTGGGCATCGAGGTCCGCGCCGATCTGCCCGGGGTCGGCGAGAACCTCCTCGACCACCCGGAGTCGGTGATCGTGTGGGAGACCCGCGGCCCGCTGCCGCCCAACTCCGCCATGGACTCCGACGCCGGTCTCTTCCTGCGCCGCGACGCGGCGGGCGGCCCGCGCCCGGACCTGATGTTCCACTTCTACCAAGTGCCGTTCACCGTCAATACGGAACGTCTCGGCTACCCGGTCCCCGAGCACGGTGTCTGCATGACGCCGAACGTGCCGCGCGCCCGCTCCGTCGGCCGCATGTGGCTGCGCAGCGCGGACCCGACCGTCAAACCCGCCCTGGACTTCCGCTACTTCACCGATCCGGAGGGGCACGACGAGCGCACGATCGTCGACGGCCTGCGCATCGCCCGTGAGGTGGCCGCCACCGCCCCGCTCAGCGACTGGCTGCTGCGCGAGGTGGCGCCGGGCCCGGACGTGCAGTCCGACGAGGACCTCTCGGAGTACGGCCGCCGCGCCGCGCACACCGTCTACCACCCGGCGGGCACCTGCCGGATGGGCGCCGAGGACGATCCGATGGCGGTGGTCGACCCGCAGCTGCGGCTGCGCGGCCACGACGGCCTGCGCATCGTGGACGCGTCCATCTTCCCCACCATGCCGTCCATCAACCCGATGGTCACGGTGCTGCTCGCCGCCGAGCGCGCGGCCGATCTCATCACCGCCCGGCCGGGCCCCGGCCCCGTGGGCACGGAGGCGGGCGACCAGTGACCGTTCCAGGAACACCGGACAGCACCGCGGACGCCGCGTCGGACGAACCGAAATCGGAGTTCCGCAAGGAGATGGGGCCCTGGGCCAACTTCGCCCTCGGCTTCACCTACCTCTCGCCGGTGGTGAGCACGTACACCCTCTTCGGCACGGCTCTCGCCGACGGCGGCCCCCCGATGATCTGGGCCTTCGTGATGGCGGGCTGCGGGCAGTTCCTCGTCGCGCTGGTCTTCGGCGAGGTCGTCGCGCAGTATCCGGTCGCGGGCGGTGTCTACCCGTGGGCGCGGCGGCTCTGGGGCAAGCGCTGGGCGTGGATGACGGGCTGGGTCTACATGTGGGCGCTGCTCGTCACGATCACGAGCGTCGCGTACGGCGCGGGACCCTACATCGCGATCCTGCTCGGCTTCCGCCCCACCGTGCACACCACCGTGCTGTGCACGGTCGCGCTGATCGTCATCGCCGTGCTCATCAACTACGCGGGTACGAAGGCCCTTTCGTGGGCGGCGCTGGTCGGCTTCGGCGCGGAGCTGCTCGGCGCGATCGTCGTCGGCATCATCCTCCTGACCACGCACCGCTTCCACGGCCTCGGCGTCCTCTTCGACGACTACGGCGCGGCCGGTGACAGCTCCTACCTGCCCGTCTTCCTCGGCGCGGCGATCATCGGCTTCTACCAGTACTACGGCTTCGAGGCCTGCGGAGACGTTGCCGAAGAGGTCGAGAACCCCGGCAAGGTGATCCCCAAGGCGATGCGCCGCACCATCTACGTCGGCGGGATCGCGGCGACGTTCACGTGTCTGACGCTGCTCCTCGCCGTCGTCGACTACAAGGCGGTCATCTCCGGTGAGGACGCCGACCCGGTGGTCAGGGTCCTCTTCGACGCCCTCGGCGAGGCGGGCGCGCGCACCGTGATGGCCGTCGTCCTCATCTCCTTCCTGTCCTGCACGATCAGCCTCCAGGCCGCCGCGGGCCGGCTGATCTACTCGTACGCCCGGGACGAGATGATCATCGGGCACCGGATGCTGCGGAAGTTCTCCGAGGCCCGCGCGGTGCCGCCGTACGCGCTGCTGGTCGCCGCGGTCCTGCCGACGCTGATCGCCTTCGGCTCGCTGATCTCGGCGGACGCCCTGACCAAGATCGTCTCCTTTGCGATCCTCGGCATCTACGCCGCCTTCCAGATGGTCGTCCTTGCCGCCCTGCGGGCCCGCCTCAAGGGGTGGAAGCCGAGCGGGGAGTATCGCCTCGGCCGGTGGGGCCTCGCGGTCAACATCGGGGCGCTGGCCTACGGGATCTTCGCCATCGTCAACATCGCCTGGCCCCGCACCCCCGAAGCCCCCTGGTACGACAACTGGATCGTGCTGCTCGGCGGCGGCATCGTGGTCGGCACGGGACTCGTGTACATGTTCACCACCCACCACTACGGCCGCGGCGACGCCCCTTCGGGGAACGCGGTGCCCGACGAGCAGTGACCGGGCTCGCCCCGGATCCCGTCCAGTTGCGCCCCCGGTCGTCGGGGGCGTCCTGCCCATAGGACTCACCGGCGAGGACGCGAGGTACGGCCTGACCGCGCCGTACAGTCCATGCACTGTCCATGCCCTGATCGAGCGCGGCACGCTCGGCGTCGTCCGGTTCAGCGGTGCGCGGGACGTCCCCGGAGGAGAGAGCCCGAGCTCGTCGAGACGCTGTGGCCGCAGACCAGGCACGGGCCATGATCGCTCGCGTGTGCGGGCGGAGCCGCCGCTGATCATGTCGTGCGGATCGGCCCCGCACGGTGGGTTCCGGTGAGCAGAGCTTCGGCATGCTTGCGGAAAGCGGTGACCAGACGGCTGCGGTCGCCGGTGCGCGTGGCGAGTACGACCTGGCTCGGTTCGACTCCGCGCAACGGGACGGTGGTGAGGCTGGGATGCAGGCCGGTCGCGTGGTCGAGGGGCGGCCCGATGGCCACGGCCTGCCCGGCGGCGATGAGTTCGTGCTTGTCCTCAAGGGCTTCGACCAGGGGGCCGTCGGGCGCGGGCCGCCCGTCGGGCCGGGGGTCGAGCCGCCAGTAGGCGTTCAGCAACGGGTCGGACTGGCGTACGTGGGGGATCGGCTCGTCGGCGATGTCGCCGAGGGTGACCGACTCCTGGCCGGCCAGACGGTGGTCCCGGGGCACGACCAGTACGCGCGGTTCGTCGTACAGGACGGTGACGCGCAGCCGGTCGGTGGGGAACGGCAGACGCGTCACCACCGCGTCGACGCGGTGCTCCAGCAGCGCGCCGCGCGAGTCGTTCCAGGCGAGCAGGCGGGTGTGGACCTCGGCATCGGGATCGCGGTCCCGCAGGGCCCGCACGGCCGCGGTGATGACCAGCCCCTTGGTGTAGCCGATGGTGATGCTGCTGGGGCGGGCCGCGGCCCGGGTGCGGGCCATCGCCTCGACCGCGGTGCGCAGCAGCCCCTGGGCCTGGGGCAGGAAAACCTCGCCGGCCTCACTCAGCCGGGTGCCGCGCGTGGTGCGGTCGAGCAGGCGGACGCCCACTTGCTGTTCGAGGCGGCGGATCTGTCGGCTCAGCGACGGCTGGGTGGTGTGCAGCGCCTCGGCGGCACGGCCGAAGTGCTGGTACTCGGCGACCACCGTGAAGCACTGCACCAGCCGGAGATCGAGATCCACGGGTGCGGGGAAGTGTTCGGACACCACCCCACCCTAACTGGCCTTATACGCAGCCTGTATTACCTGTACCGGAACAATCATTGGACTGCGCGCTCGTCGCGGCCGCACCGTGGTGACCATGACATCGGACAGCGTGACACCGTTTCGTATCGACATCGCGGACAGTGCCCTGAAGGATCTGAAGGACCGGCTCCACCGGGTACGCCTCGCCGGCCGGGAGACAGCGCCGGACAGCAGCCAGGGGGTGCGGAGGGAGCACCTGGAGGAGCTGCTGGAGTACTGGGCCACCGGGTACGACTGGCGCGATCTGGAGCGGCGGCTCAACGAGCTGGGCCAGTTCCGCACGACCATCGACGGTCTCGGCCTCCACTTCATGCACGTACGCTCACCCCGCCCCGACGCCACCCCCCTGTTGCTGCTGCACGGATGGCCGGGCTCGTTCCTGGAGTTCCTCAAGACCGTCGGCCCGCTCACCGAGCACGGCTTCCACCTCGTCGTCCCCTCGATGCCCGGCTACGGCTTCTCCGACCAACCCGCCTCGACAGGCTGGGGCCCGGACCGGATCGCCCGCGCGTACGGCGTGCTCATGCGACGCCTCGGCTATGACTCCTACCTGGCCCAGGGAGGCGACTGGGGCGGTGTCGTCGCGACCCGCATGGGGGCGCAGCGCCTGACGGGCCTGCGTGCGATCCACGTCAACTTCCCCGAGTTCCTCGCCGCACCACCGGTCGGCGACGACCCGGCCCCTGAGGAGAAGGCCGCCCTCGAACAGGGCAGCCGCTTCCTCGCCGTCCATTCCGGATACCACGTCGTGCAGCGCACCCGGCCGCAGACCATCGGCTACGCCCTGACCGACTCCCCGGCCGGGCAGGCCGCCTGGATCTACGAGAAGTTCCTCGACTGGGCCCGGCCCGGCGCCCTCACCCCCGACGAGATCCTCGACCACATCTCCCTGTACTGGTTCACCGGCACCGCTGCTTCCTCCGCCCGCCTGTACTGGGAGTACGCCCGGCAGCCGCTCGCTCCCACCGAGCTGGACCTTCCCGTCGGGGTCAGCGTCTTCCCGGACGAACTGACGCGTACCCCGCGCATCTGGGCCGAGCGCGCCTATCGCGACCTGCGCTACTTCAACGACGACATCCCCGCGGGCGGCCACTTCGCCGCCCTGGAGCAGCCTGAGCTGTTCGTCGAGGAGATCGTCAAGTTCGCGCGGACGGTGGCCGCGTGATGACGATCGAGATCAGCGGGGGCACGGACGGCATCGGGCGCAGGGACCGGGTCGTGGCCGTCGGGACCGACAGGGCCAAGGCCGAGCCCGGCGCCCGGTTCCAGCGCCCCAGGCGTACGGAGACCGCCGACGGCCCGGCGTCCGACTCCGCGCCGACCTGCCTCAGCCGTTCCCCGCTCAGCCGTTCCCCGCTCAGCCACGGCCCGGCAGGCCTGCTCGGCCGCGCCGCCGATCCGGCCGTGCTCGACTTCCGCGGCGCCGGGCGTTTCGAGACCGCCGTCAAGGAGATCCCGGACCCTCAGGCATCCTCCCTCGCCGACGCACGACGCCTCTACGACCGCACCCGGGAGGTGCTTGCCCGATGAAGTGGGTCAGCTACCGCTCCGCCGACGGCTCCACGCGCTGCGGCGTGATGCGCGACAACAAGATCCACGCCGTGGGCACGGGCCTGTTGGAGCTGCTGCGCGCCGAAGGCGGGCTGGAGGCCGCCGCGACCAGGAAACCGACCGAGATCGTCGAGCCGGCCACCGCCGACCTGCTGGCACCGATACCGGTGCCCCCGGCGGTCCGGGACTTCGCCGCGTTCGAACGTCACATCAGTAACGCGGGTAAGGCAGCCGTCGGCGACGGCACGGTCAGCCCGGTCTGGTACGAGTATCCGCTCTTCTATTTCTCCAACCCGGCGGCGATCAAGGGACCGCACGACGAGGTCGCCATCGCCCCGGGCGCTCAGTTGTGGGACTACGAGGTCGAGGTCGCTGCGGTGATCGCCGGGGACTGCTCAAACCTCGACGCCGCCACGGCGGAGAATCACATCGCCGGCTACCTGGTCTACTGCGACTGGAGCGCACGCGACATCTCCGCGAGCGAGATGGGGTTCGTGTACGGCCCGTCCAAGAGCAAGGACGCCTCGACCAGCCTCGGCCCGTTCCTCGTCACCCCCGACGAGCTGGAGCCCTACCGCTCGAGGCGGGGCTATGCGTTGCGGATGGACGGGTACGTCAACGATGAGCATTACGGCGGCGGCAGCTGGGACGAGATCCACTGGTCGTTCGGCGAGATGCTGGCGCACGCGTCGCGCGGCACCTCGCTGCGAGCCGGTGACATCATCGCCAGCGGCCCTGTGGGCACCGGCTGCATCCAGGAGCTGGCCGGCCGCCGCCCTTACCTGGCACCGGGAGACACGGTCCGGATCGAAGTGCGGGAACTCGGCGCGATCTCCGCACGGATCACCGCGCCAGAGCCGTCCTGACTTACCGGACGCACCAAGAACGACCTTGATCATTCCACTTGCCGGGAGACCACCACGATGCATTACGCCAGCACCTTCGCTCGCGCCGACAAGAATCTGAACGCCGTCCGCGAGGTCAGCCTCACCATCAACGCGGCCCACCTGTTCGTCTACTTCATCCCCGAGGCGCCGGAAGAGGCCGCCAAGCTGGGCGTGACCGAGTACGGACCGGCGTAGTTCGCGTTCCGGTCAGCCCCGATGGGCGCAGTCCCATGGCAGGTCACGCTCGCGGCCTTCTACAACTTCAGCCCGCGGTCGGTGCAGGCCATGGCAGGCGTCTGGGACACAGCGCCGCCACAGGAGTGGCAGGCCGCTCGCTTCACAGCCGTCGGCCGTGCGTTGCAGCGCGTCGGCGTGAGCCTCACCGCCGATCAGATCGCCGAGGCACGATCGCTGATCGACCCGGTCGTCGCGAGCGCCGACCACGCCGGGAAGACGATGGCCGCCGCCAATGCCTCGGTCCCCCTCCCGGCCGATCCGCTCGTCGCACTGTGGCAGCAGGTCACGGTGCTGCGCGAGTGGCGCGGTGACGCGCATTTCACCGTGCTCGCAGCGGGCGGCCTCGGGCCGTGTGACTGCAACGTGCTGCAAACCGTGACTGGTCACTTCCCGGAAGCCATCGCGCGTGCCACCCGGCTGTGGGACGACGAGGAGGTGGCCGCGGCAACGACACGCCTCGTCGCACGCGGCTGGCTCGACGCAGACGGCACCGCTACCGATGCCGGCATCGCCGCGCGCGAGCAGATCGAGGTCGAGACCGACGAGCACTGCGCGGCGCTGTGGACGCCGATCGGCGACGCCGGCGTCCGTCGCCTCACCTCGCTCATCAGGCCGATCCACGACGCGTTCACCGCAGCCGGGACCTACCCCTTCCGCGTGGAGACCAGAGACACGCGGTCCGCCGCCCCGGAGGCCGCCAGGTAGGCCAGTCTCCTGGACGCCAGCAGATCCGGACTGGATCGAGAACTGGGCATGGCTGAGGGCGGCTGCGGCTGGTCACGGCTGCGCGAGCACGGGAGCAGCAGACCGGTCGTCACGCCGGGTCGATACGGGAGACGGCGCCGCCGATGTCGAGCACGTACAGTTCACCGCCGCGCCCCTGCACGAACGAGATGACCTCACCGCCGTTCACCCCGAGATCGCTCACGCCGGTGACCTTGCCGTCCTTCATCCGCAGTGCGCGGACGGTGCCGTCGCAGTAGTCGCTGAACAGGTACTGACCCCTGAGGGCCGGGATCGCCTTGCCCCGGTAGACGTAGCCGCCGGTCACCGAGCAGCCGAGGCCGGTCCGGTCGTACTCGTGCACCGGCGGGACGTGGTTCGCGGGCTCGGTGCCCTCACGGAACGGATGAGTGCCCTCCATTTGGGACCAGCCGTAGTTCTCGCCGCCCCGGCTCTTCGCCGGTGCCCAGTCGATCTCCTCCCAGGAGCTCTGGCCGACGTCGCCGATCAGCAGGTCGCCCGTGCCCGCGTCGAAGGAGAACCGCCACGGATTGCGCAGCCCGTACGCCCAGATCTCGCCCTTCGCCTTCGGGTCGCCCACGAACGGGTTGTCCGACGGGATCGCGTACGGCTTGCCGCCGGGTTTGCCGCCCCTCGGGTCGATGCGCAGCAGCTTGCCGAGCAGGGTGTCGAGATTCTGGCCGTTGCCGTGCGGGTCGCCGCCCGAGCCGCCGTCGCCGAGCGCGATGTAGAGGTAGCCGTCGGGGCCGAACCTGATGTCGCCGCCGTTGTGGTTGGAGTAGGGCTGCGTCTGGGTGAGGACGGTGCGCCGGGTCTTGGGCCGGATCTTGCCGTCCCGTACGGCGAACTCGTCGATGGTGCTGGTGCCTTCGAGGTTCGTGAACGAGATGTAGAAGTGCGCGTACTTCTTGTCGAACGCGATGCCAAGGAGGCCGCGTTCACCGTCGGTGGTGGTCTCACCGGAAATGTCGAGCACGGGCTCGCTGAGCCCTTGCTTGCCCAACATCCGTACGGTTCCGGCCCGTTCGGCTATCCAGAGTGTGCCGCCGGGCCCCGTGGTTCCGGCGATCGGGTTCTTGGCCATGGCCACCTGGCTGAGCGTGACCTTCGGTGCCTTGCGCGGGGCGGCGGGCTCGTCGGCGGAGGCCGTGGTCAGGGCGAGGGAGGCGACGAGGCAGATGGAGCCGATGATCGCCGAGCTTCTGGTGCGAACGTTCACCGTGATCCTCCTGGAGGCGGCGAATTGGGGGAGGTCACCCGGCTGCTGGGGCAGAGGGAAGGGGTGTCGCCCGCGCCGGAGCGCAACCTGGGTGGGGGGATGGTGTGCTACTGGCTGCGCATGAGAATACTGGGACAGGCTTGATTGGCGTAGACCAAGGGGCGTTGTATCTTGCCGAGTTCGGTCGGCTTCAGTCGGCTACCGGTACCGCGGCCGAGGCGCCCGGCAAGCACGACGCCACCCAGCGAGCCCTCGACGCGCTGGAGCGCTCCGGCATACCGGGCGTGGCCGCCGAGGTGAACGGCCCACAGGGCAAGTGGGTCCGGTCCGCCGGGCGTGCTGCGGGGGAACGGCTACGACGGCAAGAAGGTGACGGTACGTCAACTCCTGAACCACACCAGCGGTGTGCACGACATGGTGTCCACGACGGAGTGGCGGAAGCACATGAACGGGCCGGGCTTCCTGCTCCACCGCTACGACGCCTGGACGCCGCAGCAGATCGTCGACCTGGCGCTGACGTGCAAGCCCGACTTCGAGCCCGGCACGAGGTGGAACTACTCCAACACCGACTTCGTGCTCGCGGGCATGATCATCGAGAAGGTCACGGGCAACACCTACGCCCATGAGGCCGAGCGGCGCATCATCAAGCGCCTGAAACTGCGCGAGACCACCTTCCCCGGCACCGACCCGAAGCTGCCCGCGCCCTACGCGGTCGGCTACTCCAAGCTGTACGCGGAGAACCCCGGCCCCGAGATCCACGACGCCACGGAGTACAACCCGGCGTGGTCCGGCGCGACCGGCGAGGTCGTCAGCACCACGGGCGACCTCAACCGCTACTACAGCGCCCTCCTGAAGGGCCGACTGCTGCCGCCCGCCCAGCAGAAGGAGCTCCTCGACACGGTCGAGACGGGGACCACCTTCGCCTACGGGGCCGGTCTGATCGTCCGCACGCTGTCGTGCGGAGTGCGGGTGTACGGCCACGACGGCATCGTCTGGTCCTCCCTGACCAGCACGGCGACCACGTCGGACGGCAAGCACACCCTGACCTTCCACCTCAACGGCGACTGGCTGGAGCCGCGCTGTTCAGGGGTGCATGCGGGCGCCCTTCATCACCTTGTCGACCGCGTTGCGCGGCCCGTACACGGCGAGGCCGACCAGATCCAGCTGATCGCCCGGCACGGCCCGTACCGCCGCCCGGTTGTCGCCGTCGTGTCCGGTGGCGAAGAGGTCGGAGGTGAAGAGCGACCGGGGCAGCGCACGGCTCAGCGCGCGGCTGTGCGCAGCCGTCACCGCCTCCTTCGACCCCTCGAAGACCATCACAGGCTGCCGGAACATCGGCAGGTACGGGGTGCCGTCGGCGTCGGCGTACGGCTCGCCGATCACCTCGGGGGCCTGCGAGCCGAGGCCGCTGACCAGGAACGCGGTCACGTTCAGCCGCTGCCAGGTCTCCAGGTCGTCGCGCAGGATCACTGCGATCTTGGTGTCGAAACGTACGGGGGCGCTCTGCGCCGTGTCGGTCTGCGTCGTGTCGGTCGTCATGTGACCAGGCTGCCGACGGCCGGGCCGTCCGGTCTTGTACGTTCTTGGCATGTCGTCCCCGCAGGAGGTCTCCGCGTGGCGCCCGCAGGTCCCGGGCGTCGTGGAGGTCTTCCACGCGCACTTCACCGAGCACGCGTACCCGATGCACGTCCACGACGTGTGGACGCTGCTCATCGTCGACGACGGCGCCGTCCGCTACGACCTGGGCCGCCGCGAACGCGGCACCCCGCAGGACACCGTGTCGCTGCTGCCGCCCCAGGTGCCCCACAATGGCTCCCCGGCCACCGCGCACGGCTTCCGCAAGCGGGTGCTGTACCTGGACGTGCCGCTCCTCGACAAGAGCCTCATCGGCGCGGCCGTGGACGACCCGGACATCACCGACCCGCTGCTGCGCCTGCGCATCGGGCAGCTGCACGCGGCCCTGGCACGGCGCGGTGACGAGCTGGAGGCCGAGAGCCGCCTCGCCCTGGTCGGCGAGCGGCTCCGCGGCCACCTCCGGCCCCGGCTCGCCGCGGCCCGCCCGGAGCAGGGCCGCGGCGTGGCGCACAGCCTGCGGGAGCTGCTCGACGAGCGGCTGCTGAGCGGCGTGACGCTGGACGAGGCCGCGCAGCAGGTGCACGCGCACCCCACCCACCTGGTCCGGGCGTTCAGTGCCGCCTTCGGCATCGCCCCGCACCAGTACCTGATGGCCCGCAGGGTCGAGCGCGCCCGGCGGCTGCTCCTCGACGGCCACCCGCCCAGCGAGGTGGCGACCGAGGTCGGCTTCTACGACCAGGCCCACCTGAGCCGGCACTTCAAACGCGTCGTGGGCATTCCCCCCGGCCGCTACGCAGGAAAGCGCTCAGGAAGGCTGGCCGGAACGGCACCCTCCGCCGTACGACAAGACGGGTGAGGGCGAGTATTCTCGGGGTAGGTAGGAGCCGACGCCGCAGCGGGCTCCGAAGAGCAGCGCCCTCTCAAGGCCCGTCGCTTCGAACGGACGACGCGAGCCCCCTCCGGCCGAGCGGGACGGACCGCCCCGGCTCGGCCCGGAACTCCAGCAGTCATCTGTCTGCAAACTGGAGGTGGACGCAGTGGCAACGTCTCCCATGTCCCCGTCCTCCATGGAAACGCACCCGGACATCGCCGACATACGCGCTCGTCACGAAAGCGCCGAACGCGCGGCGAGCTCTCCGAAAGTGCAGGCCATCGACACGCTGGCCTTCCTGACGGGGCTCTACCTGGCCGCCTCGCCCTGGATAGCGGGCTTCAACGGCCTGACCCGCCTCACGGTCACCAACGTGATCGTCGGCATCGCCTACGCCCTCCTGATGAGCGGCGGCTTCGGCCGTGCCTACGACCGCACGCACAGCATGGCGTGGGCCGCCTGCGCGCTGGGCGTCTGGACGATCGTGGCCCCGTGGGTCGTGGCGGGTGACGTCAGCACCACGAGGACCGTGGTCAGCAACGTCATCACCGGCTGTGTCGCTCTTCTGCTCGCCCTGGCCGCCAGCGCGGCAGCCCGGCAGGGAGAATCCGGCGCGAGCCGCGGCAAGGGAGGGATGTACCGAGCAGGTCCCGCCTGACCGGCCGTACCGGAACGGGTCCCGCGGCGCCGCGGGACCCGTTTTCTCATGGCGCCGAGCGGCCCGTGCGCGGTGTCGCCGCCAGCGCGCGGGTGCCAGCGGCGCAGCTCTCCCGCAGGTCGTCGAGTTCGGCGGCGGACAGCTGCTTGCCCGCGGAGCCGCGGCGGCCCCCGTCGAGCAGGGCGCACGCCCCGTCCAGCCACCGCGGGGACGGCTCGACCCCGACGAACGCGGCGAGGCGGGTGAGCTCCTCGCGGGGCGCGTCGATGAGGTCCTCGTAGGCGAGCGTCATGCGCTGGGCGGCCGGCAGCCCGTCGAGGAACCGCACGCCCTGGGCTACGAGTTCGGACCACAGGATGCCGAAGCGCCGCAGGGGGAGCTCCCGGTCCCGTACGAGGGCGGGGTCGAAGCGCTCGCCGAGCAGAGGCGCCAACTCCGGTGGCAGGGCACGCATATGGTCGGCCGTCAGCTCCTCGAAGCTTTCCACTCCCGCCCGTTCCCTGATCTCGCGCATCAAGGTGATCACCCGGTAGCCGGGGTGGCGGCTCATCGACAGGGCGCAGTCCGGACCGTCCCGGAAGAGGTGCACGAACTTCGCGTACGGGAAGGCGGTCCGCAGCCCCGGGGCCCACCCCGTCGAGTATCCGGAGCGCTCCACGACGGCGGTGCGTCCGAACCGCGTGCCGAGCAGTTCGAAGAGGGCTTCGTGATGCTGTACGGCGGTCCGGACGGGCCAGTCGACGACCGCGGCGTGGATCTCGTCGAGCAGGCCGTCGGGGTCGTCGGTGAGGTGGGGCAGCACCATCAGGGACAGCGCGGGGATGCCGGTGGTCTCCGCCGTGTACCGGCCCGGGCGGCGCGTGTAGAGGAACTCGGGCATCGGCAGTCCGCTGCGGAGCATGCCCGCGAAGTACGACGTGGGCCGGAAGAGGGCGTCCCAGAACTCCGCACCCGACAACTGCCAATCGGGAAAGGCCACTTCGCCGACCGAGGCCAGGTACTCGTTGAGGCTGAGTACGTCGGGGTGCGTGTTGAGGATGCGGGACAGCGCGGTGGAGCCGCTGCGGCCCGTACCGATGACGAAGGTCAAGCTGCGCAAGGTCACTCTCCGGGAGCACGGGCGGGAAATCCAGGGCTGTGGGCACCTCAGCACACTCGGGTGGGGGGCGCCAGATGGCGGGCGTCTGTCGGAGGTTGTCGGGTCGCCGTCGGCGGGCTGTCGGCGCGGCCTGGCACGTTTTCGGGGATGCCACCGGGGCCCGCCCGGCGGCCGGACGGCGCCGAGCTCTATGGGCTCATGTTCGGCGCCGCGGCGCCCCACAGCCTGATGGAGGCGTTCGCCGACGCGTGAGCCCGGCCGTCGTCGGCTGTCACCGGCCGTCCCGTACCGCCGTGGGGAAGGCCTGTTCGGTCCAGATGGTCTTGCCGGAGCGCATATAGCGCGTACCCCATCTCTGGACGAGCTGCGCGACGATGAAGAGGCCTCGGCCGCCTTCGTCCTCCTCGCCGCTGTGCCGCAGGTGCGGTGAGGTGTGGCCCGCGTCGGCGACCTCGCACAGGAGGGTGCGGTCGCGGATGAGGCGCACCTGGACCGGCCCTTCCGCGTACCTGACCGCGTTGGTCACCAGCTCGCTCACGACGAGCTCGGTCGTGAACGTCAGCTCTTCGAGGCCCCAGCGGCACAGCTGCCGGGTGGCCAGGTCCCGGGCGCGGCGGACGGCGACCGGCTCCGCGGGCAGCTCCCACTCGGCGACCTGCGACGTGTCGAGTTCACGCGTGCGGACGAGCAGCAGCGCCGTGTCGTCGGCGGTCGAACCGCCCGGCAGGAGCTCCGCCACGGCCCGGTCGCACAGCTCTTCGAGGGACGCGTGCCGGTCGCTGAGCACGCGCCCCATGGTGGCGAGTCCGTGGTCGATGTCGCGGTCGCGCGCCTCGACCAGACCGTCCGTGAAGAGGGCGAGCAGGCTGCCCACCGGCAACTCGATCTCCATGGACTCGAACGGCAGGCCGCCGAGGCCAAGGGGCGGTCCTGCCGGCAGGTCGGGGAAGGTCACGTGCCCGTCCGGGTCGACGACCGCCGGAGGCAGGTGCCCGGCCCTGGCCATGACACAGCGCCGGGACACCGGGTCGTAGACGGCGTAGAGGCAGGTCGCTCCGGTGGTCACATCGGCGTACGCGCCGTCGGGCGCCCCCTCTTCGTTCCACTGTTCCTCCCCCGTCTGCGCCACCAGATCGTCGAGCCGCGAAAGGAGTTCGACGGGGTCCAGGTCCATCTGGGCGAACGCGCGTACGCTCGTGCGCAGCCGGCCCATCGTGGCGGCGGCCTGCAGACCGTGGCCGACCACGTCGCCGACCACGAGGCCGACCCGGGTCCCGGACAGCGGGATGACGTCGAACCAGTCACCGCCCACCCCGGTGACGTCGTCCGTGGGCAGGTAGCGGTGGGCCACGTCGACCGCTGACTGCTGCGGCACCTTTCGGGGCAGCAACTGGCGCTGGAGTGCCAGGGAGGCGCTGCGTTCACGGGTGAAGCGGCGCGCGTTGTCGATGGACACGGCGGTCCGGGCGGCCAACTCGTCGGCCAGTGCCACTTCGCCGCTGTCGAAGGTGGCCGATGGGCCGCGCAGGAACGTGACGAGTCCAAGGACACTGTTCCCGGCCCGCAGCGGCACGACCAGAGTGGTGTCCTGGAGCACGAGCCCGCCCGAGGAGAGGCAGCGGCCCTGCGGTGACCCGGACGGGTACCGCACGGGCGGGTGCTCCTGCCCCCTTTCCTCACGGGTCCGCGCGGCCGGGCTGTGGGCGACCCGCACCAGGGACGTAGCCGCCGAGCCGCTGGTGGCAGGCACCTCGCCCTCCAGGACCGCCCGCGCGAGGTCGACCGTGACCGCGACGGCGAACTCCGGCACGGCCACCTCGGTGATCTTCTCGGCAGTGGCAAGGACATCGAGGGCGGTCCCGATGCCGCGGCCCGCCTCGACGAGCAGGGCGAGGCGCCGCTGCGCCCGGTAGCGGTCGGTGATGTCGAAGGCGTCCTCGCACACTCCGAAGACGTGGCCGTCGGCGTCCTGGAGCCGGTAGTAGGCACAGGACCAGAGGTGGTCCGTGTCCGGATCGCTGGGCGGCCGTCCCTGGAAGTGCAGGTCCAGAAAGGGTTCGCCGGTGTCGAGGACGTGGCGCATGACCGCGTCGAGCGTGGGCGGATGCCCCCTGGTCACGAACCTCCCCTCCGAGTACAGCTCATCGGCCCGGGAGCCGCGGAACTCGGCGAGAGGGCGCCCCATGTCCTGTTCGTACGCCGAATTGCACCAGGTCAGGAGCAGATCGGTGTCGTAGATGGCGAGGCCGACAGGTGACTGGGTGGCAAGCCCGTGCAACAGGGCCTGCCGGGCTTCCCACCCGCGGAGCTCCGTCAGCTCCGTCGCGACGAGGACGCGCAGCGGAGCATCGGCGCCCGCCAGCGGACACACCGCTACGGCGACGATGAGCTCGCGCCCGTCCCGGTGCCGGGCCACCCGGATCTCGTCGCCCCGGAGCCCGGGGGAGAGCGGGGGAAGGGCGGGCGCTGGGCCGGACGGCGACAGGAACGTGGACAGGGGCCGGCCGAGGATCTCCTGCTGCGGGTGACCGAGGAGCCGCGTCGCGGCGGTACTCCACCCGATGACCGTGTCCTGGGCGTCAATGATGGCCGTAGCCGCCCTGGTGATGTCGAGGGGGCCACGAAAGTCGGCACTCCGCTCCGGGTTCCCTGCAGTCATGGCGCCACACCAGCCCCGTTCATTGCCTACAGAATCCGCCGTCCTCGGGACGGGCACAACCGCGGCACGCCCAATCGCCCTCCATCGCCCTCCAGCACCCTCGCGGAGCAGCCACCGGACGTGGGTGCGGCCGCCGTAGGAGCGGCACGACGCGGGAGCGACAGGACGCCGCATCAGGGGACGCTACCGCTCGGCGGACCGGCTCCCCGAAGTAGGCCGCTCCTCATCGTCCAGCTGACGCAGACAGTCGTTCCACCGCCCGCGTCGCTCGGTGAGTTCCTGTTCCCACCACGCGGTGCCGCGTTCCCCAAGACCTGTCTTCGCCAACTGCACGCGGGCCCGTGCGGCCTTCCGTGCCTCTTCGTCGTCGCCCGCGGCGGCCACGGCCCTGCGGGCTGCCATCAGGTGGTGGACGAGGCGCTCCTTCACGTCGTCGGGCACGTGGGGGTCGGTGGCCCGCCAGCGTCGGCCCTTGATGACGATGAAGTGGCCGTCCTCGGTGTACTCAGTGTTCTCTGCGTTCCCAGCGTTCTCTGCGTTCCCTGCCGCCATGACGTCATCATGGCTTCGCTCGGGGAAGCGGGCCGCCTACGGCCCCGTACGCCCGGCCCCCACGGAAGCAGCCGTCCCGATCGGGTCCTGGTACACCCGGTCGAGCGCCAGGCACGCGCCGCCCCGGGCCGCGGCGCTGAAGCCCAGGGACGAAAGGACGATCTCGCAGCCGCCGGCTTCGGGGGCCATGACCCGGGCGGCGAACTCGGCGCGTACGCGGTCGATGAGGTAGTCGCCGAAGTGGGTGAAGTAGCCGCCCAGGACGACGGCGCGGGGGTTGAGCACATCGGCGAGCAGGGCCACGCCCAGAGCCAGGCCGTCGGCGATCCCTCGCAGCGCGGTGAGAGTGGCGGCGTCGCCCGCGTCGGCGCGGCGGCGCAGCTCCGTCAGCCGCTGTTCCAGGTCGACGGTGGGGTCGTGGACCGGGTCGGGCGGCGGCGCCGCACGGTCGAGCAGGGCAGCGAGGCCGACCAGGGTCTCCCAGCAGCCGACCCGGCCGCAGACGCACGGCAACCCGCCCGGGTCCAGGGGCATATGGCCGATCTCGCCCGCGAATCCGGCCGACCCCTGCAGCAGCCGGCCGTCGGAGATGATGCCGCCGCCGACGCCCGTCTCGCCGGTCACGTAGATCAGGTCGTGGATGTCGGCCGACGCGGCGACGAGATACTCGGCGATGGCGCCCGACTTGGCGTCGTTCTCCAGGCCGATCGGCGGCGCCCCGGGGCCGAGCCGCTCACACAGCCCCTCGGTGACGGCGACGTCCTGCCAGCCGATGTTGGGAGCGTACGAGACCACGCCGGAGCCGGTCTTGATCACGCCGGGAGCCGCGACGGTCACCGCGACCGGGGTCACGCCCCGCGCGTACAGGGCCGTGCGCGTTTCGGCGATGGCCTGTGCCATCCGGTCCAGCACGGCGGCCGGTTCGGTGCCGCGCGTGTCCAGTGGGGTGCGGCGCCGGGCGACGACCTCGCCGCGCAGGTCGAGGGCGATCAGGCTCAGGTAGGCGACGTTGATCTCGACGCCGATGCCGCAGACGGTACGGCCGTCGATCTCCACGGTGCGGCCGGGGCGGCCGACGAAGCCGTGGCGCTCCGCCTCCCCTTCGCGCACCAGGCCGCTCTCCATGAGCTCGGCGACCAGATGGGTGATGGTGGCCTTGGGCAGGCCGGTCTCGGCCGCGATCTGGGCACGGGGCCGCGGCCCGGCGTCACGCAGCAGGCGAAGGACCAGGCTGAGGTTGGTCCGGCGCAGCGAGGCGCGATCACCGGCCCGTGGCGGCCCCGCCCCGCCCAAGTCGCGTACGCCTGCGCCGCGTAGGTCTGCCGTCACCGGAGCCGCTCCTTGGTCTGTGCCGTGGTCCGTGCCGTGGTCCGTGCTGATCGTCCCGCATCGATTTCTTGTCGTGAACCTGTTGACGAGGTTCTCTTTATTTTGGATCCTAGCCGAACTAATTCGGCAAGGGAGTCGCATCGATGGACACCGGCACGGCACAGGAATCGGTGAAGCCTCGGCCCGTCGCCCGGCGTGCGCGCTACCACCTGCGGTTCCAACTGCGCCCCGGCGACGATCTCGCGGACCGGGCCCGCGCCCTGGCCAAGGTGTGCGGCGAGAACGGCGTGGACGAGGTGGTGCTGCTCCTCGGAGCCGAGCAGCTGTACACCGGGCACCTCGCCGGTATTGATGAAGCGAGGTGGTTCGAGGCGGCGGGTGAGGCCCGCGACGTACTGAGCGCGGCCGGGCTGGACGTCAGCCTCAACCCCTGGGTCACCGTCGGCCACGCGGACCGGGGCCGGATCGGCACGCTCGGCTTCGCGCCCATGGTCTCGCCCACCGGACAGCAGGCGGCCGCCCAGGCGTCCTTCGCCTGCCCCGTCTGGCGCCGCTGGCTCTACGCGCACTACGGGCTCTTCGCCGACCTGGGCTTCCGGGTCCTGTGGGTCGAGGACGACTTCCGCTACCACAACCACGCCCCGCTCGACTGGGGCGGCGGCTTCGAGCCGCTCATGCTGGAGCGGCTCGAAGCCCTCGTCGGCGAGCCGGTCACCCGGGAGCAGGTGGTCGCCGCCGTCACCGCGCCCGGCCCGCCCCACCCCTGGCGCCCACTGCTCCAACAGGTGTGGCGCACGGCCCAGTTGGAGGTAGCGGAGGGCCTTGCCGAAGTGGTGAGGCGGCGCTCCGGGGGCCGCTCGCAGCTGGGGCTCATGAGTTCGCTGCCCGCGATGCACTCCGTGGAGGGCCGCGACTGGGAGGCGCTGTTCGCCGCCCTGTCCGTCGGCCGCGAGGTGACCCACCGGCCGCACTTCGCCTCGTACTCGGACACCCCCGCCCGTGGCCTCGCCGCCGCGCTCTGGTCCCTGGAGGCGCAGCGCACGCTCCGCCCGCGCCACGCGGCCTGCGAGCCGGAGATCGAGAACTGGCCGCACACCGCGTGGTCGAAGTCGGACACCCAGACCTGGTCGGAGATGGTGACCGCCCAACTCTCCGGCGCCGACGCGCTGTTGCTGAACCTGCACCCCTCCCACGGTGAGCGCGCGGAGAACTTCCCGCGCATCGACCGGCTGCTGCGGCGCTCCCGGCCGGCCCTGGACTGGCTGGCCGCACGGCACGCGGACGACATGGCGCCGCTGGGTGTGGGGCTGCCGTGGCGGCAGGACACCGCCGCCCGGCTGCCCGCGGGGGCGGGCCGGATGCGGGACTTGGTCGCCGACCCCGCGCAGACCGCCGAATTCCTGCTCGGCTACGGCGTTCCGGTCACCGCGCGACCGGCCCCGGTCCAGGCGCTGTTCGGCAGCCTCGTCCACACCTTCGACGACGACGCGATACGCGAACTGCTGCGCGGCGGGCTGCTGTTGGACGGGGTGGCGGCACACGAACTGACCCGGCGCGGGTTCGCCGACCTCCTCGGCGTACGGGTGAGTGAGCTGGTCGGCCGCGAGGATCCGGCGCTGCCGGGGCCGTACGCGGTCGAGCAGGTCACGGACGCGTGCGCAGCGGACGGCAGCGAGGGCGGCGGCGCGGACGGCGGCGAGGGCGGCGGCGCGGACGGCGGCGAGGGCGGCGGCGCGGACCTGAGCGTCGACGTCCAGCCGGCGCTGGCCCGCGTCGAACCGCTGGCCGGTGCCGACGTCCTCACCCGGGTCCGCACGCCCGACGGCCGCCCCTGGGGTGCGGGCCGGTGCCACTTCGTCAACGCGCTCGGCGGGCGCGTCGCGGTCCTCGCCGCGACCGCGCCCGCCGACCTGGCCCGCAGCGACGAGGGCCGCAGCCTGCTCCACACGACGATCCGCTTCCTGGAGGGTGAGCGGCCCCGGCTCCCGCTGGTGAGCGGCGCCCCGCATCTGATCCCGTACGCGACGCGCTCCGCCGACGGCCACCGGCTCGCGGTCGCCAACGGCAGCGCCGACCCGGCGCACCCCCGCATCCACCTGCCGGATCCCCACCACGACGGTCCCCACCGCGACGGTCCCCACCGCGACGTACGGGCGACGCTGCTCGCACCGCTGGCCGAGCCCGCCGATGCCGCCGTCGAAGCAGCCGTCGCCGGGGCGCGGTCCCGCACCGTCCACGAACTGGGGGCCCCGCTGCCGCACCGCGGCTGGGCGGTCTTCGCATGGTGAACCACCGCCGCGCGGGCGCGCCGCCCGCGAGGTGTCCGGCCCCGAGAGGAGTACCTGTGTCACTCCGTCCCAGAGCACGAGTCCTGGCCGCCTTCGCGGTGGGCGCGGCCGTCCTGCTCAGCGCGGCAGCACCCGTACCGGCAGCGCCCGGACCGGCACCGTCCACACCGGCGCCCGGACCGGCAGCCCAAGACGCCCCCGCCCCCGCGTATCAGGTCACCGTCGGACAGAAGGGCCCCTGGACCCACCCCGACGACTCACCCGCCGCGACCTACATCGACAAGGACGGGTCGTTCCACTATCAGTCCGCACACGCCCTGTACGGCGCCGACGACCCGCGCAAGTGGACGTTCTACACGGGCAAGGACTTCGACTCCGCCACCCGCGACGCCAAACTGAGCGACGCGGTCGACCCCGCAAACGCCAAGGACCGCAACAACGACACCACTTGGCGGTGCGACAACAGCCCCACCGGCCGTGCGGCCACCCGGGCCGCGGACACCTCGCACTACGCGCGGAAGAACTACTGCGACCTGATGGGCGTGTGGGTCGACCCGGACACCGGCCACTGGTACGGCCTGGTCCACAACGAATTCACCCCGCAGCCCTTCGGCGACGGCCTGCACTACGACGCGATCGACTACGCCCTCTCCAAGGACCAGGGCAGGACCTGGACCATCAAGGACCACGTCCTCACCTCGCCGTACAGCACCGAGCGCGGCGACAACTCGGCATTCCCGCACGACACTTACCACTACGGCAACGGCGACCCGCGCCTCTTCGCCGACACCGCGTCCGGCTACTTCTACGTCTACTACAACTCCCGCGTCATCCCCAAGGGCGGCGTCCCGGGCGGGTGGACGGACGGCAGCCGGGCCCATGTCGCCCGCGCCCCCATGTCCGGCAAGCTGGCCCCCGGCTCCTGGCGGAAGTGGTACGACGGCGCCTGGTCGCAGCCCGGCATCGGCGGCCTGGAGAGCAACATGGAACCGGTCGACGCCGACAACGCCACCGGCTACACCCCCGTGGCGCACGACTACGACCCGGCCAACGAAGGCTCCGTCAAGGAACAGCAGGACGCCGGTGAACTGCCCGCCAAATCGGACCTGTTGACCATGAACATCGCCTACGACGCCCACCTCGGCACGTACATCGGCCAGCCCGAGGCCGTCGTCCAGGACAGCACCCAACCGCAGCGCTTCTACGCCACCGACGACCTCTCCACCCAGAAGTGGAAGCTGATCGGCGACACCGGCGACTACCGTTCCGGATCCTGGTACCGCTGGATGCTGGACTCGGTGAACAAGACCGGCTCCACCGTCGTCGGGAAGAAGTTCCGCAGCTACTGCTCCTTCCAGTGCTCGGGCGGCACCGACGGCGAGTACTACGACACCACCATCGACACCAGCGGCCCGGCCGCTCCCGTCGACTCCGGAACCGCCTACACCATCGGCAGCGGCGCGGGCCGCGCCCTCGCCCAGGCGGCCAGTGGCAGCGGCACGACCTCACGCCCGTCGGGCGAGAACTCCCCACGCGGCCACTGGGTCTTCACCTCGAACGCCGACGGCTCGTACCGCATCGCCAACGCCGCGACCGGCCGGCTCCTGGGCGTCGACCCGACCACGAACGCGGGCCGCGCCTGGGGCGCCAAGCCGACCGTGACCGCGGCGCCCCAGGCCGGACCCACCGTCGGCCAGCAGTGGTTCGTCGTGCCCGGCCGCGACGCGAAGGGACGCGCCACGGACACCGTGCGCCTGGTCAACCGCTACAGCGGCCTCGTCATCGCCCTGTCCGACGCCAAGGGCAGACTGGCCGAGACCACACCCACCCGCGCCTGGACCGACACGACCGGCGGCGGCGTCCGCGGTGGTGTCGGCGGTGGGAGGACCGCGGCCGAGCAGACGCTGAAGCTCGAGCCCGTGGGCTGAGCGAGCGCCGGTCTTCCGCCCGTCAGGCCTCCGCGACCGCCTCCAGCGGGCTCAGCGCCGCCGCCCGACGGGCCGGAAGAGCCGCCGCGAGCGCGCCGATCACCAGGGATGCCAGGCATACGAGCGCCAGCGTCCCCCACGGCACCGACAGCGTGTACCCCTCCATCGCGCCGTTGGCCAGCGCGCCGACCGCCCACGCCCCGAACACCCCGCCCACGAGGCCGAGGAGCGTGCCGAACGCGGCCACAGTCACCGCCTCCAGGCGGATCATCCGCCGGACTCCGGAGCGGTCCATGCCGATGGCGCGCAGCACACCGATCTCGCGGGTGCGCTCCGTGACCGACATGGCCAGCGTGTTCACGATGCCTAGCGCCGAGATCACGACACCGATGGCCAACAGCCCGTACATCAGCGTCAGGAGGTTGCCCACGGCACCGGCCGCCTCGCGCACGAGTTCCTCGCGGTCCTGCACCTTCAGGAGCGGGCTGTCGCCCACCGCCGTACGCAGCCGATCCTGAGTCCGTGAGGTCGCGCCGTCATCGGTGCGCACGAGGATCCGCTGCACGGAGCCCGGCCTGAAGCTGTTGTGCCGCACCTCGCTCCGGGCGCCCAGCGCGTCGTGCGCGGTGGGGTTGTCCCGGTAGACGCCCACGACCGTGTACGTCCCGGTCTTCTGGCTGCGGCCCATCGACGCGGTCAGCTTGCCGCCCACGCCCACACCCTGTTCCCGGGCGAGGGTGCTGGAGAGGGCGATCCGGCCCGGCCCGAGGTCGTCGAGCGAGCCGCTGACGAAGTCGAGCTCCATGGTGGCGGCGGCTGCCCGCGGGTCGACGCCGGAGATCTCCCGGACGCGGCCGCCGACGAACAGGGTGGAGTCCGAGACCGCCGCGGCGGTCCGCACCCCGGGGGCGTCGGCCACCCGCCGGACAGTGGCCTTGTCGATGCCGGTCGTGGGGGTGCGGGTGCCGATCACGTAGTCGGCGCCGAGTCCTGCCGCGGCCTGGCGGTCCAGGGCCTGGCCGGTGGAGTTCCCGATGACGGCGAGCCCGGCGACCAGCGCCGTACTGATCATCAAGGTGGCGGCGGTCGCCGCCGTGCGCCGCGGGTCGCGCAGCGCGTTCTCCCGCGCGAGACGGCCGATGACACCGAAGCGTCCGGTGAGGCGCCCGGCAAGGCGGATCACGGGAGCGGCGAGCAGCGGCGAGAGGACGATCATGGCGAAGAGCAGGACGGTGCAGCCGAGCATCGCGCTCCGCAAGTTTTCCTCCGAGGCGTCCTCGGCCCCGGTGAGGGACACCAGCAGACCGGCGCCGATGACGAGGAGAGCGAGCCCCGCCAGGCCGCGCCTGCGTGAACGCGCGGCGGAGGGCGGCTGCTCGGCCGCCCGCAGCGCCTCGATGGGGGCGATCCCGGCCGCCCCGCGCGCGGGCAGCCACGCGGCGAGCACCGTGACGCCCACCCCCACGCCGAGCGCCGCGAGGACGGGGCGTGCGCCGATCACGAGGGGCCCGTCGGGCAGGGTGTCGCCGGTGGTGCTCAGGACGTCGGGCAGTACGGCGGCGATGCCGAGGCCGAGCAGGAATCCGGCCGCCGACGCGGTGAGGCCGATCAGCAGGGCCTCCAGGAGGACGGAGCGCACCATCTGGCGGCGTCCCGCGCCGATCGCCCGCAGCAGCGCGATCTCCCGGGTACGCCGGGACACCAGCATGGTGAAGGTGTTGACGACGAGGAACGAGCCGATGAACAGCGAGACCCCGGCGAAGATCATGGGCATCTTCCGATAGCCGCGGGTCATGGTGTCGACGTTCGTCGCCTCCTGGTCGGCCTGGGCGCTGCCGGTGGTGGCCTGGGCCCGGTCGGCGGGCAGGACGTCCTCGACGCGGCGGGAGAGCTCGGACTGCCCGGTGCCGTCCGCGGCGGACACGTCGATGCCGGTGTAGTGGCCGGGGGACGCGAAGAGGCGCTGGGCGCTCGCCTTGTCGAACAGGACCAGGGTGCCCCCGGCCGTCACCCGCGTGTCTTTGGTGGTGACGATGCCGACAAGTCGCTTTTTCATGACCGGTCCGTCGGTGGCCACCGTGACCATGTCACCGATGCGGAGGTGCCCGGCGGACGCGGTCCCGCTGTCCACGGCCAGCTCCTTGCCGTCACGCGGGGCGTGGCCCTCGGCCAGGGGGTATCGGCTGTCCTTGCCGCCCTTGCCCGGCACGTAGGCGGCGCCCAGGTTGGCCCACGCCTTGTCGGCCCGCAGCGGCGTGCCGTCCGCCGCGTTCAGGACGGCCGATCCGTCGGCCGTGGGGCGTACGGCGGCGACGCCGGGCACGCCCGCCAACTTCCTGACCAGGGCGTCGTCCAGGGCGGGAGAGTGCTCGTCGACGGCGGTGCCCGGGGGCGGGTCCTTCGGGGTCACGCTGACGGCGATCCCGGCGAAGTTCTGCGACGCGGCGGCGCGGTAGGCCGCGGCCGAGGAGTCGGCGAAGACGAGGGTGCCGCTGACGAACGCGACACCCAGGCAGACCGCGAGGACGGTCATGGCCAGCCGGGCCTTGTGCGCGAAGACGTTGCGCAGAGCGGTACGGAACATACGGGGCGAATCCTGGGAGGAGGGCTCGGCGAGGCGAGCGGGTGGGTGGTGCGGGGCGGTGCGGGGAGGGGCTTGCGGCACCGGTGGGGCAGCTGTCAGAAAGGGCGCGGTGCCTCAGCTGGTGCGCGGGCCAGTGTCGAGCGTCTTCATCAGGTCCAGGACGCGCTCCGGCGTCGGCTGCTTCATCTCGTCGACGAGCCGCCCGTCGGCCAGGAAGACCACGCGGTCCGCGTAGCCGGCGGCGACCGGGTCGTGGGTGACCATGACCACGGTCCGGCCAAGGTCGCGCCCCGCGTCGCGCAGGAAGCCGAGCACCTCGGCCCCCGCACGCGAGTCGAGGTTGCCGGTGGGCTCGTCGCCGAAGACGATCCCCGGCCGGGAAGCCAGGGCGCGGGCCACCGCCACGCGCTGCTGCTGCCCGCCGGACAGCTGCCCGGGACGGTGGTCGAGACGCTCGGCGAGACCGACCATGGACACCACGCGCCGCAGCCACTCCTCGTCGGGGCGACGGCCCGCGATGCTGAGCGGCAGCGTGATGTTCTCCATCGCCGTCAGGGTCGGCAGCAGGTTGAACGCCTGGAAGATGAAGCCGATCCGGTCACGGCGCAGCTCCGTCAGCTGCCGGTCGTCGAGCGTGCTCAACTCGGTCGTGCCGATGCGTACGGAGCCGGAGCTGACGGAGTCGAGCCCGGCGGCGCAGTGCATCAAGGTGGACTTGCCGGAGCCGGAGGGGCCCATGATCGCGGTGAACTCGCCCTCGCGGAAGGAGATGCTGACCCGGTCCAGGGCGACGACACGGGTGTCGCCGCTGCCGTAGACCTTCGACAGGTCGGTGGTGGAGGCCGCTATTCCGGTCGTCGTGTGCAGTCCGTGCAGTTCCTGCAGTTCCTGCAGTTCGTGCTGGGCAAAGGGGCCGGGGCTCACAGGGGGACTCCTCGTCGGTGCGGTGGGTGCACGTCGAAGGGTGTCCGGGGAACGTATCGGCGTCTGGGCCGTGACGTATCGGTGGCGGCTCTACTGTGCAGCGGCTGTGCGGCCCGTGCAGTGGGTGGCTCAGTTCGGCAGGCGCAGGGTGGCGACCGCGCCGCCGTCCGGGGCGTTGTCCAGGCGCAGTTCGGCGCCGAGCAGCCGCGCCTGGCCCAGCGCGATGGTCAGGCCGAGGCCGTGGCCCGAGCCGCGCTCCGCCGCGCCCGTGTGGAAGCGCCGCGGCCCGTCGCGGAGTACCTCGGGGGGAAAGCCCGGGCCGTGGTCGCGTACGACGACGGTGCGCCCCTCGACGGTGACCCGCACCGGAGATCCACCGTGCCGGTGGGCGTTGACGACGAGGTTGCTGACGATGCGTTCGAGGCGGCGCGGGTCGGTCTCGACGGTCTGCGGTGCCTGCTCCCGCGCAGATGCGTCCGTCTGTCCGCCGCCGATGGTGACCTCGGTTGCGAGGCCGGTGCGCACCACCGCTTCGGAGACGACCGCCCCGAGCGGGACATGGGCCCGGACCGGCTGTTCGGCCCCCGCGTCGAGGCGGGAGATCTCCAGGAGGTCCTCGACCAGGCCGCGCAGATCGCGCACCCGGGCCCGCAGCAGGTCCTCCGTCTCACCCGCGGGCAGCAGGTCGGCGGCGGCCAGCAGACCGCCGACGGGGGTACGCAGTTCGTGGGCCACGTCCGCGGTGAAACGGCGCTCGGAGCGGAGCTGCCGGGCGAGGGTATCGGCCATGAGGTCGACGGTGGCGGCGATGTCGTCCACCTCGTCGCGGCCCGCGGCAGGCCCGGTCCTGGCGTCCAGATCCCCCGCGGAGATCCGGCCCGCCGTCTCGGAGACCCGCCGCAGCCGTCGGCCGAGCAGCCCGGCCCCGTACACGGCGAGGGGAACGGCCGCCCCGAGCGCCACCAGCGAGGCCGCCACCATGACCACGTCGAGCCGGTGCAGCTCGTGCAGTTCCGGGCTCATGTTGATCCGGACGGCAAGGACCCGGCTGCCCGGACCGCCGACCCGCTGGGCGCCCCAGTAGCTGGGCCCCAGGTTGCCGTCGACGCGTCCGTCGTAGGCCGTGTGCCGCTCGCCGTCGGCCGGGTGGCGCAGTGCGCCGGGCAGGTCGCGTGGATCGAGCTCGGCACCGTCGGCCAGCGTGCCGGTGCGCCGGTAGGTGCCCATCGCGGAGTAGACGGTGTTGAAGGCGTTCGCGTCGGCCCGGTCGCGGATGTCCCGCGCGGTCCACAGATGCACCAGTACGCCCACCACCGCCGCGACGAGACACGCCGTGGCAGCGGCCAGTGCCGCGATCTTCCAGCGCAGGCCCACACGGGTCGGCCCGCGGAACGGTGACACAGGCTCTCAGCGCCTGAGCTTGTAGCCGAAGCCGCGGACCGTCTCGATGCGGTCCCGTCCCAGCTTGCCGCGCAGCCGCTGCACACACAGGTCCACGACCCGGCTGTCGCCGTCCCAGCCGTAGTCCCAGACGTTGCGCAGCAGCGTGTGCCGCTCCAGCACGATCCCCGGGTGGGCGGCGAACTCGAGCAGCAGCTTCAGTTCGGTCGGGGTGAGCGCCACGGGACGCCCGGACACGGTCACCTCCAGGCCACCCGTGTCGATGCTCAGATCCCCGAAGACCAGCACATTCTCCTCGGACGGGACGGACGCCGGGGCGGGCGCGTACGTCGCCCGACGCAGCAGCGAGCGGATGCGGGCCACCAAGACGTACGTGTCCACGGGCTTGACCACATAGTCGTCCGCCCCGGCCTCGAGACCGGCGACGACATCGAGTCCGTCACCGCGCGCCGACATCATCAGGACCGGCACCAGGCTGGTCTCGCGGACCCTGCGGCACAGCCCGATCCCGTCGAGACCGGGCAGCATGACGTCCAGGATCAGCAGGTCGAACGTCTCGTCGCGGAAGAGTTCGAGCCCCGCGAGCCCGTCGGCCGCGACCTCGACCCCGTACCCGTAGCGCTCCAGAGCGACGGCGAAGGACCGCCGCATCAGGTCGTCGTCCTCCACCAGCAGCACACGGACGGGCTGCGGGGAGGCCGGAGCCGGGGTGGACGACGACACGGGGGGATCACTCCTGCACGGGCGGGTCTAGTGGGGCGGACGGGTGGTGGGGTGACCAGCGACCTGAAAGGAACGATATGGCAGACAACGGACCCGGCAACTTCCACCGGGGCCGTATCCCCCAACCGATGGCAGACCAAGCGCCCCCTGATACCCACTGGATACAAACCGGCCCGAGGGCCTCGCCGCTCTACCGCCGTCGCACGGGTGGCAAGGTGGGCGGGACCGCATCCGCTCGACGGAAGAGAGTCCCGGCATGGCCGTCATCCACCGCACCTCCGTTGAACCGACCAAACTGGAACTGCTCGGTTCCTGGCTCCCCGCACGCCCGTGGTTCAGGGGCAAGGGCGAACCGGAGCTGGTCACGTCCGGCGGCTTCCGCCTCGACGACCCGGCGGGGGAGGTGGGCATGGAGTTCATCGTGGTCACCGATACGTCCGGCGCCGAGGCGACCGCGTACCTGGTGCCGCTCACCTATCGCGGTGCCCCGCTCGACGGGGCGGAGCACGCCCTCGTGGGCACGATGGAGCACGGGGTCCTCGGCCGTCGCTGGGCGTACGACGGCTGCCACGACCCGGTACTGGTCGCCCAGTTGCTCGCGCTCATCGAGGGCAGGGTCCACGCCCAGGCCCAGAACATCAGCGACGCTCCCGACCGGGAGGTCACCTCATCCTTCACCGGTGAAGGCGCGGCCTCTTCGGCCTCTCCCGCCCCTGCCACCGACGATCGGGAGGGCACGGTGCTTGCCCTCCCGCACGGCGCGCTCCTGCGCTTGCAGCGGGTTCTGCGGCCCGTCCCCGACGACGAGCCCCTGGTTCCGCAAGGGGCCACCGGCCACGTCCACGGTTCCTGGCGAGGCCCCGAAGGCGAACGGGCCCGGGGGCTGTTCGCCGTCCTGCGAGGACCCGGGAACTAAGAGTCGGTCACTTCGCGGACTCCGGTAGGCGAGGGCGACTTCGATTTTGTAGTCCGGCACGTAGATTCCGTGCCATATCCCGTTCGGGCCTATTTGGCTTTCCCAGGGATCATTCCATTCCGGCTGCTGTGTCCGCTTGCTGCTGATGGCCTTGTCGCATCCGCTCCCCGGCTACGAAGTCACGGCCGCCGGAACCGAAGAGGAGAAGAGCCGCAGCAGCCGGGCGACCTCGGCGGCCATCGCCTCGCGGCCCCGGCTCACATAGCGCCGGGGGTCGACGACCGGCCCCGAGTCGAGTACGCCGCGCACGGCCTCGGTGAAGACCGCGTTGAGGTGCGTCGAGATGTTGATCTTGCGGATACCGGCGGCCGCCGCCGCGGCCAGGGTCGCGTCGTCGGCCCCCGACGAACCGTGCAGGACGAGCGGCACCGGCACCGCGGCACGCAACTCCCGTACGAGCTCCAGGTCGAGTCGGGCGGTGCGTTCCGTCATGTGGTGCGAGGTGCCGACGGCCACCGCGAGGGCGTCCACGCCGGTGTCCCGCACGAACTGGGCGGCCTCGGCGGGGTCCGTGCGCACCCCGGGCGCGTGCGCGCCGTCCTTGCCGCCGATCTCGCCCAGCTCCGCCTCCAGGAACACGCCGTGCTCCCGGCAGTGGCGCGCGATCCGACGGGTGTGGGCGACGTTCTCCTGCCAGGGCAGGGCGGCGCCGTCGTACATGACGGACGTGAAGCCGAGGGCGACGGCCTCCTCGATCAGCTCGGGGCGGGTGGCGTGGTCCAGGTGCAGGGCCGCGGGGACGCACGAGGCGGCGAGAGCGGTACGGGCCGCTGCCGCGAGGGGAGCCAGGGAGCCGTGATGGGCGACGGCGTTCTCGCTGATCTGCACGATCACGGGGAGCCGGGCACGCTCGGCTCCGATGAGGATGGCCTCCAACTGCTCGATGAGGGCGACGTTGAAGGCTCCCACCGCCGCGGAGGTGGTGTGGAGCATGTCGTACGGGGTGACCAGAGGCATGGCTGCGTTCCAGGGTCGGTGGCCGACCGGACGAGTCGGCCGGGCGAGGTCGGGGCGAAGGAGAGGCGGGGACCGCCGAGTCGGGGGAGAGAGGGCGGTCCCCGCCGGTCATGGGGTCCGTCAGGCGAGGACCACGGACCGGGTCAGGTGGGCGGGGCTGTCGGGGTCGCGCCCCGCGTCCTCGGCGAGCCGCACGGCCAGGCGCTGGGCGAGCACGAGTTCCGCGAGCGCATCGAGGCTCGGCCGGCGCAGGAAGGCGCCCGTGGCCTCGATCCGCTCGGCAAGCTCCTCGGGCAGCGGGGACAGGCTCCACACGGCGCGCCCCGGCCCCGCCACGGCGATGGGCCCGTGCCGGTACTCCGGGACCAGGTAGGACTCCGTCCAGTGGGCCGCGGCCTCGCGCACCTTCAGGGCGGCCTCGTGGGCGAGCCCCGCATGCCAGCCCTCGCCGAGGAACGTGATCTGCTCGGCGCCGAGCAGGCCCGCGTCGAGGGGGGCTTCGAGCGCGGTCACGACGTCGGCGCGCGCCTGCTCGACGGAGTGGCCCAAGTGGGCCAGGAGCAGGATCAGTTGCGTGGTCGGATAGCGGGTCTGGACGACGGACCGCTCGTCGGCCTCCGCCAGCGCGATCACGTCGTGGGCGACGCGGGCGGCCGGTGAGCCGGGCACCGCGGTGATCGTCGTGACGCGGGCGGCCGGGTCGGCGGCGGCGAGCGCGGTGAGGATCTCGGTGGTGGTGCCGGAGCGGGTGAGGGCGATGATCCGGTCGTAGCGGCGGTGCAGCCGGGCAGCCGACGCGGGGAAGGCGTCGGTGGGGCCGTGCCCGGCCTCCTCGCGCAGGTGGGCGTAGGCCTGGGCCATGAAGAGCGAGGTGCCGCAGCCGATCACGGCGACGTGCTCGCCCTTCGCGGGCAGCGCCGCGGCGACGTCGGGGAGCAGGCCGAGCACGCTCTCCCAGCACTGCGGCTGCGTGGCGATCTCTTGGCTGGTGAGGGACATGCGTGTGGTTTCCCGTTCTTGGTCGGAGTGTGGTGCGCCCGGGTACTGGGTCCGGGTGGCCCGGGTCAGCTGTCGGCCAGCGTGACCCGCAGCGACGGCTGGAGGAGGTCCGCGTGGGCGCGGACCATGTCGTCGCAGAGGCGCCAGATCTGATCGACGGTCAGGGCGGCGGCGGTGGCCGGGTCGGTCATGGCCGCGTGCCGGATGTGCCGCGGCTCGTCGTCGACGGCGGCGCGTACGACGAGGTCGTTCATGCTCAGATACGTGCGGTTGAGGGCGGCGAGCTGCGGCGGCAGGGATCCGGCGCGGGTCGGCTGGACGCCCGCCGCGTCGACCAGGCAGGGCACCTCGACCACGCCGTGGGCCGGGAGGTTGTCGATCAGGCCGCGGTTGGGGACGTTTCCGTAGACGGTGCGCGGGGTGCCGGTGACCATGCTGTGGATGATCTGCGGCGCGTACTCCATGGTGCCCTCGACGGTGAGGGGGTCTCCGGCGGCGAGGGCGTCGCGGGTGTGGCGGTACTCGGCGACGTTCTCGTCGACGATGCCGACGTAGGCACCGATCGGGAGGCGCAGCCGCTCGATCTCGCTGTCGTGGTGCAGGTACCAGGGCACGTACTCCGAGGAGTGCTCGCTGGTCTCGGTCGGGTAGTGGCCGAGACGTCGGTACATGTCGACGCGCACGCGGCGCCGCAACTGCTCGTCCTCGGCGATGAGTTCGTCGAGGCGGGGGTAGAGGTCGGTGCCCTGGTGCTCGAACCGCAGCACCCAGGCCTGGTGGTTGACTCCGGCGGCCCGGTAGGTGATCTCTTCGTAGGGGACGCCCACGAGCTTGGCCAGGTCCTGCATGGTCCAGTACACCGAGTGGCACAGGCCGACCACCTTGGTCAGGCCGGTGGCCTCGGTGAGGTACTGGACGTTCATGGCCATGGGGTTGGTGTAGTTGAGCAGCCAGGCGTCGGGGCAGAGTTCGGCGATGTCCGCGCCGAGCTGCTTGAGGAAGGGGAAGGTGCGCAGGGCGCGGAAGATGCCGCCGATGCCGAGGGTGTCGCCGATGGTCTGGCGAAGGCCGTGGCGGGCGGGGACGTCGAAGTCGGTACGGGTGGACTCGCCCATGCCGATCTGCACGATGTTGATGACGAAGTCGGCACCCGCCAGGGATGCGCGGCGGTCGGCGTGGGCGGTGATACGGGCGTCGGCGCCGCGTTCACGCGCTATGTAGCGGGCCGCGGCCTCGGCGGTGGCCAGCCGCTCGGCGTCGATGTCGTGCAGGGCGATGTGCGCGTTCTTCAGCTCGGGGAAGGCGAAGAGGTCGGCGAGCAGCCCCTGGGTGAAGACGACGCTTCCTGCGCCGATGAAGACGATCTTGGGCTGGGTCATGATGCGTGCGCTCCGGTGGGAGAGGTGGTGTGGACGAGGGCTTCGTCCCAGGTGGGCTGGGCCGCGGTGCCTCCGTGGGCCCGCGTGGACAGGGCGCCGCACACGGCGGCGAACCGCAGGGCCTCGTGCGGAGGCTGGTGCCGCAGCGTGGCGGCGATGAATCCGGCGTCGAAACTGTCCCCGGCGCCGACCGCGTCGACGGGCGTCACCGCGATGCTCTCCGCGCTGATCAGCGTGCGGCCGTCGTGGCACAGGGCGCCCTGGGGCCCGTTCTTGACGACCACCAGGGGGACGCGCGCGGCGAGGAGCGCGGCGGCCGCCTCGGGGGATTCCCCGCACCCCGCGAGGCCCATCGCTTCCTGGGCGTTGGGCAGCAGGATGTCGGTCTGCGCGAGGGCCGCGTCGAGGGCGGCCCCGTCCCAGCGTCCCGACGGATCGTCCTGCGTGTCCAGGGACGTCGTGGCGCCGTGCGCACGGGCGGCGCGCAGCAGGTCCGGCAGGTCATCGGCGAGCTTCGGCTGCAAGAAGTACGAGGCCGCGTGGACGTGCCGACTGGCGGCGAGCAGTTCCGCGGGCACGTCACGTCCCGAGGTCGCGGTGAGGGTGCCGGGCGAGGTGAGGATGGCGCGGTCGTCGCCACGGGTGAGGACGACGGTCAGCGGCGTCGCGCGGTCCGGGTCCGTGGCCAGGGCCCGGGTGTCGACGCCGTGGGCGGTGAGGGCGTCGCGGATATAGCGGCCGGCGTCGTCGTCGCCGACGCGCCCCGCGAAGGCCACGCGCAGGCCGAGTCGCGCGGCGCCGCAGGCCATGATCGCGGCGGAGCCGCCGACGACGAGGGAGCCGGATTCGGTGAGCTGTTCGCGCTGGCCGAAGGCGAGCGGTTCGGTGAGCGGGCCGAGGACGACATCGGGGTTGGCGTCCCCGATGACGAGCAGGTCGTACGCGGTGGGCATCGCGGTCCTTTGAACGGGTGCGGGCGGCGGGTGGTCAGCCCTTGAGGCCGCTGGAGGTGACGGAGCGGATGAAGGCCTTCTGGGCGAAGAGGAACGCGACGAGCACCGGAAGGACCGTCAGGACGTTGCCCGCCATCACCGCCGACCAGCGGGTGTGGTGCTGGCCCTGGAAGGTGGTCAGGCCCAGTTGCAGCGTGTACTGCGTGTCGTGGTTGATGGCGATCAGCGGCCAGGTCAGGTCGTTCCACGTGGTCAGGAAGGTGAGCACGGCGACCGTGGCGAGCGCGGGCCGGGCCAGGGGCAGGACAATGGAGACGATGACCCGCAGCCGGGAGCAGCCGTCGATCCAGGCGGCCTCCTCCAGCTCCCTCGGCAGGGACAGGAAGAACTGCCGCAGCAGGAACACCGCGAACGGCGTGACGAGCGCGGGCACGATGAGCGCGCCGAGCGTGTCGATGAGCCCGAGCTTCTTCATGACGAGGAAGGTGGGAATCATCGTGAGCTGGAACGGGATCGCCATCGTCGCGAGCATCAGGACGAGCAGCAGCCGCGACCCGGCGAACCGCATCCGGGCGAACGCGTAGCCGCCGAGCACACCGAACACGAGGTTGGAGGTGACGGCGACCGCGGAGACGATCACCGAGTTCAGCAGCCAGCGGGGGAACATGGCGTTGCCGAGGACGTAGCTGTATCCGCCGAAGTCGATCTTCGAGGGCCAAAGCGCGGGCGGGAAGCGGTTGATCTCGGCGTTGCTCATCAGCGAACTGAGCAGCAGCCACACCAGCGGCACCGCGAACAGCGCGGCCAGTGGCGCGAGCAGCAGGTGCCAGGCGCTGAACGGGAGCCGGAGGCGCCGCCGGGCGGCCGGCACCGACGCGGGACGGGAGCTGATCCGGGACGGCTCGGTCGTGGTCGCGGTCATGAGGCGGCTGCTTTCGTACGAGGGGTGCGCTCGCGGCGGACCACGCGCAGCAGCACGGCCACGACCATCAGCGCCAGGGCGAGGACGTAGGCGGCGGCCGCGCCGTACCCGGCGGTGAACTCCTTGAAGGCCTGCTCCCAGATGAAGTAGACGATCACGGTGGTCGAGCCGAGGGGCCCGCCCTTGGTGGTCACGTAGACGAGGTCGAAGACCTGCAGGGACTGGATGGTCTGCCACAGGAGCAGGAACACGCTCACCGGCGTGAGCGCGGGCAGCGTCACGTGCCGCAGGATCTGCGCCCGCCCCGCGCCGTCCAGGCGGGCGGCCTCCACCTGCGAGTGGTCGACGTCCTGCAGCGCCGCGAGGTAGATGACGGTGCACAGCCCCGTACCGCTCCACAGGGTGATGACGACCAGGACCATCAGCGCCTGCGAGGGGTCGGTGAGGAAACCCTGCGGCGAGATGCCGAGCCGGTGCAGGACGGAGTTGGCGGCCCCGAACTCCGGGTCGAGGATGAAGGAGAACAGCACGCCCTGCGCGGTGGCGGAGATGACGAAGGGGATGAAGAACAGCGTCCGGTAGAGCCCGACGAAGCGGATGCGCCGGTTGAGCACGAGGGCCAGGGCCAGTCCGATGGCGATGCTCAACGGCACGTACAGGACCGTGTAGAGGACGGTGTTCCGCACGGCCTGGTGGAAGTTCGGGTCCTGGCGCAGGGCGTGGTAGTTGTCGAGGCCCACCCAACGGCTGGGCGTGACCAGGTCGTTGGCCTGGAAGGAAAGCAGCAGCGACCAGATGACCGGCAGCACGCTCAGGCCGAGGATGACGAGCACGGCGGGCGAGACGAACGCCCAGGCGGTGGCCGCCTCCTTGCGGCGCCGACGGCGCAGGGCGCGCGGCTCCGGCGGGTTCTGCGGCAGGGTCAGCGGTGCGGGAAGTCGGGGCATGTCAGGTCCTCAACGCGGTATCAGCAGGGCGGCGTTGGACTCCTCGGCGCAGGAGCGCACCGCGTCGGCGGGGCTCTTGCGGCCGAGCAGCACCGCGACGATGGCCTGCCCCAGGGCGCGCGAGACGCGGGGGTAGGCCGGGTGCACCGGGCGTACGCGCGCCGAGGTGACCGCCTCGGTGAACACGGACAGGCCGGGCGTACGGGTGGAGTGCTCGCGCCAGTCCGGGCGGTCCTCGCTGCGGCGGCTGAGCGGCAGGCTGCCCGCCTGCACGTCCCACCGGCTGTCCTGCGCGGGCTGGGCGAGCCACGTGACGAAGGCGCGCGCGGCCTTCACACGGGCCTCGCCGTTGTCGAAGAGCGTCCAGGTGTCGGGCCCGGAGATGGTGATGGGACGGCCGCTGAAGCTGGGCAGGGGCACGACGTGGTAGTCGACCTTCGCCTGCCTGATGTCCGGCAGCTGCCAGGGGGCGGTCGGCACCATGCCCATCCGGTCGGAGAGGAAGACCTGGTACATCTGCTCGCTGCCCGGCTTGGGGTCGATGTAGACGCTTTTGTCGCGCACCAGGTCCTGGACGACCTCAAGGGCGCGCACGCCCTGCTTCTCGAAGCCGATGCTCCGCCCGTCCCCGGCGATGACGTCGCCGCCCAGGTCCCAGATCAGCGGCCACAGCCGCCACACGGTGTCCTCGTCGCCGGTGCCGGGCCAGCCGGTGCCGAACCGCCCCTTGGCCGAGTCGGTGAGGCGGCGTGCGGTGTCGGTGAACTCCCGCCAGGTCCAGCCCGGCTCGGGCAGGTCGACCCCGGCTTCGGCGAACACCTTCTTGTTGCAGACCACGGCGAGGGCGTCCAGGAGCGCGGGCATCGCGCGGACCCTGCCGTTGACGGTGACGGCCTCCCGGGCCGGGGCGTGGTAGTTGCGCCACGGCGTCGGGCCCTGCCGCACGTGCTCGGTCAGGTCGACGACCTGCGGGCTGCGGGCCACGCTCGCGAGGTCGGAGCCGAAGATGTACGCGATGTCGGGGTAGGCGCCGGAGGCGAGCGCGGCGGTGACCTTCTGCAGCATGGCGTCGGACAGCACGCCGCCGCCCATGTCCACGCGGATGTCCGGGTGGGTGCGCTCGAACTCGGCGGCCAGGCTCTTGATGACCTTCGCCGCGGTGTCGTTCTGGCCGTGCCACATCTGGATCGTGACGCGGCCGTCGGAGCCGACCCCGTCGGCCGTGCCCGAGCCGCAGCCCGTCAGGGCGCCACCGGCCACCGCGAGCGCACCGGCACCGCCTGCGCGCAGCACACCGCGCCGCGACGGTGGTCCCGGCGCTCGGGGGACTGCTGTCATCACTGCCTCCAGGGGCGGGAGAGGGGAGAGGTATCGCGTGCGCGGTGCGCCGGGTTCCGGACGGCCGGAACCCGGCGTCCTGCTCAGCAGGTCCTGCGGAGGTATCCGCTGCTGCCCACGGGCGAGACCCCGACGTCACGGCGGACGATGCTCAGCCGGTCACCCCAGCCGGCGCAGGCCTTGCGCAGGCCATCGGCCGAGTACTCGATGACCAGGACACGGTTGCCGAACGCCGCCGTGTACTTCCCGCACTCGTCCCACTGCCCGCACTCCTCGGCGACGGCGAAGTCCAGTCCGGTCTCCTTGCGGTCGGCGGCCAGATCCGGCGTGTTCTTCTGTGCGATGGCAAGCCCCTTGTCGTGGGCGTGCGCGGACAGGAGCGAGATGAAGGCCTTGGCCTGGCTCGCCTTCAGGCGCCCCGGGAAACGGGTGTACGTGTCGTAGTTGTCGGGCTCGACGGCCTGGAAGCCCTTGGCGGCGCAGGAGTCGATCCACCCGTTGACCTTGGCGGCGATCCGCTTGCGCTTGCCCGCGGTGCGGATGTCGAGGACGGCCTCGCCCCACTCGCCGTCGTAGACGACGTCACCGTTCGCGTTCCGAAGGAGCAGGTCGGAATCCCACTCCTTCTCGGCGCCCGGCTGCGCCTGGAAGGCGTTGACGTAGCAGAGGTTGTACAGGCCGCGGGCGGGGGTGGCGCCGCGGTCGCGGCTGACGGTCTTCACTCCGGCGGGCGGGGTGTAGGCGCCGCCGATCTGGTAGTCGAACCCGGCCCGCGGCGACGGCAGTTCGACGGCGGACGGGCCCGCCGAGGCGGAGGAGGGGGCGAGCAGGCAGGCCGCCGCGGTGGCCGAGAGGGCCGCGGCCGCCGTCATACACCTGCGCACAACACGATTGAGGCTCATCGGTGAGCTCCAGCTGTGGAGGGCACGTCCCCGCCTCGGAACCCGCGAAGGGCCCTGGCGACTCAGTCCGGGCTCGTGGCGGGGGCCAACTACCGGCTGGGCGTACCTCTGCGCCGAGTGCTCGACACCGGCGTTGCCAGGGAGTAAATCGAGCGCATTCGGCCATGTCAAGAGATCGGTTTTGACTGAACTGCCGTTGACCCGCGCATCACTACGCGCATTCTCTGCGCGAACCGTGAGCGAACGTGCTCGTCAGGGCTATGCTCACTGCGTGCTCAGAAGCGACCGCCACGCGCGGATACTCGACCACGTCGCCGTGCACGGCAGCGCCGACGTGACGCAGCTTTCGCGGCTGCTCGACGTCTCACAGGCCACTGTGCGGCGCGATCTGCGGCACCTGAGCGAACAGCGGCTCCTCGACCGCACGCACGGCGGGGCGCTCCCCAGCGGGCTGAGCATCGAGGTGCCGCTCCAGCACCGCGCGGACCAGCGCTCCCCGCAGAAGCGGGCCATCGCGAGAGCCGCCGCCGCTCTCGTTCCCGAGGGGGCCGTGGTCGGTCTGACCGGCGGCACCACCACCACGGAAGTGGCCCGCATCCTCGCTGACCGGGGGCCGGTCACGATCGTCACCAACGCCGTCAACATCGCGGCGAACCTGGTGCTCCGCCCCACCGTCACCCTCATCGTGATCGGCGGCACCGCCCGCAGCCAGAGCTATGAACTGGTCGGCCCCATCGCCGAGAAGACCCTCGCCGACCACCACACCGACATCGCCTTCCTCGGCGTGGACGGCATCAGCGCCGCCCACGGCTGCACCACGCACGACCAGTTGGAGGCCGCCACCGACCGTGCCTTCGCCTTCCACGGCAGCCGGACCGTCGTGGTCGCCGACCACAGCAAGATCGGCAGGACCACCTTCGCCAAGATCTGCCCGACGCGCGACGTGCACACGCTGATCACCGACTCACAAGCGCCCGCGGGGGAGCTGTCGGCCATGGGTGACCTCGGGGTGCGGGTGACCGTGGTCGGCTGAGGCATGGCAGGCCGGGCCGGATCGGCCCGGCCCGGCCTGCCCGGGTCAGCCCTTCAGCGGCCCGCCGTTGATCGCGACGCGTCGGCCGTAACGGGTCTGCGGGTAGTAGTCGTACGTCGCGTGGTGCTGGACGCACCGGTTGTCCCAGAAGACCAGGGTGTTCGGGGTCCAGCGGACCCGGCAGGTGAGCAGCGGGCGCTGGGTGACGAGGGCGAAGAGCATGTCGAGCACCGCACGGCTCTCGTCCTCCGACAGCTGCGGGATACGCGAGGTGTAGGCCTGGTTCACATAGAGGATCGGGCGGTCGGTCTCGGGGTGACGGACCACGAGCGGGTGCTCGTTGACCGGGACCTCGTCGTTCGCGGGCACGCTGTAGCCGCGGAAGCTCTGCAGTCCGTCGTGGATGGCGGTCAGCCCGTCGAGGAGCCCGCGCCAGGTGGGGGAGAGCATCTCGTAGGCCAGGTGCATGTTGGCGAACAGGGTGTCACCACCGCTGCCGCCCTCCGGGGTCTCGGTGATGTAGAGCATCGAGCCGAGGGAGGGCTCGGCGTCCGCGGTGCCGTCCGCGTGCCAGGCGTTCCCCGCGACGTTCGCCGCCGCCGTGCTGGTCTTGATCTCCAGGACGCACGGGTCGCCCTCCGGCGGCGGGGGATTGACCGGGCGCAGCTCGCCGAACTGGCCGGCGAAGCGCTTGTGCTCCTCGACGGTGATCTCCTGGTCGCGGAAGACCAGCACGTGATGGTCGAGGAAGGCCGTCTTGATCTCGGCCAATTGCGTGTCGGACAACCGGCCGAGGTCCACACCGGAGACCTCGGCGCCGGTGAGGGGTGTCAGGGGAGCCACGGAGATCTCCCGGTAGTCCCTCGGCGGCCTGGTCGTGATGGCTTCGAGGGCATCCAGCTCGTACTGCTCCACAGCGTCCTCCTGGGGTGCGGCGGTTCGGGTTGTTCGGGGTGGTGTCGGGGTGTCAGGGGCGGGGCGGTGAGGTTTCGCTCGCGGCGTTGACCGCCTCCGCCACCGCCCCGGCGTGCGGCGGCCGGACGACGCCGTAGTGGTCCGTGGCCAGCACGCGCCACTGCGTTCCTTCCGGCAGCCGGGCACGCCAGCGGGCGCGCTGCTCCGCCGGGCTGCCGAGCGCCGGGAGTCCGGCGAACGGCTCCTCGGCCTGCCAGAGCCGGGTGGCGGTGGCACGGATCGAGGGCACCTCGTGGGTGGCCATGCTGCGCAGGTTGGCACGGCAGCACCGGGCGAGCCGCTCGGCGTACGCGCGAGCCCGGCCACTCGCCGAGTCGCCTCCACCGAGGCCGAGTTCGGCGGCGAACACCGTGCTCAGCTGCGTGTCGTCGTACTCCTCGAAGACCGGGCCGCTGCCGGGTGGCGGCGGATCGACCAGGTGCAGCGAGCGGGCCGGGGACCCGGCCGTCTCGGCTTCGGCCGCCATGTCGGCGGCCACCCAGGCCCCGAAGGACCAGCCCGCCAGGTGCCAGCGCCACGCGGTCTGCGGGAAGCGGGCCCGCAGCGCCGACGCGTACCGCCGGGCGCGTTCGCGCAGCGTCCACCCGGGAGGGGACGCCAGCCGCAGGCCGGGATCGGCGATCAGGACGACGGTGAGCCGTGGGTCGAGGGCGGCGACCAGGGGACGGTAGGACTGGATGTCCCCGCCGACCGGGTGCACCAGACACACCACGTCGGCGCCGGTGCCCTCCTGCCACACCTCCAGCGTGACCTCTTCCGAGTCGCTGTCGCTGTCGCTGTCGCTGTCGCTGTCGATGGCAGTGCGGTGCGCGGCCGCCGGTTCGCCCCGCTGCTCGGCCAGCAGCTCCAGGATCTCGGTGAGGCTGGCCCGGTGGCCGAAGGAGGCCAGGTCCAGCTCCACGCCGTACTCCTTGTCGATCGTCTCGATGAGGTCGAGGAGGGTCAGCGAATCGGCGCCGAGGTCGTACAGCGACGCGTCGGGGGCGAGCTCGTCGACGTCCAGTGCGGCCCGCGCCCACCCGGCAAGGAGCTCGGCGGGCTCCTCGGCCGGGGTCTCGGCGGGTGCGGCGGGCCGCGGGGTGCCGGGCACCGGTCCCGCGTAGAAGGCGCGCGAGCGGACGAGGTCCGTAGTGGATACGAGCACGTGCGGCAGCCGTAGTTCGAGCGCCCGCGCGAACGTGCGCAAGCCCTCGGCCACGGTCAGGCCGACCCCGAGGTGCGCCCGGTGCCGACTGTCGCCCCGCGGCGCGCGCAGCGCCATGCCGGTCTCCCGCCACACGTCCCAGTCGATGCCGATCCGCGCGGTCCTCTCCGTCCCGTCCCCGCCGTACTGGGCGAAGGCGGCGAGCAGGGCGTTGGCCGCCGCGTAGTCGTACTGGCCGACGCCGCCGAGCCGCGCCGACATGGAGGAGCAGTAGACCGCGATGTCTGGCCGGAACTGCTCGACGAGGAGTTCCACCACTAGGGCGCCGCGCACCTTGGCGGCGTGGGCCAGGTGCGCGGAGCCCGCCTCGCGGCGGGACAGCAGACCACCCGCCGGTACCCCGGCGGCGTGCACCACGGAGGCAAGGGCCGCCGTGCGGGCGGCGATCCGGGCCGCCACCTCCTTCGGCGGTGTGACGGCGAGATCCGCCTCGACGAGGTCGACGCGGTCCGCCCAGCGGGTCAACTCCGCGGGCAGCAGGGGCCGTCGGGACAGCAGCAGCACCCGCCCCTCGGTGTGCTCGAGGAGCCAGGCGGCCATGCCGGTGCCGAGGCCGCCGGTACCGCCGAGGACCACGTGGTCGCCGCCCGCAGGAGCCGCCGCGCCCGCCGGTGCCCCGCCCGCCGCAGCCGTCTCGCGCAGGGGCAGCGTCACCTGCTCCCACCAATAGCCCGCACGCAGCGCCAGATGGCGTGGCGGCGGCGCGGAGACCGGTGCGGCAAGGAGCGCGGACAGGTGCGGGGCCCAGCCGTCCGGGTCCTCGACGTCCACCCAGTGCCCGTCCGGGGCGCCCTCCTGCGGCGCCACCTCGGTGACACCGGCGAGCAGCGCCGCCTCCGGGCGGCTGACCGCGCCGAGCACCGGCCGCGCTCCGCACGACAGCCACCACGGCCGTACGGTCAGCTCACGCGGCGCCTCCTGGAGGGCGCGGACCACGGCGGCGGGGGTGTCGAGGCAGGCCCAGACCGCCCGGTCGAGCGCCTTGTCGCCGACCGGCCCGTCGATGCCGAGCGGCAGCGCGTGCAGCCAGTCGACCTCCGTGCAGCCCTCATCGGCGAGGGTCCGCATGACGCGAAGGAGTTGCCCGGGGTCGGCCGGGTCGGCCTCGAACCGGTCGTGCTCCGGGCGGTCGAAGTGTTCCGTCGCCCTGATCCACACCACGCGGCGGTGGCCCGCGGCGAGCTCGGCGGGGGCCGCGCCGTCCGCCGGGCCGTCGGCGACGACGACCAGCGTCCGCGCGCACCGCTGCGCGGCGCCCGTCGCGGCCCGCCGCAGCCGGGTCCACTGCGGCTGGTGCAGCCAGTCCGCCTCCGGCAGCCTTTCGGGCACCGACACGGTGTCCGGCGACGTGTCCGGCGCGGTGTCCGCCATGGTTTCCGGCGCGGGCCGGACGGCCGCGCGGGGGAACGCGTAGTCGGCGAGGTCGAACGCCGGGGCGGGGAAGTCCCACGGCGGCTGTGCGGGGCCCTCCGGCCAGGCGAGCGTGCGGCCCGCCAGCCAGGCGGCGGCCAGGTCGGCCGCCGGGTGGCCGCTGGTCTCCAGGGCGGGCCCGGGAACGGGCTCGGGGCGCGTGGCGGCCGCGGCAGCCGTGTGCAGCCAGGCCACCGCGGTCGCCGCGTCCGGGCAGACGGCGGCCGTCCGCAGCGCGCCCTGCGGGCGGCCCGCCTGAAGGTGCCGCAGCGTGCGGGCGTAGCTGTCGGGGTGCCGCGTCAGATGGGCGGCGATACGAGTGGCGTCCGCGGCGAGTTGGGCCTCACTGACGCCCGAGAGCACGACGAGCGGCACCGTTTCCGGCGCCTCTGCCGTGGAGGGGGCTGCCCCCTCCACGATCACGTGCGCGTTGGTGCCGCCGATGCCGAAGCTGCTCACCGCGGCGACCCGGTCCCGGCCCTGCGGCCAGGGAAGCGCCCGCGTCGGTATGTAGAAGGGCGCGGGGTCGGGGCCGATCTCCGGGTTCAGGGCGCGGAAGTCGCGGGTCGGCGGTATCCGGCCGTGGTGGACCGCGAGGACGGCCCTGATCAGGCCCACGGCACCGGCGGCCGCGCCCAGGTGGCCGATCTGGCTCTTCACCGAACTCAGGGCGCAGTGGTCGGGCTCGTCCACTCCGAGGGCCTGGCGCAGCGCGCCCGCCTCCACCGGGTCGCCGAGCCGGGTACCGGTGCCGTGCGCCTCGACGTACGCCACATCGGCGCCCGTGCGGCCGCTGCGGGCCAGCGCGCCGCGGATCACCGCTCGTTGACCGGCGAGCGACGGCGCGCTGTAACTGAGCTTGGCCGCCCCGTCGTTGTTGACCGCCGAGCCGCTGAGCACCGCGTAGACGGTGTCGCCGTCGCGGCGCGCGCGGGCGAGCGGCTTGAGTACGAGCACTCCGGCGCCGCTGCCCCCTACGGTGCCGCCCGCGTCGTCGCTGAAGGGCCTGCAGTGGCCGTCGGCGGAGAAGAGGTGCTGCGGCCGGTAGCGGTATCCGCCGGTCAGCTCCGGGTCGACCAGGACGCCGCCCGCGAGCATCACGTCGGCGTCGCCCTGCCGCAGCAGGGCCGCCGCGAGGTGCACGGCGACGAGCGAACTGGAGCACGCCGTCTGGCTGGTGAGCGCCGGTCCTGTGAGCCCGAGGTGGAAGGCGGCCTTGGTGGCGAGGAAGTCCTTCTCGTGGTGGAGGGCCAGCTGGAAGTCGTCGGGCAGCGCGTCGGGGTCGCCCTCGCGGAGCATCGACCGGAAGTAGGTGTTCTCGCCCGCGCCCGCGATCAGGCCGGTCCGCAGCGCGCCGGGGTCGGCGATACCCGCGTGGGCGAGCGCCTCGACGCAGGTCATGAGCAACTGGCGCTGCTGCGGGTCCATCAGCCGGGCTTCCTGACGGCTGATGCCGAACCGCGCGGGGTCGAAGGAGAGCAGCCCATCCGACTGGCTGCGCGCCCCGACCAGGCCGTCCGGCGCGTCGAAGTACTCGATGCCGCTCCGCCCGGAGACCACCAGGTCCCAGAAGGCCGCGAGGTCCGGCGCGCCGGGTGCGCGGACGGCCATCCCGACGACGGCGACAGCGTTGTCCGCCGCCGCCGCGGTGGAGCCGACCGGCTGCGACGTGGCCGCCGCCGGTTCCGTGCGGTCGATGAAGCGCGCCAGTTCCCTGGGAGTGACGTGCTCGAAGAGGTCGGCGACGGAGAAGCGGAGCCCGAGCCCGGCGGTGCAGCGCAGTTGGAAGCGCATCAGGCCGAGACTGGAGGCGCCCGCCGCGAAGTAGGTCTGGTCCGGCGCGATGGGCGCGCCGGTCACCTCCTCGAAGACGGCGGCGAGTTGGGCCTCCCGCGCGGACGGCGCATGGGTGCTGCCCCGGGCGGGCTGCCCTGCGAGGTCGCGGCCCGGCGCGCGCAGCGCGGCGTCCCGGTCGAGCTTGCCGCTCGGGGTGCGCGGCAGCCGTTCGAGCAGCCGGAAGCGCTCGACGCGGACGTGCCCGGGGAGCAGCCCGGCCAGGTGCTCCCGCAACTCCGCCGGTGCCGGTGCGTCGCCGCGGCACTGGAGGCAGGCGACGAGCGAGGATCCGTCGACGGCTACGACGGCCCCGAGGACGGCGTCGTGCCGCAGCAGCGCGGCCTCGACCTGGCCCAGTTCGAGGCGGTGGCCGCTGAGCTTGATCTGCTCGTCCGCGCGGCCGAGGCAGTGCAGGAGCCCGGCGTGGTCGAACCGGGCGCGGTCGCCGCTGCGGTAGAAGAGGCCGTCGCCGGGGAGTCGGACGAACCGTTCCTCGTTCAGCGGGGTCTCGCCCAGATAGCAGGGCTCGTCCGGCACGCCGCCGATGAGGAGTTCACCGGCGCAGCCGGGCGGCAGCGGCAGGTCGGCCTCGTCGACGACGCGCAGCACCGCGCCGCTCACCGGGTGTCCGATCGCCGGGCGGTCCGGCCAGTCGGCCGGGTCGCCGTCCAGGCACAGGGCGCTGACGACGTGCGTCTCGGTCGGGCCGTAGTGGTTGAAGAGACGTGATCCCGGCAGGCCGGTGAACCACCGGCGTACGGCGTCGGTGCAGACCAACTGCTCGCCCGCGGTGACGACGTCGCGCAGCCGGGCGGGGTAACGGCCCAGGTGCACGGCGTGCTCGGCGAGCAACTGCAGGGCCACGTACGGCAGGTAGATCCGTTCGACGCCCTCCGTGTCGAGGCGGTCGAGGAGCGCGGGGACGTCCCGCCGCAGGGCCGGGTCGATCAGCCGCAGACAGCCTCCGGTGCACAGGGTTCCGAAGATCTCCTGGAAGGAGACGTCGAAGGAGAGCATGGCGAACTGCTGGGTCAGCGCGGGCGCGCCGAGACCGCCGGGGCCCGCCTGCCAGTGCAGCAGGTTGCACAGCGTGCGGTCGAAGACCCGCACGCCCTTCGGCCGACCCGTCGAGCCGGACGTGAAGAGGGTGTACAGGGGGCGCGTGCCCCGGTGCGGGGGGACCGGCGGCGCGTCGGGGGCGGCGTCGGACAGTGTGACGTGCAGGCGGGGCGTGCCGCCGGGGTCCACCGCGTCGAACGCCGTCCCGTCGCCCGGCGGGAGCAGCACGCACAACGGGTCGGTCTGTGCCAGGACTTGGCGCAGCAGCGCGGGCGGATAGGAGGGGTCGAGCGGCACCGCCGTCAGGTTCAGCCGGGCCAGCGCGAGGAGGGCCACCACGTGCTCGACGGACGGTTCGAGGAACAGCGCGACATGGCTCTGCCCGGCCGCGTCGGGCGGCTGCGGCAGCGCGGCCAGCTCCGCCGCGAGCGCGGCGGCGTACCCGTCGAGCGCCGCGTAGGTGACGGTGCCCGCCGCCGTCCGCAGCGCCGGAGCCGCCGGGGTGCGGGTCGCCTGGCGGGCGAAGCCCTCGGCGACCGTAGTCCACGGCAGCTCGGCGGGCGCGCCCCGGCCCGGCTCGGGCAGTGAGCCGCGGTAGGGCGCGACGAGCTCCGCCGGGGTGGTGTCCGGGGCCTCGGTCAGCGCGGCCAGACCGTGCCGGAAGAGGGCGGCCAGGGTGGCGGCCTGATCGGCGTCGAGGCGGTCGTCGGCGTACTCCCAGAGGCACTCCAGGCCGTCGGGGCGCTCGACGACCGTCAGGGTCACCGGGCACTTGGCCTCCGCGGGCACCGGCCAGAGCGGGCGGGCGGTGCATCCGGGCAGCGCGAGGGAGTCGTAGTCGGTGTTCTCCAGTACGAGGAGGAAGTCGAAGGGCGAGGTGTCCGCGGCGCTGTGCGAACGCGCGGCCAGGACATCGGCGAGCGCCACATCCTGATGCTCCATCAACTCCCGTACGGAGGCGGCGGTCCGCGTCACTTCGTCCCGCACGGTCGCCCTCGGGGTCACGGACAGCGGGAGGAGCACCGTGTTGGCGAACATGCCCACGCTGTCCGTGAACTCCCGCACGGGCCGGTGGGCGACCGGCGCCGCGACGCGCAGCCGGGTCCGGCCGGTCACGCCGTACAGCGCCCAGGCGTAGACAGCGGCCAACAGCTCGAAGCGCGTCAGCCCGAGCTCACCGCAGAGCCGGTCCAGGGCCGCGCGGTCGGTCCCGTCGAGCGCGTCGCACAGCAGTCGGCCCGTGGCGTCGCGGCCGGGCCGTGGCAGCGGGAGCGGCTGCGCTCCGGCGCTGCTCGCGGCGTCGGCGCCGTCGGTGGCGTAGAGGGCCGACAGCTCGTCGCGCTGCGCCGCGTACTCGGGGCTCGCGTGCCAGCGGTGCTGCCAGTCGGCGAAGTCAACGGGTGTGGGTGTTCCGGCGGACGGGTTCCGCACCGCGTCGCCGGTGACGGCCGCGGCGTACGCGGCGGACAGGTCGCGCAGCAGCACGTTGACCGACCAGCCGTCCACGGCGACGTGGTGCAGGTGCAGCAGCAGCGTGCCGCCGTCCCGGGAGGGCAGCCAGCAGGCGCGCAGCATCCTGGGGCGGGACAGGTCGAAGGGCGTGGCGAAGAAGGTGGGCGCGGCGAAGAAGGCGTCATGCGGATCGTGCGCCTCTGTCCCCGCTGCTTCCGCTGCTTCCGCTGCTTCTCCCGGCGTCTCCTCCCACGGGTCGTAGTCCTCGCCCACCTGCTGCCGCAGCCCGTCGGCCGTCGCCGCGAACGCGGTGCGCAGCGCCGGGTGTTGAGCGACGAGCGCGGTGAGCGCCGTCCGCAGGGCGTCCCGGGACACCGGCCCCGTGAGGGCGAAGGCCAGCCGGACGTCGTAGGCCCGGGAGTCCGGCGACCGCTGCTGCAGGAACCACAGACGTTCCTGCTCGCCGGTGGCCGGGCCCGAAAGGCCGCCCGCCGCGGTGGCTTCCGGCAGGGCGGGCGCGTCGGCACGGCGTGCCGAGCGCACCGCGTCCGCGACGTCGGCGAGGTCACCGTGGAGCACGCGGTGCGCGGGCACCTCACAGCCCAGGCGGCGCCGGATCCCGTAACGCAGCCGCAGCGCCTTCAACGAGTCGCCGCCGCACGCGATCCACCGGTCATCGGGCCGGGGCCCCGGCACGCCCAGGATCTCGCCCGCGAGGTCGAGGACCACGCGCATCGGTTCGTCCACCGGCTCCGGGACGGCGGCCGTCGGGCGGCCCATGGCGTCGGGCCGCCACGGCGCGGCGCCGCTCGCGCGCAGGGCCGCCTCGTCGAGTTTGCCGTTGGCGGTGCGCGGCAGCGCGGGGACGCGGTAGAGGTGGTGCGGGCGCATGTAGCCGGGCAGCCCCGCGGCCAGGTGTTCCTCGAACTCGTCCCAGGTCAGACCGGGTTCGGCGACGAGGTAGGCGAGCAACTCCGCGGGCCCGCCGGTGCCGTCGCGCCGGGCGCACACGTGTACCTGCCGTACGGACGGGTGCTCGGCGATGTGCCGCTCCACCTCGCCCGGCTCGATGCGGAAGCCGCGGACCTTGACCTGCCGGTCGGCGCGGCCGACGTACGTGAGGTCGCCGTCGGCCGAGCGCCGGACCAGGTCTCCGGTGCGGTAGTACGCGGTGAGGGTGACGGTGCCGTCGTCGGTCTTGTCGGCCTCGTCGGCCTCGTCGGCCTCGTCGGCCGGGAGGGTCACGAAGCGGCTGGCGGTCTCCTCGGGAAGGTTGCGGTACCCGGCGGCCAGACCGGTGCCGGAGAGGAGCAGTTCGGCTACTTCGCCGGGGGCGGCAGGGCGGTCGGTGCCCGGCGCGAGCAGGGCCACGCCGGTCTCGGGCAGGGGGCGGCCGAGCGGCACGACAGCGTTGTCGAAGTCCCGCGGGATCGGGTGGTGCAGCGCGAACGTCGTGCATTCGGTGGGGCCGTAGACGTTATGGATGCGGGTGTGGCTGTCCCGGTTGTGGCGGTACCAGCGCCTGACGAGCGGCGCGTTGAGGTGCTCGCCGCCGACCAGCAGTTCCGTCATCCCCGCGAAGCAGCCGGGCTCCGTGTCCACCACGGCGTTGAACAGCGATGTGGTGACGAAGGCGCTGTGGACCCGCTCCCGCCGCAGCACGGCGGCGAGCCGCTCCGGGGACTGCACGTCCTCGTCGCCGATGACGACGCAGCATCCGCCGGTGAGCAGCGGCACCCACACTTCGAAGCTCAGCGCGTCGAAGGCCGGGTTCGACAGGCAGGCGAAGCGGGCGCCCGCCGCCTCTGGGAGGAACCCCGGGTCGGCCAGGCGCATGATCCCGGCGTCGCGCACCTCCACGCCTTTGGGACGGCCGGTGGTGCCCGAGGTGTAGAAGACGAAGGAGACCGGTGCGGGAGGCGCGGGCGGGGGCCCGTCCGCGGTGCGGACCGGCGCGTCGAGCAGGGTGTCGACCGGGAGCGCGGCCACCCCGTCGGGCAGGCCGTACGGGAACGTGCCGTTGGTGCGGGCGTCGTTCTCGTCGTTCTCGTCGTCCTCATCGTGCTCGTCGTGCACCAGGATCCGGGCGCCGGAGTCGGTGAGGATGTGCGCGAGCCGGTCGGCGGGGCTCAGCCGGTCGGCGGGCACGACCCGGCCGCCGAGCCGGAGCACGCCGAGCATGACGCAGACGAGCTGCCAGGACCGGGGCAGTCCCACGGCGACGGCGTCGCCGGGCCCGATCCCGCGTGCGCGCAGGGCAGCCGCGACGGCGGCGGCCGAGGCGTCGAGCGTGGCATGGCTCAACGTCAGGCCGCCGTCGCTGACGGCCGGGGCCTGTGGGGTCCGCAGGCTCTGTTCGTGCACCGCCTGGGCCAGGCCGGCGGAACGGGATGAGGTGCGCATCAGTCCTCGGTGGTGATGGTGACGGTGGTTGCCGCGGGGGCGGCAGCCGTGGCGGCGGGCCGGGTGAGCCGCTCCGCTATCAGACCGGCGATCCGGGGTATTCGCTCGCCCTCCAGGACGTCCCAGTGGCCGCCGTCGACCATCTCCACGGTGAGCCCGGCGGCGGCGCGGTCGCGCCAGAACCGCCGCAGCGCCTCACCCGCCGCCACGGGGTCACCGCCCTCGGCGACCTCCGCGTCGGCGGCCTGTACGAGGAGCAGCGGGGCGCCCGAGGCCCCCGGCACGTAGTCGCGGGCGGCCTCCCGGTTATGGTTGTAGATCCGGAAGTACCGGTCGATCTGCGCGTCGTCGATCCCGGGGTACATGCCGTTGAAGCGGACCAGCTTGTCGCGGAACTCGGCGAAGTCGACCGGCGCGAACCGCTCCCGCTCCGCCGGGTCGTTCGTCCCGTGCGTGTCCAGGAGCACCACGGACACCCCGCGGTGCCCGGTCAGCGCGAGCCGCCGCCCCATCTCGTGCGCGACGAGCCCGCCGAAGGAGAGACCGCAGATCACCAGGGCCTCGTCAGGATCGGGCCGCAGCAACGTCAGATAGTGCTCCGCCATCGCCTCCACCGAGCGCAGCGGTTCCTCACCCGGGTCGATGCCCGGCGCCTGGATGCCCTGCGCGCGGATCCCGTCCGGCAGGGCCCCGGCCAGCGGGAGGTAGCAGAACGCGGTGCCGCCCGCCGGGTGGACGCAGACGACCCGCTGTCCGTCCCGCCCCGCCCTGATCTCCAGGAGGCCGTTGTCGGGCGCCGCCGGTGCCTGCCCGCGCAGCCGCGCGGCGAGCCGTTCCACGGTGGGGTACTGCAGGACGTCGCGGGGCGCCAGCGTCTGGCCGAACTCCTCCCGGATCAGATGCGCCACCTTGATGGCCGACAGCGAGGTGCCGCCCACCGCGAAGAAGTCGTCCGTGATGCCGAGGTCGCGGTGCACGAGCACCTGCCGCCATATCCGGGACACCGCCATCTCGACCCGGTCGCGCGGCGCGAGGGTGTTGACCTGGTCGGACCGGGACGCGCGGGCGCGCTCGACGACCTCCGCCCGGTCCAGCTTCCCGCTGCGGTTCAGCGGGAGCCGCGGGAACTCAGCGAAGAGCGCCGGAATCATGTAGTCCGGCAGCCGTTCGGCGAGGGCGGCGCGCCACTGCGCGGGAGTGGACTCCGGGGCCTCACCCCGGCCGATGCCCGCCACCAGGCACAGCTCGCCGCTCTCGTCCCGGTCGGAGAGGACCGCGGCCTCCTGGACGCCCGGCAGTTCCCGCAGGGCCGCCGCGACCTCGCCGGGCTCGATGCGGAACCCGCGCAGCTTCACCTGGTCGTCGACGCGGCCGACGAACTCGTAGGTGCCGTCGGGCAGTCGGCGTGCCTGGTCGCCCGTACGGTAGACCCGCTCACCCGGTACGAAGGGGTCGGCGGGGAAGCGTTCCCGGGTCAGGTCGGGCCGGTTGAGGTAGCCCGTGGTGACACCGGCGCCGCCGATGTACACCTCGCCGACGACCCCGGGCGGCACCAACTCGCGCCGCCGGTCGAGCAGATAGATCCGGGTGTTGTCGACCGGTCGGCCGATCGGGCTGCGCCGGTCCAGGTCCCGCGGCTCGTTGTGGGTGATGCTGTAGACGGTGGTCTCGGTCGGCCCGTACACGTAGCAGACGCGCAGACCCGGCAGGACCTCGCCGAGCCGCCACAGCGACCGTTCCGGCAACGGCTCCGCTCCGGTGGCCAGTTGACGCAAGGAGAGGCCCGCGAGGCGGCTGCCCGGGTCCTCGTCGATCCAGGTGATGTACGAGGCGGGCAGCCACGCGTGCGCGATCCGGTGCTCCCGCATCCAGTCGAGCAGCGCCTCGGGGTCGCCCCGCCGCTCGTCGGGCACGAGGTGCAGCACGCCGCCGGTGGTCGGCGGAAGGAACAGTTCGTGCACGGACGCGTCGAAGCCGATGCTGGCCCATGCCGACGACGGCTCGCCGGGCAGGGCGCCGTAGGCGGCGAGCCAGTTCTCAAGGAGGTTGGCGATGTTGCCGTGGGTGGCGGCCACTCCCTTGGGCCGTCCGGTCGAGCCCGAGGTGTAGATCACGTAGGCGAGCTGCGACGGCGACGGCGGCTCCCCGGGCGCGTCGTCGCGGTCTCCCTCGGCCTCCACACCGGACAGGTCGAGCCACGGTCCCGGCGGGTCCGCCACATCGCCGAGCACCAGCGCGGGCTCGGCCTCCTCGACGATGGCCCGCAGCCTTCCGTGCGGCTGGCCGGGGTCCAGCGGCAGATACGCGGCGCCCGCCTTCAGGACGCCCCAGATGCCGACGATCAATTCCGCCGTGCGACCGCAGTGCAGGCCGACGACCTGGCCGGGCCGCACGCCCCGGGCGCGCAGGGCGTGCGCGAGCCGGTTGGCCCGCCGGTCCAGTTGGGCGTAGCTCAGCCGGGTCCCGCCGCAGACGAGCGCCGGTTCGTCGGGCCGCAGCCGTACCTGCTCGGCGAAGCGCTCGACGGGCCCGACGACCGGCCCCGAGGTGACCCGTCCCCGACCCTCCGCGAGGAGTCGCTCCCGCTCGTCCGCGTCGAGCAGCGCGTACCCGGTGATCTCGCGCTCGGGATGCCGGGCCAACTGAGCGAGGACGCGCGTGAGGTAGCGGGCGAACCGCTCCACCGTGTCGTGGTCGAACAGCGCGCGGGCGTAGTCGAGGTGCCCGGCGACGCCGCCGTCCTCCTCGTTCAGCGACAGCGTGAGGTCGAACTTGGCGGAGGCGTACGGGATGTCGAGGGGCTCGACCTCGGCCCCGGGCAGTTCGAGCCAACCCGACCGGGTCGAGCCCCATGCGAGCATCGTCTGGAACAGCGGGCTGTGGGACAGGTCGCGGCGCGGGTTCACCGCGCCCACCACCCGGTCGAAGGGCAGGTCCTGGTGGTCGAGGGCTCCGCGCATCGCCGCGCGGACCCGGCCGAGCGCCTCGGATCCCGTCGGGTCGCCGGACAGATCGGCGCGGATCGCGAGGGAGTTGACGAAGAAGCCGATCAGCCGGGTGTCCTCCGGGCGGCGCCGGCCCGCGACCGGGATGCCGACGACCGTGTCCGACTCCCCGGAGAGCAGACCGAGGAGGATGTGCCAGCCGGTGAGGACCGCGGTGAACAGCGTGCCCCGCTCCGCGCGGGCGGCGTCGCGCAGCGCGGCCGTCAACTCGGGGGAGAGGCGGACCGGGACGCGGCCGCCCGCATGGTCCTGGCGCATCGGACGCGGCCGGTCGGTGGGGAGCGCGAGCAGCGCCGGGGCGTCCGTCAACTGCTCCCGCCAGTAGGCGGCCTGGGCGGCGGCCTCCTCGCCGCCGACCCACGCGTGCTGGCGCGCGGCGTGGTCGGCGAACTGTGCGGGCAGCGGCGGCACCGGGTCGGGATCGCCGCGCAGCAGGGCGGCGTACACCGTGCTCAGCTCCGTCAGCATGAGCACCATCGACCGTCCGTCGTACACGGAGTGATGGACGGTCAGCAGCAGGGCGTGGCGGTCCGGCGCGAGCGTGAGGAGCCGCGCCCGCGCGAGCGGCCCGGCGCCGAGGTCGAAGGGGGTGTCGCACTCCTCGCGCTGCCGGGCGATGAGCAGTGCTTCACTGTCCGCACGGCCGGACAGATCCTCCGTGCGCAGCGCGAAACCGGCCCCGGGCGGCGCGATCTCCTGCCGGACCTCGCCCTCCACGGCGACGAGCCGGGTGCGCAGCGTCTCGTGCCGCGCGGCCACGGCGTCGAGGGCCCGCACGAACACCGCCCGGTCCAGGTCTCCCTCGATGCGGTAGGCCATCTGCTCGTTGTACGCGGTGTGCGGGCCCTCCGCCTGCTCCAGCGCCCAGAGGCGTTGCTGGCCGAAGGAGGCGAGCGGCGGCGCACCGGATTCCGGGGCGGGGGAGGAGACGATGCGGGGGGTGTGTGTCGCCGTCAAGGGGGCGGTCCTTCTGCCGTGAGGTGAACGATCGGTGCCCACGAGAGCCGGGCGCGGTGTCGCCGTCGCGGGGCGGATGGAGCGGGGGATGCCGGGGCGGCGGAACACGGACGGCCGGGTGAGGCTCCCGGCGTCGACGCGTCACTTGTCTCTCGTGGGGGACAGGTTCTGTTGCGCGAAGGTGGGCGGCGTGCGGAATCGCGGGCTGTCGTCAGGCCTGGTCAGAGGGTCAGGGGGTCCGGCCAGCCACAATCATTGGCCTGGGTTGTTCAATGTGTCAACGGCCGTCTGTGCCCCGGTTGGTGCCCGTTTGGGCAGAGCGGGCAGCGACCCGGGCATTCGCGAGTGACCTTTCGGGCGCCGAGGCCGGTGACCGCGACGGAGCGCGGAGCACTGGCCGGAAAGCGCCGTCACCAGCTGATCCGGGCCGCCACCGGCAGGTGGTCGCTGCCTGTGGCCGCCAGTACCCAGGAGCGCGTCGGATCCACGCCGCGGACCAGGATCTGGTCGATCCGCGCCACCGGAAAGCTCGCGGGCCAGCTGTAACCGAAGCCGTTCCCGGCCCTCTCCTGGGCCGAGTCAAGGCGCGAGGTGAGGCCGTCGAGGGCGCGGTCGTCCGTGGTGCCGTTCAGATCGCCGAGCAGCACCACGCGCTCGTTCGGCTCGGCCGCGACGGCCTCGGCGAGCGCCTTCGCGTTGCGGTCCCGGGTGCCCGTCCCGAAGCCGTCCCCGGGAACCACGCGTACGGACCCCAGATGGGCCACGTACACGGCAAGCGGGCCCCGGTCCGTGGTGACCGTGGCGCGCAGGGCCCGGTTGTCGGGGGCCCTGGCGCCGGTCGTTTTGGTGTCGGCCAGCGGCCCGTAGTCCGTCTCGATGTCGACCGGCCGGGTGTCCGACAGCGGCAGCTTGCTCCACAGCCCGACCGTGCCCCGTACGACGTGGTAGGGATACGTCTTCGCCAGCCCCTTCTCGTACAGCGGCTTCGCCTGAACGGAGATCTCCTCCAGGGCAAGCACGTCAGCCGTGGAGGCGGCCAGGTCGCGGGCGGTGCCCGCCGGGTCGGGGTTGCCCGCGCCGACGTTGTGGCCGACCACGGTGAGGTCGCCGCCCGGCCGGGACTTGTCGGTGAGGAGCCCGCCGAAGAGATTCAGCCACACCGTGACCGGCAGCAGCAGCGCGACCACCGCGGAGGCGGAGCGCCGCCACAGCGCCCCCGCGAGGAGCACCGGAACGAACAGGCCGAACCACGGCAGGAAGGTCTCCACGAGGCTGCCGAGTCCCCGGCGGTCCGTGATCTGCGCGTGCAGCAGCATGAGCAGGCCGAGCAGCAGCGCGAGGGCCGCGAGCACGAGACCGCGCTTCCATGGTCCGGGCCGGGCGGCGGTGCGGAGGGCCCGGCGGACGCGCGCCCGCCAGATCCCGGTGTCGGTGTTGACGGCGGCACCGGTGTCCTCTGCCGCCTCCGCCACGTCCACCTGAGTCGTCGTCTGTTCTCGCGCACTGCCGGTCACTGCTGCATCCTCGGGTCCTCGGTGGGGTCGGCATACATACGTCGGCAGCCGTGCTCGACGGCATCGGTGCGCAGCTCGTAGTGCCAGGGTTCGTTGCGGTAGATCTGGCACAGCCCGTACGCGGCGCCGTGCCCGGAGAGCCATGCCGCCGCGTCGGAGCGCCCGATGTCGACCGCGTCGCCCGACACGTGCGGGGACGTCGCCGTGGTGGCCACCCACCGGGCGGCCTCCTCTTCGGAGCCGTATGTGGCGACCGCCTTGCGGAAGAGCTGCTTCTGATACGCCGGGGAACGCCAGCCGCTGTTGACGTAGAACCTGGTTCCGTCGGCCGCGGCGTGCGTCGCGGCCCGGCGGAGCGCCTTGAGCAGATCCGGGTCGAGACGGGCCACGGCCGGAACCGTGCCGTCGAAGACCGTCACGCCGTCGGGGACGACACCGTCGGCCTCTCCGACCGCACCCCGGCCCTCGGGGTTGTCGGGGGACTCACGCTGCTCGCGGTGCAGGGAATTCGAGGGCGACGCGGCCGAGAAGGGAGAGGACTCCGGCAGCTGGCGGACCAGGGTCGCGGTGATCGCGGCCATCGCGGCCATCAGGAGGGCGACCAGGATCCAGCGGGTCGCTTTCCGTGCCGACGGCGGGAGTAAGGGCGGAGCTGTCGGTGGGGTTCGAGTCATACCGCCAGTGAAGGAAGCGCGGTGTTGTCGACACGTATGCGGTTTTCGATACGCCGACGATATGTACCGGCTCGTAGCATCGACGACATGCGAGTGCTGATCGTCGAGGACGAGCCCTATCTGGCAGAAGCCGTCCGGGACGGCCTGCGCCTGGAAGCGATCGCGGCGGACATCGCGGGCGACGGCGACACCGCACTGGAACTGCTGAGCATCAACACGTACGACATCGCCGTCCTCGACCGCGACATCCCCGGGCCCTCCGGCGACGAGATCGCCGCTCGCATCGTGGCCACCGGCAGCGGCATGCCGATCCTCATGCTCACCGCCGCCGACCGGCTCGACGACAAGGCCTCCGGATTCGAACTCGGAGCCGACGACTACCTCACGAAACCCTTCGACCTCCGAGAGCTCGTGCTCAGGCTCAGGGCGCTCGACCGCAGACGTGCCCACAGCAGGCCTCCCGTGCGGGAGATCGCGGGGCTGCGGGTGGACCCGTTCCGCAGGGAGGTCTACCGGGACGGCCGCTATGTCGCGCTGACCAGGAAGCAGTTCGCCGTACTCGAAGTCCTCGTCGCCGCGGAGGGCGGTGTCGTCAGCGCGGAGGAGCTCCTGGAACGCGCGTGGGACGAGAACGCCGACCCGTTCACCAACGCCGTGCGCATCACCGTCTCGGCTCTGCGCAAGCGGCTCGGACAGCCGTGGATCATCGCCACGGCGCCGGGCGTCGGCTACCGCATCGACGCGGAACCGGGGACGAGGAGGCCGGATGAGGAAGCCGACTGTGGATAGGGCGCCCGGATTGAGCGTTCGCGCCAAACTGACCCTCAGCTACGCCGGGTTCGTCATGGTCGCCGGTGCCTTGCTGCTTGCGGCCGTGTGGGTGTTTCTCCTTCAGGAGGTGCCCGACGACTGGGACCGTCGCATGCTCCACGAGAATCCCAACCGTCAGCTCCTCCTGGGCGCCTTCGCCCCGGCGGCCGCAACGGTGATGGCGTTCCTGCTGGTGTTCGGGCTCCTGGGAGGGTGGCTCCTCGCCGGCCACATGCTCGCCCCCCTGACCCGGATCACGGACGCCACCCGCAAGGTCACGAGTGGTTCGCTCTCCCACCGCATTCAACTGCCGGGCCGCGAGGACGAGTTCCGCGAACTGGCCGACGCCTTCGACGCGATGCTCGTACGGCTCGAAGCACACGTCGCCGAGCAGCGGAGGTTCGCGGCCAACGCCTCACACGAGCTGCGCACCCCGCTGGCCATCTCGAAGGCCCTTCTCGACGTGGCCCGCACCGATCCGCACCGCGACCCCGCCGAGGTCGTCGACCGCCTCCATGCCGTCAACACCCGGGCGATCGACCTCACCGAGGCACTGCTCCTGCTCAGCCGCGCAGGCCAGCGATCGTTCACCCGCGAACCCGTCGACCTGTCCCTCATGGCGGAAGAAGCCACCGAGACCCTCCTGCCCCTCGCGGAGAAGCACGGCGTCACCATCGAGACCCGCGGCGACATCACCCCCACGACGGGATCGCGGGCGCTGCTGCTGCAGCTGACCATGAACCTCGTGCACAACGCGATCGTCCACAACCTGCCCGGCCGGGGCACCGTGTGGGTCGACACCGGCGTCCGGCCCGACACAGTGGTGCTCACGGTCGAGAACACCGGCGAGAAGATCGCCCCCCGGCTGGCCTCGACGCTCACCGAACCCTTACAGCGCGGCACCGAGCGCGCACACACCGACCACGCGGGCGCGGGCCTCGGCCTGGCGATCGTCAAGACCATCACCGACGCGCACGACGGGACCCTCACCCTCACCCCGCGCCCGGCCGGTGGCGTCCGCATCACGGTGGAACTGCCCGCGGCGCCCCGCACACCGCAGTGACGGCGGTGGCCGCCGCGCGCCCGCTCACCGGCCCCGCTCCGCCGCCCGTCCCTCGAACCAGGCGCGGATCGCCGACACGGTGGTCTCCGCATGTTCCTGCATCATCGTCAGGTGATCGCCGGGTACGTCCACGACATCGTGCGGCGTGGGCCAGGACGTGCGCCAGGCGTCGCCCTCCGTGGCGGCCGCCATGGCGGTGGTGGGACGCGACGCGCGGATCAGGAGCGTCGGGGTGGTGACCGGCGCGGGGGTCCAGTCGAGGAAGATCCGGTTGTAGGCGCCCATCGCGGCCAGGGCGTGGTCGTCGTCGCCCCGCCCGGTCCGCTGTTGTCGCGGGGCGGCCAGGGACAGCAGCCAGTCCGTGCCGCTGTTGTCCGGCGTGATGCGGTACGTGTCGAGGAGTACGAGGCCGACGGGCGCCCGGCCCGCACCTTCCAGGTGGTGGGTCACCAGGTGCGCGACGTTCCCGCCCGCCGACCACCCCACGATCACGAGAGGTCCGTCCCCGGCATGCCGCAGGACGCTCTCGGCCTGTGCACACGCCAACGCGCCACGGTCCGCAGGTACGGCGGAACCGGCGTCGATCCCGGGGTGCGGGAACTCCAGAACGTCCCAGGCATCCGCATCGTCGCGGAAAGCACCGTAGAAGCGCGGGAAGCCGACGCCGCCCGACGCGAACGACGGGTGATACGCCGGGAAGCAGACGACCGTGGGCCTCCCGGAGCCCGGGCGGCCGTGGGAGCGACGGATGGGGAGCAGGGCGTGCCGCGGGCCCTGAGCGGCAGTGAAGGTGGGCAGCGCCCAGGACGCCGTGACGAGCAGGTGGGTCCGTCGCGAGCGCCTCGCGCGGTGAGATCCCGAAGAGACCGGCGTCGAAGTCCGCGGCCCGGTGCAGGAATCCGCCGTGGCGGGTGTACGAGGTGCCGAGGCGGTCGGGATCGGGGTCGTACAGGGCGGCCAGGTCCCAGCCGCGGTCGGTGGGGAACCCGGAGATGGCATCACGGCCCTGCGACACCAACTCCCACAGTTCCTCGGGGGAGTTGGCGTCCCCTGGATAGCGGCAGCACATGGCGACGACCACCACGGGATCGTCTTCGGCGGGACGGTTTCGCCCGTCGTACGACCGTGTGCGTGACCGCGACCGCCGCTCCGTGTCCGTGGGGGCGTCCTCGAAGAGCGCCGTGTGCAGGTACCGGGCCGCGTCGGCGGGCGTCGGGTGGTCGAAGACCAGCGTGGACGGCAGCCTCACCCCGGTCACCGCACCGAGCCGGTCCACCGGTCCGACCGCGCCGAGGGACGTCATGCCGAGATCGGCGAACGGGCCGTGCGCGCCGGGCAGATCGCCCGGCGCGCGCCCGCAGACCTCGGCCGTCGCGGCCAGCACCGTCTCGCGCAGCGCACGGAGCCGCTCGTCGGGGGAGAGGGCGAGGAGCCGCTCGCGCAGCGCACTGCCGGTCGGCGGAGCCGGGGCGGGGACGGGCAGCCGGTGCCGGGCGATCTTGCCGGACGCGGTGCGCGGAACCGCCGCGATCTCGCGGATCTCGGTCGGCACCTTGTACTCGGCGAGGCGGGCCCGGCACTCGGCGAGCACCCGCCGTGCGTCGAATCCGCCGGGACCCGGTACGACGAAGGCGACCGGCACCTCGCCGAGCACGTCGTGCGGCAGGCCCACGACCACCGCGTCTGACACACCGGGACACCGCGCCAGGACGTGCTCGATCTCCGCCGGGTGCATGTTCTCGCCGCCTCGAATCAGCACCTCGTCGAGCCTGCCGCTGAGCTGCAGGTGGCCGTGGGCGACGAAGCGGCCGAGGTCGCCCGTCCGGTACCAGCCGTCCCGCAGTGCGGCAGCCGTCGCATCGGGCCGCTCGTGATACCCGGTCATCAGGCTCGGCCCCCGCACCCAGACCTCGCCCTCGGCCCCGGCCGGAGCGTCCTTGAGACTGTCCGTGTCGACGACGCGCACGTCGATGCCGGGGACGGGCGGCCCGCAGGAACCGTCGACCCTGGTCCCCTCGGGGCGATTCGCCGTGATCACGCCGCAGGTCTCCGTGCTGCCGTACGCGTCGAGCAGCGGCGCCCCCAAGGTCTGCTCCACGGCCGCACGCAGGGCGGCACCGCTCGGCGCACCGGCCACGACGCACATCCGTAACGCCTGTGGGGGCGGGGCCTCATCGGCCGGTCCGACCAGCCGGTGGTACGTGGCGGGCACGCCGCCCAGCAGCGTGAACGGCCCACCGAGTGCCTCGCCCCCCGTGTGAAGGACCTGCCGCAGGCCGCCCGGCGGCAGCGGCTCGCCGACGATCCTGGCGCTCGCGCCCACGGCCGTCACACCCAGGACCGCCAGCGAGTGGCTGAAGCTGTGGAACAGCGGCAGCGGCCAGAGCAGCCGGTCGTCGGGCGAGAGGCCGAAGAGCGGGGCGTAGCAGGCGGCGACGGACCACAGCGCGGCCCGCTGGGTGGACAGCACGCCCTTGGGGCGGTGCGTAGTGCCAGAGGTATAGAGCACCCAGGCCGGATCGTCGAGGCCGAGCCGGTCGATCTCGGTGGCGTGTGCGCTCGTGGTGGCGGCATGCTCGAACAGGTGAGCGCCGTCCGGTGCCGGTTCGGTGCCGGTCACCAGGGCGCGGAGGTGGTCGTACGGGGGGCCCAGGCGCCTCAGTCGCAACAGGTGCGTTGCGTTAGTGACGACGTACGCGGCGCCGCTGTCCCGGAGGAAGTGGGTCAGTTCGGCGTCGGACGAGCGGGGGTCGAGCGGGACACCGACCATCCCTGCCCGCAGGACGGCCAGATAGCTCTCCACGGTTTCTACACAACTGTCCAGGCAGATCGCGATGCGGGCCCCCTTCTGGAGGCCCGTCGCGGTGAGATGTGCGGCCAGCGCGCGGGTGCGGCGCTCCAGCCCGCCGTAGGTGACGCACCGGGCGGCGTCCGCGTAGGCGACGCGTCCCGGTGACCGCTCGGCGTGCTCCTGCAACAGCTCGGGAACCGGCCGGATCAAGTCGTCGCGCCTCATGGTCTCCGCCCTCCAAGTGCCCTGCTCCACAACGATGTTGAGCCTAGAGGCGGGTGGGCGGGGCGGGAGCTCGAACGCCCCGGCCGGAGGCAGGAGCGGCAGATGAGACAAAGCACGCCTATATCCAGCCCAGTTGGGAGCGCCTGAATGCCCGGGGGTCGCCACTGACGGCAGTCCGTGAAGACCCAGTCACCCCAGGTCACAAGGCGTGTGCTCGTCGGTGGGGCGCCCGTGGGCGGTCAATGGCCGATAGATCGAGCTTCAAAGGTTGAGCACAAGTTGCACACATCCCCTCTCCAGGGCGGCTCCGATGGTCTAGATTGACCGTGCTTCACATGCGGACACGAGGCGACAAATAATGATCTATAGGTCCGATGTCATGGACAGCCACCAATTGCGTCCATGGCACCCGGCCTGGGGGAGAGCAATTCCAGGAGCCCTGGAGAGGGTCTTGGGTGCGGGGAGCATCCAGGATTCGAACGGGTTTCCGCGCACTTCGAGAGTCCGGCAGTACCTGTACGTCTGCTGCCGCCTGGGTGGGTTGTCGAAGTAGCGCAACGTAGCCGGATTGCCATGCGCGGGGGGCGGGGGCCTCCCGAGGGGAGGAACAGCACGGCGCGGGGGGCGGGGGTGCTTCCCGGGAGAAACGTGTGAGGAGAGCACGTCGAACCACTGGTGACCTGGGGGGTCCTGTGCAGCAGGGGGAGTTAGTCAACCCGTTTCCGTCCGCCCGCGGACGTGTGGCGAACGGGGTAATCAGCCGGCCGGCCAGCGACTGGGAGCAGCGCTACCGCCGCACCGTCATAACCAGCGACACAGTAGCTACCGCTTTCATAGTGGCGGCGATCGGGAACTTCTTCGGAGTCCGTGACGCGGCCAACTGGCACGAGAAGTGGGGAATTCTCGCATTCGGCACCGAGCTTCTTGTATTGGGAGCGCTTGCGGTGAGCCGGGCGTGGGCTCCGGCCGTACTCGGCCAGGGCGCCGAGGAATTCCGCCGGCTCGGCCGCTCACTGTTCACGGCGGCCGTTGTCCTGGCACTCGGCGGTATCGCCCTCACTTCGCGCAACATCAAGCTCTGGATCTTCGTCGCGATCCCGGCGATCGCACTCATCACCATGACCGAGCGCTATCTGCTGCGCCTCTGGCTGCACAAGCAGCGAAAGGAAGGACGCTGCCTGCGCCCGGTCCTCGCGGCCGGAAGCCTGGCCACCGTACGCGACCTGATCACCCGGGCCCGCAAGTTCCCGCACCTCGGCTGGCGGGTGGAGGCGGTGTGCACGGCGGACGGTCTGGGGCCCGACGGCGACCACTTGGACGGCGTGCCGGTCGTCGGACGCCTCGCGGACGTCGCGGGCCACGTCAGCCGCGACGACTACCGCGTCATCGCGGTCACCCCGGACCCGCACTGGTCACCGGAGCGGCTGCAGCGCCTTGCCTGGAACCTCGAAGGCAGCGACGCCGAGATGGTCGTGGCCCCCGTCCTCATGGAGGTGGCGGGACCGCGGCTGCACGTCGACGCGGTGCTCGGCATCCCGCTGCTCCGGGTCAGCATGCCGACCTTCACCGGCGGCCGCCGTGCCGTCAAAGGAGTGGTCGACCGGCTGGGCGCGGCGATCCTGCTGATGCTGTTCGCGCCGCTGATGGTGCTCGTCGGGCTCCTCGTCCTGGTGGACAGCCGGGGCGGTGCGCTCTACAGACAGCGCAGAGTCGGCAAGGACGGCCGCGAGTTCACGATCTTCAAGTTCCGCACCATGGTCACCGGCGCCCACAAGGCACGTGCCGAGCTCGCCGAGCTCAATGAGGGCGCGGGGCTGCTGTTCAAGGTCCGCAGCGACCCGCGGGTGACCCGGGTGGGCGCGGTGCTGCGCCGGTACTCGATCGACGAGCTCCCGCAGCTCTTCAACGTACTCACCGGATCGATGTCGCTCGTCGGCCCGCGGCCTCCGCTGCCGGAGGAGTCGGCGGCGTACGGCCCGGACATCCGGCGGCGTCTCCTGGTCAAGCCCGGCCTCACCGGCCTCTGGCAGATCAGCGGGCGCAGCGATCTGCCGTGGGAGGAGGCGGTCCGCCTCGACCTGCGGTATGTGGAGGACTGGTCGCTCGCCCTGGACACGGTGATCTTGTGGAAGACGCTGCGTGCGGTGCTCCAGGGGCAGGGGGCCTACTGATGTACGGGGGGCCGATGTACGGGGGGCGCCGTTCGAACGGCGCACGGACGGCAGGCCGCAAGGGCCTGCCCGGGGGGAGGAGCGGTTCATGAGAATAAGCGTCTTAGGGCTTGGCTATGTGGGCTGCGTGTCGGCCGCGTGCCTGGCGAGCCTGGGCCACGAGGTCATCGGGGTCGACGTGAACCCGGTGAAGGTCGACCTGGTCAATGACGGCAAGGCCCCGGTGGTCGAGGAGCGGATCGGTGAGCTCACCGCCGAGGTCGTGGCCTCCGGAGCGCTGCGCGCCACCGGCGACGTCCGCGAGGCGATCATGGGCAGCGAGGTGTCCCTCGTCTGCGTGGGCACGCCGTCGGCGCCCAACGGCAGCCTGAGCACCACGTACTTGGAGCGGGTCGCCGAGCAGATCGGCGCCGCCCTCGCCGAGCGGGACGGACGGCACACCGTCGTGTTCCGCAGCACCATGCTGCCGGGCACCTGCCTGAACCTGCTCGTGCCGATCCTGGAGAAGGCCGTCGGCGGCACGGCCGGGGTGGACTTCGGGGTCGCGGTCAACCCGGAGTTCCTGCGCGAGGGCACGAGCGTGCGGGACTTCTTCGACCCGCCCAAGACGGTCATCGGTGAACTCGACACGGCCAGCGGCGACACGGTCGCGGCCCTGTACGACGGCCTGCCGGGCGAAACGTTCCGGGTGCCGGTCCCGACGGCCGAGGCGATCAAGTACGCGGACAACGCGTTCCACGGCCTCAAGATCGGCTTCGCGAACGAGCTGGGCGCGGTGTGCCAGGCACTCGGCGTGGACTCGCACCAGGTCGTGGACGTGTTCCTCGCCGACCGCAAGCTGAACATCAGCCCCGCCTATCTGCGGCCCGGCTTCGCCTTCGGCGGCTCCTGCCTGCCCAAGGACCTGCGCAGCCTGGTGTACGCGGCGCAGCGGGCCGACGTCTCGGTGCCCATCCTGTCCCACGTACTGCCGTCCAACGAAGACCACCTGCAGCGCGCGGTGGAGCTGGTCGAGCGCACCGGCAAGCGCCGGGTCGGGCTGTTCGGGCTCTCCTTCAAGCCCGGCACCGACGACCTCCGCGAGAGCCCGCTCGTCGAGCTGGCCGAGCGGCTCTTCGGCAAGGGGTACGACCTGCGGATCTACGACGCCAACGTGAGCCTCTCAAGGCTGATCGGCGCGAACCGGGAGTACATCGAGACCCGCCTTCCGCACCTCGCCCAGCTGCTCGCCGACTCCGTCGACGAGGTGCTCGAACACGCCGAGGTGTGCCTGGTCGGAACCAAGGACCCGGCCGTGCTCTCGGAGCTGCCCCACGGCGACGGCCCGGTGATCGTCGACCTCATCCACCTTCCCGACGCCGCGACGCGCCGAACTGAACCGGGGTACATAGGCCTTGCTTGGTGACACGACCAGTAATGACCGTCAGGGACGGCGCGCGCTGATCCTGGTGGAGAACCTGTCGGTGCCGTTCGACCGGCGAGTGTGGCAGGAATGCACGACACTGCGCGACGCGGGCTGGCAAGTGCACGTCATCTGCCCGCAGGGGGTCAAGCGGGACACGGAGCCGGAGGCGGAGATCGACGGGGTGCGGATCCACCGCTACCCGCTGCGCGCGGCCACCGGCGGACCGGCCGGCTATCTGCGGGAGTACGGATCGGCGCTGTGGCACACGGCCCGCCTCGCCCGCAAGGTGGGGCCGGTCCACGTGGTCCACGCCTGCAACCCGCCGGACCTGCTGTTCCTGCCGGCGCGGTGGCTGACGCGGCGCGGCGCGCGGTTCGTCTTCGACCAGCACGACCTGGTGCCCGAGCTGTACCTGTCCCGGTTCGACCGCGGCCAGGACCTGCTCTACCGCGGCGTGTGCGCGCTGGAACGGATGACCTACCGGGCCGCCGACATCGTGCTCGCCACGAACGAGAGCTACCGGGACGTCGCGGTGCGCCGCGGCGGCAAGCGCCCTGAGGACGTCTTCGTGGTGCGCAGCGCGCCCCAGGTCGACCGGTTCCAACCCGTGGAGCCGGAACCGGAGTTGAAGAACGGCAAGCCCCATCTGCTCTGCTACCTCGGGGTCATGGGCCCGCAGGACGGCGTCGACTACGCCCTGCGGGCCCTGGCCAAGCTGCGCGACGAGGTCAAAAGGACCGACTGGCACGCCGTGTTCGTCGGCTCCGGCGACGCCTTCGACGCGATGGTGGAGCTGTCCCGGGAGCTCGGGCTCTCCGAGCAGGTGCGGTTCACCGGCCGAATACCCGACGCCGACCTGGTGCGCTACCTGTCCACCGCGGACGTGTGCCTCTCGCCCGACCCGCACAACCCGCTCAACGACGTGTCGACCATGAACAAGGTCCTCGAATACATGGCGATGGGCCGGCCGATCGTCTCCTTCGACCTCCGGGAGGCGCGCGTCTCCGCCGGTGACGCCGCGCTCTACGCCCCCGCCAACGACGAGGCCGAATTCGCCCGCCTCATCGCGCAGCTCCTTGACGATCCGGAGCAGCGGGCCAGGATGGGCAAGACCGGCCAGGAGCGGATCACCGGGCAGCTTTCCTGGCAGAACTCCCAGCGCTCGCTGCTCGCCGCCTACGCCGCCGCCTGCGGTGGCCGCACTCCGGTGGCGTCGGGCGGCCCTGCTCGGTCAGGGAGGAGGCCGCGCCGTTGAGCGACGACACGATACGCCTGGTCACCATCGGGCGGATTCTCCGTCGGCGCTGGCGGCTTCTCGCCGCCGTCGCCGTCCTTGGCGCACTCGTGGGCTACGGCGCCTCTCTGCTGTTCCCGCCGAGTTACACGACGTCGGCGTCCGTACTGCTGCCCGGCCAGTGGGAGGAGCGCGAGCTGCTGACCCAGGCGGAGATCGCGACCAGCTCCGAGGTGGTCGACCGCGCCGCAGGCACCCTCCACTGGGCCGGTGTCGGCGCCACCGACCTGCGGGACCAGGTGAGCGCCAAGGCCGCCGACGGGAACATCATCAAGATCTCGGGTACGGCCGAGACCCCGGCGCGGGCGCAGCGGCTCGCCGACGAGGTGGCCGGCCAGTTCGTCACCTTCGCGGGGCGGATCGCGGGCGACACCTCCGACCCCGAAGCGGAATCGGGGCCCGAGGCACTGAGGCAGAAGGTCATGCAGACCAATCGCCGCATCACCGACCTGGCCAACGCGGCCGATCCGGGACAGACCGTGGAGAGCGTGCAGGCCCGCACCGAGCTGGAGAAGCTGCGGACCGCACTGGCGGAGGCTATGAAGAAGCTGGACGAAGCCGACCCCGCGGCGAACAAGGCCAACATGGTCGTGATGGGGCCCGCGGCCCGGCCGACCGGCGAGGCGCCGCCGACGCGGATGCAACTGATCGTCGGCGGGGCGCTCCTTGCCTTCCTGTGCGGGGTCATCGGCCATCTCGCCTCCGCACGCATGAACCGCCGGCTGCGTACCGAGGCGGAGATCGCCGCGGCCCTCGGCTCGACGCTCCTCGGCACCGTCGACGTACCGGGTGACCGGTCGGCGCACCGGCCGGCAGGGCACGGCCCGAAGGCCTTGCTGCGCCGGCTCCTCGGCACCGATACGCGGTGGGACCTGCCGACCCCGCAGGCCTCCGGCGACGAGGCCAGCAGACGGACCCGCTACCGGCGGGTGTGCGCCCGCCTGCGGAATCAACTGGCCGGTCCCCGGCGGCTCCTCGTCGTCGTGCCGGACGGCGACGGGACCGCCCACCGGGCCGCCGAGCAGCTCGTCGCCGAGGCCGGATCCGATGGCTCCGCCGCCTCTTCGAGCAGGGGCTACCCCACGCTGCGCGCGGTGGAAGTCCCGGTGGACCGGCCCATGGTGCCCGACCGCGACACCGAGTCCGGCGCCCTGGTCGTGCTCAGCGCGGGCAGCTGGACCGCGGGGGAGCTCACCGGCATCGCCGGGGCGTGTGCGGACGCCGGGCACGAGATCGTCGGCATCGTCCTTGCGGGGCCGGTCCGGGCCCGCAAGGAGCGTGCCTCGGGCCGTCCTCCGCGGCGCGCCGTGTCCGCGGTCGCGGTGGGCGACAACGCCGGGGGAGGTGCGGGGTGACGACGGACAAGACCTCGGAGCCGTCGTCGGGCGGCTCTCCGCTCTTCGACCTCCAGGCGCTGGTGGTGGCGGTGCGCAGGCGCCGCCGCATCTGGTCGACGCTGGCGCTGCTCGGTCTCCTCGCCGGTGCGGCGTTCGCGGTGCTCATGCCGCCGCCGCCGAGCGCGGCGACCAAGGTCCTCGTCACGCACCAGGAGGACCAGGCGAACGACACCGGCACGCTGATCCGTACCGACGTCGAGCTGCTCGGGACCACCCGGATCGCCGGTGCGGCACTGCGAGCCCTCAAGTCCCCGGACAAACCCGAGGACTTCATGCGGGACTACCGGGGCACCGGCCTCACCAACAACCTGCTGCAGATCGACGTGACGGCCGACACCGACGCGCAAGCGGTGGCGCGGGCCGAGGCGCTGGCCGACGCGTTCGTCGCGGACCATGTGCGGCGGATGCGGGAGACCGCGAAAGCCGAGTCCAAGGCCCTGATCGAGCAGCGCGACCGGATGCGGGACGAACTCACCGCGGTCAACAAGTCGATCGGCGACCGTTCGCCGGACGGCGACCCCAAGGGGTCGGCGAGCATCGAGTCGCTCTTCGCCCGCCGGGCCGAACTCAACGCGCGCATAGCCGACTTCGACCAGCGTGCCGCCGAGGCGCGCACCGGCACACCGAAGATCGTCTCTGGCACGCAGATCGTGGACGCCCCCCGCGCGGTGCAGCACTCCCTGCCCAAGGCCGCCGTCACCAACGCAGGCATCGGGTGCCTTCTCGGACTCTTCCTCGGCCTCGCGGCGGCCGCGGTCGGCGCCGTGGTGGCGGACCGCCCCGTGCTGCGCCGGGAGATCGCGGCGCACCTGGGCGCCTCGGTCATCGCCGAGCTGCGCCGCACACCCCGCAGGCCGGCCGCGCTCTGGCAGCGCCGACGGAGCCGTACGGCGCACGAACGGCTCACCACGACGCTCACGCGTACCGTGCGAGGCTCCGCGGAACCGGTCTCGTTCCTGGAACTCGGCTGCGCGCGCAGCACGAGCGTGCTCGCCCTGGACGTGGCGAGGGAGCTGGCGACGGAGGGGCCGCCGGTGGTCATCATCGACGGCCTGCCGGGACCGCAGCTCGCCAACCTCCGCCGCAAGCCCGACGACCCGGTCGTGCTCAGCGGCGAGCGTGCCGAGGCCGAGGCGCAGCAGGCGCGCAGGCTCGGCGTCGGCTCGGTCGCGCCCGGCACGGCGTGGACCGACCTCCAGTACCTCGGCGGCCAGACCGTGCTCGTCGTGCGGGCCGGGCACGGCAGCGCCTCCTGGCTGCACACCGTGGCGCGGCAACTCGCCGACCAGCGCATTCCGGTGATCGGCGTGGTGCTGATCGACCCCGATCCGCGGGACAGGACCGACGGCACGCTGTGGGACGGGCTGCACATCGCGCTGCGCGGCCACAGCGAGCGCCTCGACCGGCGGAACGGGATCAGCCAGATGTGGACGGAAAGGCTGCCGATGTGGGCCGCACGCGTTCCGAACAGCGAATGAGAGGCACGGAAAGACATGTGTGGCATCGCAGGCACGTACCGATGGCCGGACGGGAAGGCCGTGACCGACCGGCTCACCGATACCCTCGCCCACCGCGGCCCGGACGGAGCGGGCCGGTACAGCCACCTCGCCGGTGACGGCGAAGTGCAGCTCGGGCACCGCAGGCTCGCCATCATCGACCTGTCCGAGACGGGCGCCCAGCCGATGGTCTCGGACGGCCTCGCCCTGACGTACAACGGCGAGCTGTACAACGCCCCCGAGCTCCGCGCCGAACTGGCCGCTTCCGGGGTGCGTTTCCGCGGCACCTCCGACACCGAGGTGCTCCTGGAGGCCTGGCGGCGCTGGGGCACCGACTGCCTGCCCCGCCTTCGCGGCATGTTCGCGTTCGGGATCTTCGATGAGCGCACCGGTGAACTGGTCCTCGCCCGCGACCAGTTGGGCATCAAGCCGCTGTTCCTGATGCGGCGCGGCGGGGGCCTGGTGTTCGCCTCCGAGCTCAAGGCGCTCGCCGCCGTGACCGGCGGAACCCTTGAGGTCGACCACGCGGCGCTGGTGGCCTCGCTGCTGTACTACTGGGTGCCGGACTCGCGCTGCGCGTTCCGCGAGGCGGAGAAGCTGCCGCCGGGGAGCTGGCTGCGGGTCCGGCCCGACGGCCGGGTGGACCAAGGCCGGTACTGGAACCTGAAGGACGTCGCCGCCGAGGGCAGGGAGCGGGCCCGCAGCGGCGAACTGCCGGACCTCGCCGCCATCGTCGAGGAGTCCAACCGGCGGCACCTGCTCTCCGACGTGCCCGTGGCGACCTTCCTCTCCGGCGGTCTCGACTCCAGCTATCTGACCGCCCTCGCGGCCCGCGACCGGCCCGGGATCTCCGCGTATACGATCGGGTTCCGCGCCGAGGACGCCAAGTTCGAGGCGATGCCGGACGACCTGCGCTACGCCCGGCAGGTGGCCGAGCAGTTCGGCGTCGACCTGCATGAGATCGAGATCGCCCCGAACGTGCTCGACCTGCTGCCGCAGATGACGCGCCACCTGGACGAGCCGATCGGCGACCCCGCCGCCATCAACACCTATCTGATCTGCTCGGCCGCCCGGGAAGCCGGGGTCAAGGTGATGCTCTCGGGGATGGGCGCCGACGAGCTGTTCGCCGGCTACCGCAAGCACCTGGCCAACCTGCTCGCGGTGCGCTACCAGCGCGTCCCGCGGCCCCTGCGGCGCGGGGTGTCCGCGGCCGTGGACCGGCTGCCGGTCGCCACGGCCCGCCGGGGGTACCGGTCGGTGCGCTTCGCCAAGCGGTTCCTCTCCTTCGCCGATCTGCCGGAGGAGACCGCGTTCCGGCGCAGCTACACCATGTACGACCAGGACGAACTGCTCGCCCTCGTCGATCCGGAGCTGGCCGGAACGGTCGACGACGTGCTGACCGAGCACGCGGACGTCTACGAGGACAACGAACTCGACGACTTCGTCAACCGCATGTGCCTGGGCGACGCCCGCATGTTCCTGCCGGGCCTGAACCTCGCGTACACGGACCGCTCCAGCATGGCCGCGTCGACCGAGGTGCGGGTGCCGTACGTGGACGTCGAGGTGGTCAGGGCGGCGTTCGCCGTGCCCGGTGACCGCAAGATCGTCGGGCGGCAGGGCAAGGCCGTCCTCAAGGAGGCGGCCACCTCGATCCTGCCCAAGGAGATCGTGTACCGGCCCAAGGGCCTGTTCAGCGCCCCGCTGCGGGCCTGGATGAGCCGGGACCTCGCGCCGCTGGTGCGCGAGGTGGTGAACGACGGCGAGCTCGTCCGTTCCGGGTTGCTGCGCCGCGACGCGCTCGCCCGGATGGTCGCCGAGGACGCCTCGGGGCAGCGGGACTTCTCCAAGCACCTGTGGCACGTGCTGACCCTGGAGTACTGGTATCGCGACGCGACCTCTGGCTCCGGCCAGAGCCAAGCGGCTTGACGGCATTGCAAGTTGAAACAAGAGGAGCTCGGGTGAAACAGGTCGTTCAGAACTACAAGAGTGGCGAACTGGCGCTGCTCGACGTGCCCGTGCCGGGATGCAAGCCGGACGGTGTGCTGGTGCGGAGCGCCTACTCGCTGATCTCCACCGGGACCGAGCTCATGAAGGTGTCCGAGGCCGGCATGTCGATGGTGGGCAAGGCCCGCTCCCGCCCCGACCAGGTGGCCAAGGTCATGCAGAGCGTGGCCACCAACGGAGTGCCCGCCACCTACCGCAAGGTGATGGGCAAGCTGGACTCGTACACGCCGCTCGGCTACTCGCTGTGCGGGGTGGTCGAGCAGGTCGGCGCCGGGATCGACGACGTGAAGGTCGGCGACCTGGTGGCCTGCGCCGGCAACGAGCACGCGTTGCACGCCGAGCTGAACTGGGTGCCGAAGAACCTCTACACCCCGGTACCGGAGGGCCTCGCGCCGCGGCACGCGGCCTTCGGCACCGTCGGCTCCATCGCCATGCAGGGCGTTCGCCAGGGCGAACCGCAGCTCGGCGAGGTCGCCCTGGTCATCGGCCTCGGCCTCATCGGGCAGCTGGTGGTGCAGCTCCTGACCGCCTCGGGAGTCCGCGTCGTCGGGGTCGACCCCGACCCGGTGCGCTGCGAGCTCGCCGAGCGCTCGGGCGCCGCGGCCTGCGGCGACCCGGAGTCCGCGGCCGTCCAGAGCGCGGTCGCCGAGCTCACCGGCGGCCACGGCGTGGACCAGGTGTATCTGGCCGCGGGCGGCGGCAGCAACCAACCCGTCGAGCTGGCCGCCAAGTTGAGCCGCGACCGCGGCCGGGTCGTCGACATCGGCAAGTGCCGCCTCGACCTGCCGTGGAACGCGTACTACGAGAAGGAGCTCGACGTCCGGTTCTCCCGCTCGTACGGCCCCGGGCGCTACGACCCGGCGTACGAGCTGGAGGGGCGCGACTACCCGATCGGCTACGTGCGCTGGACCGAGCGCCGCAACCTCGCGTGCTTCCTCGACCTCGTCGCCCGCCGCCGCGTCGACGTGGAGCCCCTGATCTCCCACATAGCCGACTTCGACGACGCGGTAGAGACGTACCAGCGGCTGAAGGACGGCGACCTGAAGGCCGTGGCCGTGCTGTTCCGCTACCCGGCACCCGCCGAAGGCCCGGCGGAAGCGGTGGCCCCGGAAGTGGCCGTTCCCGCGGTCAGGCGAACCGGCGGCGCAGGCGCCGCCCCGGCCCGGACCGCCGGGACACCGGTGCGCCTCGCGTTCGTCGGCGCGGGCAACTACGCGACGTCGATGCTGCTGCCGCACCTGGCCCGGCGCGACGGCGTCGAGTTGTCGACCGTCGTCACCACCACGGCGCTCTCCGCGGCCAACGCACAGCGGAAGTTTGGCTTCACCGGGGCGACCACCGACCTCGACGCCGTGCTCGGCGACAAATCCATCGACGCGGTGTTCGTGGTCACGCGGCACAGCTCGCACGCCGAGCTGACCCGCAGAGCCCTCCTCGCCGGCAAGACCGTCTTCGTGGAGAAGCCGCTCGCCCTCTCCGAGGACGAGCTGGCCGGTGTGCTCGCGGCGGTGGAGGAGTCCGGCAACGACCGGCTGCAGGTCGGCTTCAACCGCCGGTTCGCGCCGCTGCTGCAGGAGGCCAGGAAGCGGTTCGGCGCCCGGACAGGACCGGCGAACCTCCGCTACCTGGTCAACGCGGGGCAGCTCGGGCACGGCAGCTGGTACCTGCAGCAAGGCACCGAGGGCTCGCGGTTCGCCGGTGAGGGCGGCCACTTCATCGACACGGCGAGCTGGCTGCTCGGCGCCGACCCGGTATCGGTGTACTCGACAGCCACGTCCGGCAACGACGACCTGCAGGTCGTGCTGCGCTACCCGGACGGCTCCACCGCCACCATCAGCTACGTCACCACGGGCCCCGCCGGCTTCCCCAAGGAGACGCTGGACATGGTCGCGGACGGCAGGGCGCTGCGGCTCGACGACTTCGTCCGTGCCTCGGTCTACGGCCAGAAGCGGTGGGTGAGTTCGCGGCTGCCCAAGGCCCGGGACAAGGGCCAGAACGCCGAGCTGGCCGCGTTCGTCAGGGCCGTGCGGACCGGCGGGCCGATGCCGGTGCCGCTTGAGTCCCTCGTCGCCACCACGGCGGCCACCCTCGCCGTGCGGACCGGCCTGGCCGGCGGCGCGCCGGTGACGTTGGCGAGAACGCGATGACCCTGAGTGCGGGCTGGTACCTGCGACGCCTCTCCCGGATGGGGCCGCGGGAGGTCGGCGGCCGGGTGGGCGACGCGGTGCGCAGGCGTCGGTGGAAGTCGGCACGGCCGCGGTGCCCCGAGGTGACCGGCGCCCGCTTCACCGCGGCACTGCCCGACGGGGCGCTCGCCGCGGTGCCGCAGGACGCCGCGAAGCGGCTCATCGCCGAGGCGGACCGGCTGATGGCCGGGCACGCCGAGTTCTTCGGCGTGGACCGCGACGACCTGGTCGACCCGGACTGGTGGTACGACCCGAAGACCGGGCGCCGGGCACCGTGGGGCTACGCCTTCGACATGCCCTACCGCGACGAGGACGCGGTCGGGGACATCAAGCAGATCTGGGAGCTGTCCCGGCACCAGTACCTCACCGTGCTCGCCGCCGCCTACGCGGTCACCGGCAACGAGCGGTACGCCGAGCGCGTGGCCGAACACCTGCGGCTGTGGTGGACGGCCAACGCGCCGCTGCGCGGCGTGCACTGGGTCAGCGGCATCGAGCTGGGGATCCGGCTGCTCTCCTGGGTGTGGATCCGCCGGCTGCTCGACGGCTGGCCGGGCGCGGCGGGCCTCTTCGAGGACAACCCGGTGGCGGTGAACCAGATCTGGCACCACCAGCGCTGGCTGGCCGCCTTCCCCAGCCGGGGCTCCTCGGCGAACAACCACATCATCGCCGAGGCGGCCGGGCAGGCCGCCGCGGCCTGCGCGTTCGACTGGTATCCCGAATCGGCGCGCTGGCGGGACGACGCGCTGTGCTCCCTCGAGCGGCACCTGCGCGGCAACACCTTCCTGTCCGGCCTCAACCGCGAGCTGGCATCCGAGTACCACGGCCTCGTCCTCGAACTCGGCCTGGCCGCCGTGGCCGAGGCGGACGCCGCGGGCGTGCCGGTCCCCGGCGCGACCCGTCTCGTACTGCTGCGGATGACCGACGCGCTCGCGGCCGTCGTCGACAACCGGCTGCGGCCGCCGCGCCAGGGGGACGCGGACGACGGACACGGTCTGATCCTGGACGGCGCGGGCACCGACCGCTGGGGCTCGCTCCTGGCCACCGGGGACGCCGTGTTCGGCAGGCTCGCCTGGTGGCCGAAGGTGACCGCCACCGATGTGCGCACCCCGCTCCTCGCCGCGCTCCTCCGGCCGTACGCGAAGGACGGGGCAGGCCCGGCCGTGGCCCGTCCGGAGACCCGGCCGGACCACTTCGCCGACGCGGGCATGACCATCCTGCGCGGACCGGAAGAGATCTGGTGCCGCTGCGACGGCGGGCCGCACGGCTTCCTGTCCATCGCCGCGCACGCCCACGCGGACGCCCTGTCCGTGGAGGTCCGGCACGACGGGGTCGACGTGCTCGCCGACCCGGGCACGTACTGCTACCACGGGCAGCCCGAGTGGCGGCAGTACTTCCGGTCGACCCTCGGCCACAACACCCTGCAAATGGACGGCGCCGACCAGTCCGTGTCCGGCGGCCCGTTCCTCTGGACCCGGCACGCCCACAGCCGCGTCCTGGTCGCGGAACCGAAGCGCTGGTGCGCCGAACACGACGGCTACGAGGACTCCGTGCACCGCCGCCGGGTGGAGCTGACGGCCGAGAGCCAGGAGCTGAAGGTGATCGACGAGGTGCGCGGGCCCGGCAGGACCGTGCGCCTGGCGTTCCACCTCGGCCCGGACATCACGGCGGACCTGGTGGAGAACCGGGCCGTGCTCACCTGGACCAGGGACGGCGAGGACCGCTCCGCGGTGCTCGACCTGCCGGGGGAGCTGTCCTGGCAGGCACATCGCGGCGAGAGTGGCCCGCCGCTCGGCTGGTACTCCGCGGGCTTCGGGCGCAAGGAACCCACCACCACGCTGGTCGGCAGCGGCTTCGCCGACGGCGTGCGGGGGTTCACCACCGTGCTCGGGTTCCGCGGCTAGGGGGCGCGCGTGGCGATCAGATGGCGGATATGGGCAGGGCCCGCAGCGGCCCTCGCCCTCCTCGCGACCGGCTGCGAGAGCACGCCGGGCGCCCCGGCGGCGGAGCCGACCAGCCGGCCCTCCACGTCCGCGGCCCGGTCCGTGGCCCGCGTGTGCGCCAAGCCCGCGGCCGGTCCCGCGAAGGCGCCGCCGGGCGCGGTGACGGTCGACCCCGGGGTGGTCGGCGACCTGGTCGCGAAGACCAAGAAGAGCCCGGCGAACACCACGTTCTGGCTGCGGCCCGGCAAGCACCGGCTCGACCCGGACCGCTACGCCCAGGTCATCCCCAAGAAGGGGAACCGCTACCTCGGCGCGCCGGGCGCGGTGCTCGACGGCGGCAAGACCAACCAGTACGCGTTCGGCGGTTCCGCCCACGACGTCACCGTCAGCCATCTGACCGTGCAACGATTCGTGGCGCCGCCGGACGAGGGCGTGGTCAACCACGACTCGGCCGACGGGTGGGTGATCGAGTACGCGACGATCCGGCGCAACTCCGGTGCCGGGCTGATGGCCGGCGCCCGCCAGCGGGTCCGCGCCAGCTGTCTGCGCGACAACGGCCAGTACGGCATGAACGCGTACAAGGCCAAGGGCCGGATCAGCGGTCTGGTGGTCGAGGGCAACGAGATCGTCGGCAACAACACCGGCGACTGGGAGCGCAGGCGCAAGGGCTGCGGCTGCACCGGAGGCATCAAGTTCTGGGCTGTCGACGGCGCCGACATCCGCGGCAACTGGGTGCACGACAACCGCGGGACCGGACTGTGGGCGGACACCAACAACAACGACTTCCGCATCGAGAGCAACGTCATCGAGGCCAACGACGGCGCCGCGCTGATCTACGAGACCAGCTACAACGCGGTCATCCGGAAGAACACGATCCGGCGGAACAACTGGGTCGAGGGCCGCAGGTACGCCGACCGCGACGACAACTTCCCGTACGCGACCGTCTACTTGTCCGAGTCCGGCGGTGAACCACGCGTCAAGGCCCGCACGAGCAAGATCGAGATCTACCGGAACGTCCTGGAGAACAACTGGTCCGGCATCACCCTGTGGGAGAACGCCGACCGGTTCTGCAACAGCCCCGCCAACACCTCCTCCGGCGACTGCACCCTGCTGGTGAAAAACACCGACCGCTGCGCCAGGCCCGCGATCTCCAAGGATCCGCTCTACTCCGACTGCCGGTGGAAGACCCAGCGGGTGGACATCCACCACAACCGCTTCGTCCTCGACAAGTCGGCCGTCGAGTGCACGGTGAGGTGCGACCGCATGGCGCTGCTCGCCAACTACGGCACCTATCCGGACTGGTCCCCCTACCAGGGCGAGCAGGTGGCCGAGGCGATCACCCGTGACCAGCACAACCGCTGGCACGACAACGTCTACGTCGGACCGTGGAAGTTCGTCGCCCACGACCCGAGCCGCGTGCTCGACCCGGGGCAGTGGCAGGGCAGGCCCTACCAGCAGGACGAGGGCAGCATCTTCCGCGTACGGGACGGTGGTTGAGATGCGCGCCGACCACACGTCGAAGATCGTCGCAACGGTCTGGGGTCTCCTGATCCTCAACACGCTCGGCTCCGCCGGGGCGAAGACCATCGTCCCGCTGCCCCGCTCCCTCATCCAGATGGCCACCATGGGCGCGCTGGTCGCCGCGTTCACGCTGGCCCTCGCGGTCAATCTCCAGTTACGCATCAGGCCCAGCGCCTACGTGTTCCTGCTCACCCTGCTCCTGGTGCCCAGCGTGATCTCCAGCGCGAACCTGGAGTCCGGATTCGGCGCGCTGTTCCGCTGCGCCCGTCTCGCCCTCTTCGTCGGCACGCTGTGGCTGCTCAGCCGCTGGTGGGACGGCGGCCTCACGTTCGTCCGGCACCACATCCGGATGTACTTCGCGGTGCTCGGATCGGTCGCCGCGGGCCTGGTCATCGCGCCGGGCGCGGCCCTGCCCGACCTCTACGGCGGACGCCTCGTCGGCGCGCTGTGGCCGCTCACCCCGCCGCAGATCGGGCAGTACGCCGCAGTGATCATCGGGCTGACCGTGCTGCTCGTGCTGGGCCGCCGCATCGACCGGGGCAGCGCGACGCTGGTCATCGTGCCGTCCCTCGTCCTGCTGGCGCTGACCCATACCCGGACGGCCACGCTCGGCCTGTTCCTCGGCCTCGCGCTGGCGATCGGCTCGCTCATCCTGACCAGCGCCGCCGCCCGCCGGTTCTTCGTCTGGACGGTGGTGATCGCCACGGTGGCCGCGGTGGGGTTCGCCTCCGCGCTCCAGGCGTGGTTCCTGCGCGGCCAGAGCCAGGAGAACTTCTCCAATCTCACCGGCCGGGCCAAGGTCTGGGACGCCCTGCTCGCGGCGCCCCGGTCGACCTCGGAGCAGCTGTTCGGCATGGGCCTGGGCGACAAGTCGTTCGGCGGTCTGCCGATAGACAACAGCTGGCTGGCCGTCTACAACGAACAGGGCCTGACCGGCACCGCCATCGTCGCCGCGGTCATCCTCGTGCTCCTTGGCGTCGCCCTGCTGCGCCCGCCCTCGCTGCAGCGGGCCTGCGCGATCTTCCTGATCAGCTACTGCGCGATCGCGTCGTACACCGAGGCCGGCCTCGGCGACGCCTCGCCGTATCTGCTGCACCTGGCGCTGGCCGCCTCGCTGCTCGCGGCGCCCGCCGCGGCCACGCCCCTCTCGACGCCCGCAGTCCCGCGGCGACGTGTCCCGCGCTGGGCCAAGGAACGGAGGTGACCCCAAGCATGCACGTTCTCGTGGTGCACAACCGTTACGCCTCGGCGCAGCCGAGCGGGGAGAACAAGGTCGTCGACCAGGAGGTGGGGCTGCTGCGCGCGGCCGGTCACCGGGTCGAGCTGTTCGAGCGGCGCAGCGACACCATCGCCGACATGTCCCTGGCGACCAAGGCCAGGGTGCCGCTCCTCGTGCCGTGGAACCCGTCGGTCCGCTCGGAGCTCGCCGCCCGCCTGCGTGCCGAACGGCCGGACGTGGTGCACATCCACAACGTCTTCCCGCTCCTGTCGCCCGCGGTGCTCGCCGCGTGCGCCGACGCCGGTGTGCCCGCCGTCGCCACGCTGCACAACTACACCCAGGTCTGCCCGCCCGGCACGCTGCAGCGGGACGGCAAGCCGTGCACCGAGTGCGTCGGGGCGGCGGCGCCGCTGCCCGCCGTCCGGCACGGCTGCTACCGCGACTCGCGCCTAGCGACGGTGCCGCTCGCCCTCAGCCTCGTCGTCAACCGGCGGCGGTGGTGGACCGGCGTGGAGCGGTTCTTCTGCATCTCCGCGGCGCAGCGCGACGTCCTGGTGGGAGCCGGTATGCCGGCCGAACGCCTCGCGGTCAAGCACAACTTCGTACCGGACCCGGACGACCGGCGATCAGGAGCCGGCGAGCACCTGCTCTATCTCGGGCGGCTCGCCGAGGCCAAGGGCGTGCGGCTGCTCATGGCCGCGTGGGACGAGATCGCCGCGGCCGGCGGGGTGGGCGTACCGCTCGTCATCGCCGGTACGGGGCCACTGGAACACGAGGTGACCGCCTGGGCCGCGGGCCGCGACGACGTGCGGTACGTCGGCCTGTACGACACGGCGCAGTGCCGCGCGGCGATCGCGCGGTCGGTCGCCGTGGTGGCCCCCTCGACGTGGCTCGAAGCGTTCGGCCTGGTGGTCGTGGAGGCGATGGCGGCCGGGGTCCCGGCCGTCGCCGCCGGACACGGCGCCTTCGTCGAACTCGTGGAGGACGGGGTGACCGGGCTGCTGCACCGGCCGGGCGAGGCCGCCTCGCTCGCGTCCCGCATACGCCGGATCGCGGTCGAGGACGACCGCAACCGGGAGATGGGCCGGGCGGCCCGACGCCGTTACGAGCAGGGCTTCAGCCCTGCCGTGGGCCTCGAACGCCTGGAGGAGGGGTACCGGACCGCGATCGCGGGTCGGTCGGGCGGCGGGGAAAGCCCGCCGCCGCTGGGGAACAAGAGCAATGGCTCGCGCCGGGGCATCCGCGCGGGCAGGGATGGGGGCACTAAATGACACGATGCCGACTCTGCGGCTCCGCGACGCTGGCGAGCGTCGTCGATCTGGGGGCGACCCCGCCGTGCGAGAGCTTTCTCGCCGCGGACCAACTGGACAAGCCGGAGCCCGCGTACCCGCTGCACCTGCAGGTCTGCACCGACTGCTGGCTCGCGCAGATTCCGCCGCTGATCACGCCGGAGGAGACGTTCAGCGAGTACGCGTACTTCTCCTCCTTCTCGACCTCCTGGGTGGAGCACGCGCGCACGTTCGTCGCCGACGCCGCCGAGCGGGTGGGTCTCGATTCCGGCGCGAAGGACGCCTTCGTCGTCGAGGTCGCGAGCAACGACGGGTACCTGCTGAAGCATGTGGTGGACCGGGGGATCCGCTGCCTCGGCATCGAGCCGTCGGTGAACGTCGGCGCCGCGGCGCGCGACGCGGGCGTGCCCACGCTCACGGAGTTCCTGAGCCCGGAGACCGGCGCGGCCGTCCGCGCCGAGCACGGCCCGGCGAACCTGGTCGTGGCCAACAACGTGTACGCGCACATCCCCGACGTCGTCGGCTTCACCCAGGGGCTGCGCGCCCTGGTCGCCGACGACGGCTGGGTCTCCATCGAGGTGCAGCACCTGCTGACCCTGATCGAGGAGAACCAGTACGACACGATCTACCACGAGCACTTCCAGTACTACACGGTCGCGTCCGCGATCAGGGCGCTCGCCAGTGGCGGACTCGCCCTGGTCGACGTCGAGTTGCTGCCCACGCACGGCGGCTCCATCCGGCTGTGGGCCCGGCCCGCCGAGGTGGCCGGCGAGCCGTCGCGGCAGGTGGCCGAAGTCCTCGACCGGGAGAAGGCCGCCGGGCTGCAGGACCTCTCCGGGTACACCGAGTTCTCCGCCCGGGTCGCCAAGGTGCGCAGGGACCTCCTCACGTTCCTCATCACAGCGGTCGAGCGCGGCGAGACGGTCGTCGGCTACGGCGCCCCCGGCAAGGGCAACACCCTGCTCAACCACTGCGGCATCCGGCCCGACCTGCTCGCGTACACCGTCGACCGCAACCCCTACAAGCACGGCAGGTTCACGCCCGGCACGCGCATCCCGATCCTGCCGCCCGAGCAGATCGCCGCCGACAAGCCGGACTACGTCCTCGTCCTCCCGTGGAACCTGCGGGCCGAGCTGGTCGAGCAGCTGTCCTTCGTGCACGAGTGGGGCGGCCGCCTTGTCTTTCCCATCCCGGAACTGAGCATTGTCGAGGCCGCGAAAGAGGTCACAGCATGAAGGTCGTCCTGTTCTGCGGCGGATACGGGATGCGGATGCGCAGCGGCGCCGCCGACGACGTGCCCAAGCCGATGGCGATGGTCGGCCCCAGGCCGCTGATCTGGCACGTCATGCGCTACTACGCGCACTTCGGGCACAAGGAGTTCATCCTGTGCCTCGGCTACGGCGCCCACCACATCAAGAACTTCTTCCTCAACTACGAGGAGACGACGTCCAACGACTTCGTGCTGCGCGGCGGGAAGACCGAACTCCTCTCCACCGACATAGCCGACTGGACGATCACGTTCGCCCAGACCGGCATCGAGTCACCGATCGGGGAGCGCCTCCGCCGGGTGCGGCACCACCTGGACGGCGACGAGATGTTCCTCGCCAACTACGCCGACGTGCTCACCGACGCGCCGCTGCCCGAGATGATCGAATCTTTCTCCCGGCGCGACGCCGGTGCGTCGATGATGGTGGTGCCGCCGCAGTCCTCGTTCCACTGCGTGGAGCTGGGCGACGACGGCCTGGTCGGGGGCATCACCCCGGTCAGCGAGCTGCCGATGTGGGAGAACGGCGGCTACTTCGTCCTGCGCCAGGAAGTCTTCGATCACATACCCGAGAACGGCGACCTGGTCGCCGACGGATGCGCCGAACTGGCCAAGCAGAACCGCCTCGTGGCGCACCAGCACCGCGGCTTCTGGAAGCCGACCGACACCGTGAAGGAGCGGGCCGCGCTCGACGAGGCCTACGCCCGCGGTGACCGGCCGTGGGCCGTGTGGGAGCGGGACGGCGCCGGGGTGAGCTCGTGATCCGGCTCGGGTCGGGGCGCCTGGACAGGGTCGTCGCGGTGGGCGCGCACTGCGACGACATCGCCATCGGCGCCGGCGGCACGCTCCTCACGCTGTGCCACGCGCGGCCGGGCATCCGCGTCGACGCGCTGGTGCTCTCCGGCGGCGGCAGCGAGCGCGAACAGGAGGAGCGGGCCGCACTCGCCGCCTTCTGCCCGGGCGCCGAGCTGCGCGTCACCGTCCTCAAGCTGCCGGACGGCCGGATGCCCACGCACTGGGACGAGGCCAAGGCAGCCGTCGAGGAACTGCGCGGGGAGAGCGAGCCCGACCTGATCCTGGCCCCGCGCACCGACGACGCGCACCAGGACCACCGCGGCCTGGCGCAGCTGATACCCACCGCGTTCCGCGACCATCTCGTGCTCGGCTACGAGATCGTCAAGTGGGACGGCGACCTCGGCCGCCCGTCGGCGTACCAGCCGCTGTCGCCCGAGACCGCCGAGGAAAAGGTGCGCCTCCTTCAGGAGCACTACCCCTCGCAGCGGCACCGCCCCTGGTACGACCGCGAGGCCTTCCTGGGCCTCGCCCGTATCCGCGGCATCGAATGTCACGCGCGCTACGCCGAGGCGTTCGCCGTCACCAAACTCACTCTCGACCTGGGGGATTGAACCTTGCGCGTACTACTGACCGGACACCAGGGCTACTTGGGCACCGTGATGGCCCCGGTCCTCGCCGCCGCCGGGCACGAGGTCGTCGGTCTCGACGCGGGCCTGTTCGCCGACTGCGTCCTCGGCCCGACGCCCGCCGACCCGTCCGGACACCGGGTGGACCTGCGCGACGTCACCGCCGAACACGTCGCCGGGGTGGACGCCGTGATCCACCTGGCCGCGCTGTCCAACGACCCGCTGGGGTCCCTCGCGCCGGAGCTCACCTACGACATCAACCACCACGCGTCGGTCCGCCTCGCCCGCCTTGCCCGCGAGGCCGGGGTGCGGCGCTTCCTGTACGCGTCGACCTGCTCCGTCTACGGCGCCGCGGGCGGCGGCGACCTGGTGGGCGAGGACGCCCCGCTGCGCCCTGTGACGCCGTACGCGGAGTCCAAGGTGCGGGTGGAGGACGACCTGCACGCGCTGGCCGACGGCGACTTCAGCCCGGTGTACATGCGCAACGCCACCGCCTTCGGCTACTCGCCCCGGCTGCGCGCCGACATCGTGCTGAACAACCTGGTGGGACACGCGCTCCTGTCCGGCGAGGTGCTCGTGCTCTCCGACGGCACCCCCTGGCGACCGCTGGTGCACGCCGCCGACATCGCGCGGGCCTTCACGGCCGCGCTGACCGCGCCGCGGGAAGCGGTGCACGACAAGGCGTTCAACATCGGCAGCGAGGTCAACAACGTCACGGTCGCCGAGATCGCCGAGCAGGTCGCCGAGGCGGTGTCGGGCTCGCGGGTGGTGATCACCGGGGAGAACGGCGCCGATCCGCGGTCGTACCGGGTGGACTTCGCCCGCTTCCGCGCCGCGATACCCGGCTTCGACTGCGAGTGGACGGTGAAGCAGGGCGCCCTCGAACTCGCCGAGGCCTACCGGAAGCACGGCCTGACGCAGGAGGACTTCGAGCGGCGCTTCACCCGCCTCGCCGTGCTGCGCGCGGCCTCCGACACCGGCGCCGTCGACGACACCCTGCGGTGGCGCCGATGAGCGAGTCCGGCGAAGAAATGCACGAACTGGTGGAGCGGCTCTACCCGCTCTGCCGGAGCATCACGGGCGACGGCGTGCGCGCCACCCTGAGAATCGTCGACGAGTACGTTCCGCTGCGGGTGCACGAGGTGCCGACCGGGACGCAGGTGCTCGACTGGACGGTGCCGCAGGAGTGGAACATCCGCGACGCGTACGTCGCCGACAGCACAGGACGCCGGGTCGTCGACTTCGCCGCGTCCAGCCTGCACGTGCTCGGCTACAGCGTGCCGGTGTCGGCGACCATGCCGCTTGCCGAGCTGCGCGATCACCTCCACACCCTGCCGGACCACCCGAGCTGGGTGCCGTACCGCACCAGTTACTACAAGCCGGAGTGGGGGTTCTGCCTCGCCCAGGAGACCTTGGACGCGCTGCCGGACGGCGACTACGAAGTCCGCGTCGACTCCACCCTCGCGGACGGCCACCTCACCTACGCCGAGCACGTCGTCCCCGGGCAGGTCCCCGACGAGGTGATCGTCTCCTGCCACGTCTGCCACCCGTCGCTGGCCAACGACAACCTGGCGGGCATCGCGGTGGCGACCTACCTCGCCCGTGCCCTGGCGCGAGAAACCCCGTACTACACCTACCGGTTCATCTTCGCCCCCGGCACCATCGGGGCGATCACCTGGCTGGCCCGCAACGCGGACCGGATCGAACACGTCAAGCACGGGCTCGTTCTTGCCTGCGCGGGCGACTCGGGCCGACTCACGTACAAACAGAGCAGGCGCGGCGACGCGGAGATCGACCGGGTGCTGCGGCACGTACTGCGCAGCTCCGAACGCCCGCACCAGGTCAACGAGTTCACTCCGTACGGCTACGACGAGCGGCAGTACTGCTCGCCCGGGTTCGACCTCGGTGTGGGCTCGCTCAGCCGGACCCCGTACGCGGGCTACCCCGAGTACCACACCTCGGCGGACAACCCGGACTTCGTCTCCCCGGAGGCGATGGCGGACACGCTCGCGGTCTGCCGCGAGGCGTTCACCGTGCTCGACCGCAACCGGCGGTACGTCAACCTCAGCCCCTACGGCGAACCGCAGCTGGGCCGCCGCGGGCTGTACGACGCGCTCGGCGGCCGCAGCGACACCAAGGAGGCCCAGATGGCCATGCTCTGGGTGCTGAGCCTCTCCGACGGCGAGCACAGTCTGCTGGACGTCGCCGAGCGCGCCGGGCTGCCCTTCGACGCCGTCGCCGGCGCGGCCGACGCCCTGCACGGCGCCGGACTGATCAAGGCATGACGCCCATGACCACCGAGGGGGAGAAGCCCACGCCGTCGGCGGTCCCGGCCGGACCCGCCCGGCGGAGCGCCAGGCGGGCCATCGTCGGCCGACTGTCCTGGGGCCTCGCCGACCAGGCGGCCTCCAGCTTGTCCAACTTCGTGGTGGGCATGTACGTGGCCCGCTCCCTCGGCCTGACCGCCTTCGGCGTGTTCAGCCTGGCGTGGGTGACCTACGGCGTGGTGCTCAGCGTCTCCCGAGGCCTGGCCACCGACCCGCTCGTGGTGCGCTTCAGCGGCGTGCCGGACACGTCCTGGCGCGGGGCGGTGGCCCGCTCGTCGGGCACCGCCGTCGGCGTCGGCGCCGCCGTCGGCGTGGCATGTCTGGTGATCGGGCTCGCCGTCGGGGGACGCGTGGGGCCCGCGTTCGTCTGCCTCGGCGTCATGCTGCCGGGACTGCTCCTGCAGGACGCCTGGCGGTACGCGTTCTTCGCCGCGGGCGCCGGGCGCAAGGCGTTCGTCAACGACCTGGTGTGGGGCGTCGCGCTCGTCCCCGCCATGGTCGTGGCGGCCCGCGTGGACACCGTGGCCGCCTTCGTGCTCGCCTGGGGCGCGTCCGCCGCCGTCGCCGGGGTGTACGGCTGCTTCCAGTCCGGCATCCGGCCCCGGATGACCGGAGCGCGCGCATGGCTGCGCGAGCACCGCGACCTCAGCTACCGCTACCTGGTCGAGAACGTCGGCGTCAGCGGCGCGAGCCAACTGCGGGCCTACGGGCTCGGCGCGATCGTCGGCGTCAGCGCGGTGGGCGTGGTCCGGGGCGCCGAGCTCCTGCTCGGCCCGTTCATGGCCGTCCTCATGGGGCTCTCGCTGGTCACCGTCGCGGAGGCGGCCCGCGTGCTGCGGCAGGCCCCGCACCGCCTCGGCGTCTTCTGCCTCCTGCTCGGCGGCGTGCAGGCCGTCGCCGCGCTGCTCTGGGGCGCGGCTCTGCTCCTGATGCCGGACCGGCTCGGCGAGCTCGCGCTCGGCGACGTCTGGCACTCCGCCTCGGAGCTCATCGTGCCGGTCACCCTCGGCGTCGCGGGCGCGGGCCTCGGCACCGGCGCGGCGGCCGGCCTGCGCGCGCTCGCCGCGGCCCGGCGCAGCCTGCGCAGCCAGCTGTTCGCCTCCGCCTGCTACGTCGCGGGCGGGCTCGGCGGGGCGACCGTGGGCAACACGGTCGGCTCGGCCTGGGGCGTCGCCTCCGCCACCGTCTGCAGCTCGGCCGTGTGGTGGCTGCAACTGCGGACCGCCCTGCGTGAGCACCACCAGAACACGATCCCTGAAGTGAGGACGCAATGACCGCCCACCCCCGGTTGAGCATCGGCTTGCCCGTGTACAACGGCGAGGAGTACCTCGCCGAGTCGCTCGACGCGCTGCTCGGCCAGACCTACGAGGACTTCGAGCTGGTCATCACCGACAACGCCTCGACCGACGGGACCCAGGACCTCTGCCGCACGTACGCCGCGCGGGACTCGCGCATCCGCTACATCCGGCTGCTCCGCAACATCGGCGCAGCGCCGAACCACAACTACGTGTTCACCCAGTGCCGCGGCGAGCTGTTCAAGTGGGCATCGCACGACGACCTGTACGCCCGGGACCTGCTGCGCCGCTGCGTCGAGGCGCTCGACGAGCGCCCTGACGTCGTCCTCGCACACTCCGGCCAAGCGGTCATCGACGGCGAAGGACAGGTGAAGGTCCCCTACGAGTACGGGATCGCCACCGACCTGCCCCGCGCGCCGGAGCGCTTCCGCAGCTTCCTGTTCGAGCCCGGCGGCGACGACTTCTACGGCGTCATGCGCGCCGACATGCTGCGCCGGGTGAAGCCGCACGACAGCTACCACCACGCGGACCGCACGTTCGTCGCCGAGATCGTCCTGCACGGCCCCTTCCACCAGGTGCCGGAGCTCCTCTACTTCCGCCGCGACCACCCCACCCGCGCCGAACGGGCGAACCCCAGCAAACGCTCCCGGTGCGTCAACCTGGACCCGCGCCGGGCGGGCCGACTGCACCCGACGCCCCGGCTGCTCGCCGAGTACGTCCTTGGCTTCGCGTCGGCGATCCAGCGGGCGCCGCTGTCCGCGGCCGACCGCCGCGCCTGCTACGGCCACCTGGCCGCGTGGATGACCAGCCGGGCCCGCCCCGGCACCGGCGAGCGCGTCGAGGACCGTGCCGCGGTCGACCCGGCCCTGCTCACGGTCTCCGTCGACGCCCTCGTCGCGGGTCGCGAAGGCCGCCGGGGCCGTGCAGGGGGGCAGGCGTGACGGCGGCCCGCGTCGGGGTGTTCGGCCTGCTCGGCTCCGGCAACCTCGGCAACGACGGATCACTCGAAGCCGTGCTCGGATACCTCCGCGCCGAGCACCCGGAGGCGTCCGTGGACGCGCTGTGCGGCGGACCGGAAGCCGTCGCGGCCCGGTACCGGATCCCCGCGACCCGGCTGCACTGGAACCGCGGGGAGTACCGGACCGCGTCCCGTGCGGGCGCGATCGCGGCGAAGGGCGTGGGCAAACTCGTCGACGTCGCCCGCACCGCCGCCTGGGTGCGCCGCCACGACGTGGTGATCGTCCCGGGCATGGGCGTCCTGGAGGCCACCCTGCCGCTGCGGCCGTGGGGCTTCCCGTACTCGCTGTTCCTGCTCTGCGCGTCCGGGCGGCTGCTCCGCACCCGGGTCGCGCTGGTCGGCGTCGGCGCCGCCCCGATCCGCGACCGGCCGACCCGGGCCCTGGTCCGCTGGTCGGCGCGGCTCGCCACGTACCGTTCCTACCGCGACACCCTGTCCCGCGACGCGATGCGGGAGATGGGCGTGGACACCGCGCGCGACGAGGTCTACCCGGACCTGGCGTTCGCCCTGCCGACGCCCCCCGCGAGCGGCCCCTCGGACCCGCCGGGCCCGGTCTGCGTCGGCGTCATGGACTTCCACGGCGGCAACGACGACCGCGACCGGGCCGAGGAGATCCACCGGCGCTACCTCGAAGGGACGACCCGGTTCATCCGCGCGCTCGTCGCGGACGGCAGGCCGGTCCGGCTGCTCACCGGCGACGAGTGCGACGCGTCGGTGGTCGACGCGATCCTCGACGCGGTGGACTCACCGCTGGTCACCGCATCCGACGCGGCCTCGCTCGCCGACCTGATGAAGGAGACGGCGGCCGCGGACACCGTGGTGGCGACCCGCTACCACAACCTGATCTGCGCGCTGAAGACCGGCACACCGACGCTCGCCCTCAGCTACGCGGCGAAGAGCGACGCGCTCATGGCGGAGATGGGCCTCGCCGCGTACTGCCACCCGGCACGCGAGGTCGACGCCGACCGACTGCTCGTACAGTTCCGGGAGTTGGAGCACAACTCTACGGAGTTGCGGCGGACCCTCGCCGAGCGCAACGCGGCCGCCGCCGAGCGCCTGGAGCACCAGTTCGCCGCACTCACAGCGGCCCTGTTCCCGACGGCCGCCCCCACCCGGGCCCACGCTCTCACCCCCACTCAGACCCACGCCATGCGGGAGACTCCATGAAGGCGACCGAAGTCCGGGCGATCGACGGCGCGTACCTCTTCGAGCCGACGCCGTACGCCGACGAACGCGGCTTCTTCTGCCGCACCTTCGACGCCGACGTCATCCGCTCGGTGGGCCTCGACCCGGACGCCTTCATCCAGGACAGCGTCTCCCGCTCGGTCCGGGGCGTGCTGCGCGGCCTCCACCTGCGCTCCGGCGGCGGCGAGGCCAAGCTGGTGCGGTGCTCGTACGGGAAGATCTTCGACGTCGTCGTGGACCTGCGCGAGGACTCGCCGACCTACCGCAACGTGGCGACCTTCGAGCTGTCCGGCGAGACGCAGATGACCCTCTACATCCCGGCGGGGTGCGCGCACGGCTTCCAGGCACTGACCGAGACAGCCGACACCTCGTACCGGATCGACCGTCCGCACGATCCCGCCGAGGACGTGACGATCGCCTTCGACGACCCGGAGCTCGCCATCGCGTGGCCGCTGCCGCCCGCGTCGATGTCCCAGCGGGACCGGCAGGCGCCGAGCCTCGCCGAGGTCCTGAAGCAAGCAGAAAGGTGAAGCAGGCGTGGACACCGAAGAGTTCGACCTTTCCCGGTCCCGGCAGGCGAACGAGCGCCTGCACGCCCTGATTCCCGGGGGCGCGCACACCTACGCCAAGGGCGACGACCAGTACCCCGAGGACCTGGCGCCGGTCATCAGCCACGGCCGCGGCGCCCACGTGTGGGACGTCGACGGCAACCGCTACATCGAATACGGCTCAGGGCTGCGCTCGGTCAGCCTCGGCCACGCCCACCCGCGCGTGACCGAGGCGGTGCGGCGGGAGATCGACCGAGGCAGCAACTTCGTCCGGCCGTCCATCGTGGAAGTCGAGGCCGCCGAACGCTTCCTCGCCACGGTGCCGACCGCCGAGATGGTGAAGTTCGCGAAGAACGGCTCCGACGCCACCACCGCCGCCGTGCGCCTCGCCCGCGCGGCGACCGGCCGCCCGCGGGTGGCCATCTGCGGCGACCACCCGTTCTTCTCCGTCGACGACTGGTTCATCGGCACCACGCCGATGTCCGCGGGCATCCCGACGGCGACCACCGATCTCACCGTGGCGTTCCCGTACGGAGACCTGGCCGCCACGGAGAAGGTACTGACCCGCCACCAGGGCGAGATCGCCTGCCTGATCCTCGAACCCGCCGCCCACACCGAGCCCCCGCCCGGCTACCTCACCGGCCTGCGTGAACTGGCCGACCGGCACGGCTGCGTGCTCGTCTTCGACGAGATGATCACCGGCTTCCGCTGGTCCGAGGCGGGCGCCCAGGGCCTGTACGGCGTGGTCCCCGACCTCTCCACGTTCGGCAAGGCGCTGGGCAACGGGTTCGCCGTCTCCGCCCTCGCCGGGCGCCGCGACCTGATGGAGCGGGGCGGCCTTCGCCACTCCGGCGAGCGCGTCTTCCTGCTGTCCACCACGCACGGCGCGGAGACGCACTCCCTGGCCGCCGCGATGGCCGTGCAGACCACGTACGTCGAGGAGGGCGTCACCGCGCGGCTGCACGCCCTCGGCGAGCGGCTGGCCGCAGGAGTCCGCGACGCCGCGGCCGGGATGGGCGTCGGCGACCACATCGCCGTGCGGGGCCGGGCCAGCAACCTGGTCTTCGCCACCCTCGACGAGAACGGGCAGCCGTCGCAGCCGTACCGCACCCTGTTCCTGCGCCGACTCCTGGCGGGCGGCGTCCTCGCCCCGTCGTTCGTGGTGAGCAGCGCGCTGAGCGACGCCGACATCGACCGCACGGTGGAGGTGGTGGGCCAGGCGTGTGCGGTGTACCGGAAGGCGTTGGACGCCGGTGACCCGACGCCCTGGCTGGCCGGTCGACCGGTGAAGCCGGTGTTCCGCCGCTTGGTGTGACGTGCGGTGACCTGACCCGCTGATGTGGCGTCGCGTGATGTGACGCTGCGTCAGCGGGGCTGCCGCCGACCGGCATCGGCCGTCCGCCGCGCGAGCCGGTCGGCCGTCCGGTCGACGAACCACGCGGTCGCCGGTACCAATACCAGCGCGGTGCACCAGCCGCCGAGGACATCGGTCGGATAGTGCGCGCCCAGGGCGACCTGCGCCCAGCCCATGGCGGAGCCCGCGACCAGCGCGGCGGCGAGCACGAGGAGAGTACCGGCCAGGCTGCCGAGGCCGGTCCTGCCGACCGCGAGCAGCGCCACCACGACGGCGAGCGCGGTGAGGAACGCGGTGTGCCCGCTCGGGTAGGACAGGTTGTCGTCGCCGTGAATGGTGCGTCCCACCAGGGATTTGAGCAGCGTCGCCGTCACCACGGTGATGCCGACCCCGGCAACGAGGAACACGGCTGCGCGGCGCCACCGAAGCAGCAGACAGCCCGCCACGGCGGCCAGGATCAGGATCGCCGATCCGGCGGGTTCCCCGAGGAAGTCCGTGGCCAGGGCGACGGACCGCCACGGTTGTCTCACACTGTCCGCCGTCGGGTCGATGACCCACCTGTCCGCCGTGCCGGGCTCGCTGTGACCGGCGTACAGGACGCCGAGCGCGCCGGCCCCCAGCGCGGCGAGGGCCGCGATCAGCCCGAACCACGCGCGCAGCGCCGCGGGCAGCACCGCGGTCGCCGCCCGCCCGGTCACCCGCCCACCGCGCCAGGCCGAGGCGCGGCAGCAGCGCACTTCTCGTCCGCCATGAGCAGGCGATCCAACGCGAGCCCCCCTGAGTCGCCCCGAAAGCTGTCGCCGGCCCGAACCGGCCCCCCAGGCAGCCGACTTGGCCAAGGCGTCGGGATCACTCCCGACATGTCACCCTAACCAACAACCCGGTCGCGACGCACCGCCTGCGCCGGGCAGGCATCAGCGGAGTGCGGGCGGGCCGTCAGGCCGCCCACTGGCCCAAGGCTTGTCCCCCGTGCGAAGGCGAGCGAACGATTCTGCAGTGACCGACGGCGAGAGCCGGGAAAAGATCGCGGCGCGTCCGCGAACGCCGGACGCTCCCCGCCCGTCTCCTTTGGAGGTGCCCCCCGTGGTGCTCGTCATCGTGGTCGCTGTTCTCGCCCTGCTCGCGGGGCTCGCGGCCAACCGTTTCCTCCGGCCGCGGCTGCTCAGCGATGACGACGACACAGGCATGGCCGTCAAGGATCTCGTCGGCCCACTGCTCACCCTGACCGTCCTGCTGCTTGCCTTCGTGCTGGTCACCGCCAACGGGTCCTACGGCAAGGCGGAAGTGGCCGCCCGGGGCGAGGCCCGCGCCCTGGACCAGCTGGTGGAGTCCGCCGAGTACGCCCCCGGCGCGCAGCGCGCGCGGGTCCAGTCCGGTGCCGTCTGCTACGCCCGCGCCGTCCGCGAGCAGGAGTGGCCCGCCATGGCCGACGGCAACGGTTCCCCGGGCCCCAGCGTGTGGTCCACGGATTTCCGGCGTACCTTCGCGGACCTGGAGGGCAAGCCGGTCTTCGGCATGCTGGTCGCCGCCGACAACAAGCGCTCCGACGAACGCGAGGAACGCCTCACCCAGGCGACCGCCAGCATCCCCGCCACCATCCTGTGGTTCCTGCTGGCCACCCTCGTCATCACGGTGGTGGCCCTGGGGATCTGCATGCCCCGCAGGAACAACCGCGGACAGCTGGTCACTCTCACCGTGATCACGGCGCTGCTCACCACGGCGCTGTGCATCATCCGTGACGTCGACCGGCCCTTCGGCGGCGTGATCGACGTCCGGCCCACCGCGATCACCGAAGTCGAACGCCAGGCCACCCGCGACTTCCTGGCCCATCACGCGGTGGCCGATGTGCCGTGCGACGACGCGGGTGTCCGCCGCCGCACCTGACGCGCCCGTGTCCGCTACCGGGTCAGGACCACACCGTGAAGGTCACGGTGACCGAGGCCTTCTTGCCCGACGCGTCCGTAACGGTCAGCGTCGCGTTGCGGAAGCCCCAGCTCGTCGGCGTGCCGGTGATCAGGCCCGTGGTCGGGTGCACGGTCAGTCCGGTCGGCAGGCCCGTAGCGGTGTAGGTGTACGGGGCGGTGCCGCCGGTCGCCTTGAGCGGCAGGCTCACCGGGCGTCCGACGTAGACGGTCTGGCTGCCCGGGTCGGCCAGTCGCGGGGTTCCCGTCCCCGGCGCGGTCACCTTCCAGGAGAAGCTGGTCGAGCCCTTCTTCCCGGCCGCGTCGGTCGCGCTCACCGTCACCTGGAAGGTGCCGGTCGCCGTGGGTGTGCCCGTGACCGTTCCGGTGGAGGCCGCGATGGACAGCCCGTCGGGCAGGCCGGTGGCGACCCAGGTGTAGGGGGCCGTACCGCCCTCCGCGCTGTTGCGCAGCTCCACCTCGGCGCCGGTGACACCGCTCTGCGCGGACACCGCCGCCACCGTCACCTCGCCGGGCTGCGGATTCGACGTCACCAGCTGGGCACCGAACTTGGCGAGGGCCTCGTTGACCGGCTGGAAGATGGTGAACTTCTCGCCGCTGCCGCCACTGCACGTCGCGCTGCCGCCGCCCGAGTGCAGCCCCACGGCCCGGCCCCCGGCCGCGGTGACGTAGCTGCCGCCCGAGTCGCCGCCCGCGGAGCAGGCGCTGGAGTACGACAGGCCGTCGATGACCACGTTGCCGTAGTCGACGCTCTGGTCGACCTTCGTCACCTCACCGCACTGGTAGCCGGTCGTCTGCCCCGAGTGGCAGACGGCCGTGCCCACGACCGCCTCGGCGGAGCCCGTCACGGCGACGTCTCCCTTGCCCCAGCCCGCGACCTTGGCCGCCGGTGACCAGCCCGGCTGGTCGACGTCGACGATGCCCATGTCGCCCTCGCGGGCGTTGACCGACCCGGAGCCGTTCCGGTTCGAGGTGCCGACGCGCGTGCCGTCCTTGCCGTACGCGGGCTGATTGACGTCGTTGGTGCAGTGCCCGGCGGTCAGGAATCCCGTGCCACCGCCGCTGGTCCGCCGCACCGGGAAACCGATCGAGCAGGGCGACTCGCTGCCCGGCGTCCACTTCTCACCGCCCACCACTTCGCCGCCCTGCTGGCGCGGTACGGCGTGGGATTCGACCATGCGTATGAGGGCGCCGAGGGTGGAGAGTCTGGTCCGCAGGGCCGCGGTGGCCGCCGTCGACGCGGCGGGGTCGACGACGATGTCGACCCGGCCGGTACGGGCGTCAGGCCCCCACGAACGTACGCCGGGCACACCTCGGCTCCACGCGCCGACGGTGCGCGCCGTGGCCGCCGACTCGGCGCGGCTGACACGGGTTTCCTGCGGCACGGCCCCCGCGGCCCGCACCGCCGCCGCGGCCCGGTCCGTGGTGACGGCGGCGTGCAGACGGCCGTCGGACGCGTCGAACCAGAGGGCCGTGGCCCGGTCGCCGACGGTGGCGCGGACGGCGGTCGCGGCGCGCTGCGCCCGTGTCTCGTCGGCCAGCCGCTTCTCGACGCCCGCGGGGTCAAGGCCCAAGTCGCGTGCCAGGGCGGCGCGGAGCTCCGGTGGCAAGGGCGGCCGATCCGTGCTGTTCGACGTCGGCGGAACCGGAGCGGCGGCCCGGGCCGCCGGAACGGGCATGGCGGCAAGCCCGGCGAGAGCCGCCGCGGCACCGAGGCCGGTCAGGAACCGATGGGAGCGAGTACGCATGGGGGAGGGGTCCTTTCGGGAGCGGGACACCGGCACACCGGCGGCGCAGAGGTCAGACACCGCCGGGGCCGTGACGGGCACAGCGTCCTGGCGGCGGGGCGCCGTGCGGTATCCGGGAAGGCCCTCGACATGGGCCCCGGGTCATTGCGGGTCGTCATTGCGGGTCAGGGAAATCCCTCGTCCGGTACGGGGCTCGCGCACGGGCGTTGTGGCGGACCCGGCAGGCGCTTACGGTGCGCGATGTGCGAGGACGAGTGGACGCGAGCGGCGTGAACCGCGCGGCGGAGGACGGCTGGGACGCCGTGGTCAGCGGTGCCGCCACGCTGCTGCGGCACCATGGGCGGCTGGTGGTCAGCGGCCCCTGGGGCGCGGGCAAGAGCACCCTCCTTGACGCGCTGGCCGACCGGGCGCGCACCGAGCGGAGCGCCCTGGGGGAGTGGCGCTGTCTATGGGTGCGGGCCGAGCGGGGTGACGCCGACATTTCCTACGGCGCGCTGGTCCAACTGCTCAGCGCGGCCGAGGCGGGAGGCGCGGACGGCGTCACGGAGCCTGGTGCGTACGAGCCCGCCCTGAGCCCGGAGCGCCATGACGAACGCGGTGACGAATGCCTTCACGCATGCCTTGACCCTTGCCTCGACCCTTGCCGGAAGGGCCCCGAGGAACGCCTCGGCCCGCACGCCCCCGAACCCCCGCACGCCCCCAAACCACCGCAGACTCCCGTGGCCCCACCCCTCGTACGAGCACACACCGCCCCCCGACCCGCCGTGCCAGGCAGCCTCACCGGCCACCCCGACGGCACCGTCGCCCCCGTCGACCCGCTGCACCTGCGCCTGACCCTGACCCGGTTGCTCGGCGCGGGCCCTCCCGTCCTGCTCCTGATAGACGGCGCGCAGTGGCTGGACCCACCCAGCGCGGACCTCATCGGCTACGCGCTCCGCACGCTCCCCCCGGCGAGACTGCAAGTCGTGATCGCCGAACGCACCACCGGTCACCCCGCCGCCGCGGCCACCCTGCTCGGCGGGCACCCCGTGGTCTTCCCCGTGCCCCCGGCGGACCTCACCGAGACGGCCGCGGAGTGCGCACGACACGCGCTGCCCTCGCGCTGGGCGGCGCCGATCCACCGCTACTGCGGAGGCCATCGGGCCCTGCTCGTCGCGTGGTTGCGGTCCGGGCCGCACCCCGCGCCGCACGACAGCACCGGAACCCCCGACCCGCCCGATCCGCCCCGGCAGGTGCGTGAGCTCGGCGCCGCCTGGCTCGCCTCCGTTCCCGCCGACGTTCGCGCCACGCTCCAGGTCGCCGCGCTGGCGGGCACCTGCGACGCGGACCTGCTGCGGCACAGCGGACAGCGCTGCGCCGAGGACCACTTGGGCCACGCACTCGACGCCGGGCTGCTCGTGCCCGGCGCGGGCACGGGACGCGAGCCGTCCGGGCGGCCCACCGCCCCCCACCGCTTCGCCGCCACCGCTTCGCCGCCACCGCCCTCGCCGACGCCGCCGCCGCCACGGTGGACCGGCAGCGCCGCACCGCGATCCACCGCGAACTCGCCGCCTGCGCCCACGATCCCGTCGCCCGCGCCCTGCACACGGCCCTGGCCCAGGAGGTCCCGGAGCGGGCCGTCGCCGAGGACACCGCGCACGCGGCGGCCGCGGCCCGCGCGGCAAGCCAACGGCGGCGCGCCGCCGAACTGTTGCTCCTCGCCGCACGCCTCACCCCGGCCGACCGCCCCCACCTGCGCCTCGACCGCCTCGCGGAAGCCGCCCGGGAAGCGTCGGCCGCCGGTTCGGCCACCCTGGCCCGTTCGGCGGCGGACCGGATCGTGGCGGAGCACGGCACCGCCGCACAGCGGGTACACGCCCTGCTGGCCGTCGTCGACGCGTACGGCCAGGACCCGGCGGGCACCCGGCCGTTGCTCGCCACCGCCCGCACCACCGCCGCGGACGACCCCGCGCTGCTCGCCGCCGTCGAGCTGCGTGCCGCGGTGCAGGCGAACATCGAGGGCGAGGACTTCGCCCGCGCCCTCGACCACGCGCGGGCCGCCACCGAACTGGCCGGGCGGTCCCGCACCGTACACCTGGAGGCCGCCGCACTGACGATGAGCGCACGCTTGCAGCGCGTCCTTGGCCGTCCGGACGACGCCACCAGCACCCTGGAGCGCGCCCTGGCCCTGGCCGTGCCACCGGCGCGACTCGGCATCCGCAACAGCCCGCAGTTCCTCGCCGCCCGCCACGCGGTCTTCGACGCCCGGCTGACCGAGGCGCGTGCCCTTCTGCTCCAACTGCTGCCCGCGGCACAGGAGTCGGGAGAGGCCGAGGACCTGGTCGACCTGTGGCGGAGTCTCGCCGAAGTCGACGCGGGGCGCGGCGCGTGCCGACAGGCGCTGCACTGGTCGACCCGTGCCGCCGACCTCACCGCGGCCGTCGGCCTGTCGCCCGGCCCCGCCTGGTACACCGCGGCCCTCGCGCAGGCCTGCGGCGGCAGCTTCGCCGAAGCACTGCGGTACGCCACCCACGCCGTACGCGCCTCACGCGAAGAGCACGACGCCCTCTATACGGCCCGTGGCCTCTGGATGTCGGGGGCCGCGCTGCTGCACACCGGCCGCGTCGAGGAGGCCGCTGTCGCCCTGACGGAGGTCGCGGCGCTGGAGTCGGGGTCGGGCGCGGCGGACCCGGCCGTGCTGCGCTGGCAGGGGGACGCGGTGGAGGCGTTTGCTCTGTCCGGGCGCCCGACGGAGGCGCATGACCTACTGGAACGCATGCGGGAACGGGTGGGGCCCCACCCCGCCCACACCGCCCTGCGCGCCACGCTCACCCGCGCCCGCGGGCTCTGTCGTCACCTCGACGGCGCCCACGACGAAGCCGCGGAGCTCCTCGCCGACGCCGCACGCGTCTTCGTCACGCTCGGACTGCCGGTGGAGGAGGGGCGCACCCACCTGCTGAGCGGCCGGGTGGAGCGCCGCCGCAGGCGCGCGGCCGCCGCCCGCACCGCGTGGGAGACGGCCGGCGCCCTCTTCGAGCACGCCGAGGCGCGCCCCTGGAGCGCGCTCGTGGACAACCATCTGACCCACCTGACGGGCCACGCGCCCGCGCCGGGTGCCTCGCCCCGCCCGACGGACCGGCGCCTGACCGAGCACGAGCTGCGCCTGGCCGACCTCGTGCGCGCCGGTGCGACCAACCAGGAGGCCGCACAGCAGATGTTCATCAGCGTCAAAACCGTGGAGACCGTGCTGAGCCGCGTCTACCGCAAACTCGGCATCCGCTCCCGGACACAGCTCGCCGCCGCGCTCGCCCCGTGACCGGCGCCGGGTCAGGGCTTTACGGCCACGGCGCCGAACTGGGGGAGTACGGGCGCGGATTGCGACTCCGCGCGCCACCGCGAGCACGACACGAGGCCGGGAGTGAGGAGCTCCATTCCGTCGAAGAACGCGCCGATCTCCGCACGGCTCCGGGCGGTGATCGGCGGCGTGGCGTTCTCGTTCCAGAACTTCATGGCCTCGACATTGCCCTCACCGCCGAGGTCGGTGTCGGTGGTCGGATGCGTCAGGGCGAGATAGCTGCCCGAGGGCACCGAGGCCATGATCCGGCGCACGATGTCCAGCGCCTGTTCCGTGTCGAGGACGAAGTTGAGGATGCCCAGCATCATGACCGCTACGGGCTGGTCGAGATCGAGAGTCGCCGATGCGCCCGCTATGACGCTGTCCGGCTGGTGGGCGTCGGCATCGATGTAATCGGTGGCACCCTGCGGGGTGCCGACCAGCAGACTGCGGGCGTGGACGAGCACGATCGGGTCGTTGTCGACATAGACGATCCGGGACTCGGGCGCGATCCGCTGGGCGATCTCGTGGGTGTTGTCGAGGGTCGGCAATCCGGTGCCGATGTCCAGGAATTGCCGCACTCCGCGGTCGGCGGTCAGGAACCGGACCGCGCGGCCGAGGAAGTCGCGGTCCGCGCGGGCCACGTCCCGGATCACCGGGAACATGGTGGCGACCTGGTCACCGACCTGCTGGTCGACCTCGTAGTGGTCCTTGCCGCCGATCCAGTAGTTCCATACCCGGGCGTTGTGCGCGATCCCGGTGTTCAGTCTGCCCGACACATCCGACGGATGCTGGCTCCCACTCACGTCTTCCCCTTACTCCTGCCATCGTGGCGACGATGGCCCGTGCTGCCATTGTGGTGCTCCTGGATCACGGTGTCCGCACATCCGTACCGTCACTTTTCGGGGAGCTGTGGCGGTGCGGGTCTCAACCCGTCCAAGGTCAGGTCGAGGAGGCGTTCGGCCTGGTCCCGCTGGTCGGGCTTCGCCGACGTGAGGGCGATGCCGGCGAGCGCGGCGAACATGTCGGTCGGCCGGATGTCGGTGCGCAGGACGCCTGCTTCGGTACCGGCTGCCATGAGCCTTGAGATGGCGGCCTGGATCAAGTCGCGGCTGTGGGCGTAGGGATCGCCTCCCGAGGCGACGACGGCTCGCAGGGCCTCGGCCATGCCGAGCTTGGCGGTGGCGTAGTCGATGAAGCGGCCCATCCAGTCACGCAGGGCCTCACGTGGTGGCATCGTCGCCAGGAGGCCGGGGACGGCATCGCACAGCCGCGCCACTTCGTTGCGGTAGGCCGCCTCGATCAGGACCTCCCGGTTGGGGAAGTTGCGGTAGAGCGTGCCGGTCCCCACGCCCGCCTCCCGCGCGATGCGTTCGAAGTGGGCGTCCAGCCCCTCCTCGGTGAACACACGCACCGCGGCGACCAGGATCTTGTCCCTGTTGCGCTGCGCGTCGGCCCTCAGCGGGCGTTCCGTATCCCGTGCCATGGACGGCTCGCTCCTCATCCCGGTTGCTAAGTGGAGGGGCCTCCACTTAATGTCGAGTCAACTGGCGGCGCCTCCACTTTCAGTCTAAGGGGTGCGCTGCGCTCATTCTCATTTTCGGAGGGTCCCGTGTCGGGAATCGAAGGCAAGGTCGCTGTGATCACGGGCGCGAGCAGCGGGATCGGCGAGGCGACCGCGCAGCTGCTGGCCGAGCGGGGCGCGAAAGTCGTACTGGGTGCGCGTCGGCCGGAGCGTCTGGCGGCGCTGACCGCCCGCATCGAGAAGGCCGGTGGCCAGGCCGCGTACGTACGCACGGACGTGAAGCGCCGTGCAGACCTGTCCCGTCTGGTCGAGTTGGCCCGCGACCGGTACGGCAAGGTCGACGTCCTCGTCAGCAACGCCGGCATCGGTCTGATCTCCCCGCTGGAGGACCTGCGCGTCGAGGACTGGGAGGAGATGATCGACGTCAACCTCAAGGGAGTCCTGTACGGAATCGCCGCAGCGCTTCCCGTCTTCCGCGAGCAGGGCTTCGGACACTTCGTGAACACCGTCTCCACGGCCGGGCTGCGCATCGTTCCGCAGCAGGCGGTGTACGCCGGGACCAAGAACGCGGTCCGTGCCATCTCCGAGGGCCTGCGCCAGGAGGCGGGCGGCAGCCTGCGCGTCACCGTCGTCTCGCCGGGCGCCACGCGCACGGAATTCACGGACTCGATGGCACCGGAGATGAAGGACCGGATCCTCGAAAGGATGGGCGACATCGCGATCCCGCCGGACGCCGTCGCGCGCGCCATCGCCTTCGCCGTCGAGCAGCCGCCCGGCGTCGACGTGGGCGACATCGTCGTCCGCCCCACAGCGCAGAACTAGGGCCCCTGTCGGGGGTCCCCTCCGGACCGGCGTCAAGATCGCGTGAAGAGGGGGAGGCCGGGCGCCAAGAACACGCCAGGAGGGCGGGAGCAGCGCCGATCGGGGGATCACGCTGGGCGGACCTGAGCCTGAAGGAGTTCGCCGCATGACCGCTCCGACCACCGAAAAGAGGACCGGGAAAAGGGCTGCCCTCAGCGCCCGGGAGCCCTCGGACACCGAAGCCCGGCACAAGCTGACGGCCGTCACCGGGCTTGCCGCCCTGTCCCTCGACGCGATGGCGTCGGTGGCGTACGGGCCCGAGGCGATCGTTCTGGTCCTTGCGGCGGCCGGCGGGTACGGGCTCGGATTCACGCTGCCGGTGACGCTCGCCATCGCGGGTCTGCTTGCGGTGCTCGTCGCCTCGTACCGGCAGGTGATCGCGGCCTTTCCGGACGGCGGCGGTTCGTACGCCGTCGCGAAGGCGCACCTCGGCCGACGGGCGAGCCTGGTGGCCGCGGGCTCCCTGGTCCTCGACTACGTCCTGAACGTGGCCGTGGCCGTCACCGCCGGTGTCGCCGCCCTCACCTCCGCCTTGCCCGGCCTGTACGAGGACCGGTTGTGGCTGTGCCTGGGCATTCTGGTCCTGGTCACGGCGGTGAACCTGCGGGGGATCGTCGACTCGGCCCGGGCGTTCATCGTCCCTACGGCCGTGTTCGTGGGGACGATCATGATCCTGATCGCCGTGGGCCTGTTCCGCGACGGCCCCGTCTCCACCGAAGCCTCGGCCGGACACGCCTCCGTGCTCGCCGACAACGCCACCGGCGTCGGCGCCCTGCTGCTGCTCAAGGCGTTCGCCTCCGGCTGCTCGGCGCTGACCGGCGTGGAGGCGATCGCCAACGCGGTGCCGTCCTTCCGCGCCCCGGCAGCCCGGCGGGCGATGCGGGCCGAGGTGGCGCTCGGCGCGCTGCTCGGCACGATGCTGATCGGCCTGTCGGTGCTCATCTCCCGCTTCGGGCTCCAGCCGGTGGCGGGCGTCACCGTCCTCGCCCAGCTCGCCGACGCGTCCCTCGGCCACGGCTGGCCCTTCTACGTCGTCCAGTTCGCCACCATGGCCCTCCTCGCCCTCTCCGCCAACACCTCATTCGGCGGACTTCCCGTCCTGCTGAACCTGCTGGCCCGCGACAACTACGTGCCGCACGTCTTCGGGTTGAAGGCGGACCGGCAGGTCCACCGGCACGGAGTGGTGTGGCTGGCGGTGGTGTCGGCGGCGCTCCTGGTCTTCTCCGGTGGCGACACCAACACCCTCGTGCCGCTCTTCGCGATCGGCGTCTTCATCGGCTTCACGATCGCCCAGACCGGCATGGTGCTGCGCTGGCGGGCCACCGGTCAGTGGGGCAAGGCCCTCCTGAACGGCCTCGGCGCGCTGCTGACCGGGGTGAGCGCGGTCGCCGTCACGGCCACCAAGTTCCACGACGGGGCGTGGCTGATCGTCGTGGCCCTGCCTCTCCTCGTGGCCCTGTTCGAGCTCGTCCACCGGGCGTACGGGCGGATCGGCGAGCGTCTCGGTGTCGGCCGGGTGCCCGAGCCCCCGCACCGGGAGCGCTCCCTCGTCCTGGTCCCCGTCTCCTCCCTGACCCGGCTCACCAGCGAGGCCCTCACCGCGGCCGTCTCACTCGGCGACGAGGTACGGGCGGTCACGGTCTGCCACCCGGACCCGGGGGACCGGGCGGCCACCGAGGCCCTGGAACGCGACTGGGCGCTGTGGAACCCCGGCGCCGACCTGGTACGAATCCCGGCCGATCGCCGCTCGCTGGGCCGCCCCATCACCGCGTACATACGCGGACTCACCGAGTCCGAGCCCGGCACCCGCATCACGGTCCTCATCCCGGAAGTCGAGCCCGAACACCTGTGGCAGCGGCTGCTGCAGAATCAGCGCGGCGCGGTCGTCGCCCACGCCGTACGCCGGGACACGGACGCGGTGATCTGCCGACTCCGCTTCCGGCTCACGGCCCCTCGGCCGCGCTGACAGAGACCGGCGGGGCGGCCGTCCGACCGGTTCAGGGCGCGAGGGGCCGCTCGGGCAGAGCAGTCTGTGGCGGTTTCGGATCGGCATGCCTGTGCCCGGTGACCAGCGTCCATGCGTCGACGTCCTGATAGCGCCGCAAGCCTGGGTGGCCTTCTATTGTGCTGCCGACCAGGTGGAGGCGTTCGGTCTGCCAAGGGCGTCCGGTGAAGCCGTCGAGGCAGGCGGCCGCCGCCGCCACGGACGCGTTGTCGTAGCGGCGAGCGCGGGCCAGCGTGAGGTGGGGACGCAGCGGACGCTCGGCGAAGGCGACGCCGCAGTCCCTTACCCGCGCCCGTACCGCTTCGGCCAGCTCGTGCAGTTGGTCGAGATCGCCCTCGACGCCGCTCCACAGCACTCGCTCGTCGAAGTGTCCGCCACCGAGCAGTGCCAGTTCGAGAGGCGACCGGGCAGCCGCCAGATCGGCGAGAGGTGAACGAAGCCGCTGGACGGCCCGCACCGGCAGCTCGCCCAGGAAGGCCAGAGTGATGTGCCAGTCCTCGATGCGGTTCCAGCGCAGGTCGGGACAGGCGGCGTAGGCCGGGCTCAGCGCATGCGCCAGCTCGTTCTTCGCATCGTCGGGCGGCGCGAGGGCGATGAACGCGTGCTGGGTGGCGGCCTGGGGCGGTTCGGTCACGGATGTCTTCTTATCTCATGCCTCCCGGGGGCAGGGCGCGCACCCGCCCCCGGGCTTCCGCCGTCGCCTACTTCGTCCTGCGGTCCGCTGGAGAGGCCGACGCCTTCCTCAGCGCTTCAACCGCATCTTCCAAGTCGCGGACTTTATGCCGCAGTCGCACCAGCTCCTCGCGCTCGGCCGTGGTCAGCGCGCTCGTCGGACCCTGGCCTCGTTCCGCCGCCAGCTCCTCCGCGATCGCCGTCGCGAACGCGTCCACGTCGTCCTCGGTGGTGTCGAAGGAGGTCATCCAGCGGACCTCGCCGGTCTGCTCGTCCCAGGTGTAGAAGCGGAAGCGCTTCTGGAGACGCTCGGTGACGGCCGGTGGCAGGACGGCGAAGATCTGGTTGGCCTGCACCGGGCGGGCGATCTCCAGGCCCGGCAGTTCGCGCACCGCCTCGTACAGCCGCTGGGTCATCGCGTTGGAACGGCCCGCCGAGCGCAGCCAGAGGTCGCCGCCGAGCAGCGCCTCGAACTGCACCGATATGAAACGCATCTTGGAGCCCAGCTGCATGCTCGTCTTGCGCAGATGGGCCATGCCGCGCACCGCGTCCTCGTTGAGCACGATCACCGCCTCGCCGAAGAGCAGCCCGTTCTTGGTGCCGCCGAGCGAGAGGACGTCCACGCCCGCGTCGGTGGTCATCTCGCGCAGGGACACACCGAGGGTGGCGGCGGCGTTGGCGAGCCGCGCGCCGTCCAGGTAGACGAGCATGCCGAGGTCGTGCGCGTGGTCGCAGATCGCCCGGATCTCGTCCGGCGTGTAGCAGGTGCCGAGCTCGGTGGACTGGGCGATCGAGACGACCTTGGGCCGGGCCCGGTGCTCGTCCTCGAAGCCCCATGCCTGACGGTCGATCAGCTCAGGGGTGAGCTTGCCGTCCCATGCGGGCACCGTCAGGAGCTTGATCCCGGCGACCTTCTCGGGCGCCCCGCCCTCGTCGACGTTGATGTGGGCCGACTCGGCGCAGATCACGGCGTCCCAGCGGTCGAGCATGGTCTGGAGCGCGACCACGTTCGCGCCGGTGCCGTTGAAGACCGGGTACGTCCGCGCGGTGGGGCCGAAGTGGCCGCGCACCACTTCCTGGAGGCGCTCGGTGTAGACGTCGGCGCCGTAGCTGACCTGGTGGCCGCCGTTGGCCAGGGCGATCGCCGCGAGGATCTCGGGGTGCGCACCCGCGTAGTTGTCGCTGGCGAAGCCGCGCTCGTCGGGGTCGTGCCGTCGCTGTACGGTCATGGTGCTCGCTCACTTGTTTCGGTCGTACGGGTGTGTCACATGTGATCCGGACGGGCGCCGGCCGGTCCGCTCAGGCCGGTGCTGGCTCCGTCCGCGCGCGGGCCTTCTCCAGGCCGCGCACCAACGGCGGCGCGGCGAGCCCGAGCAGGGCGAAGAGCGCCGCGAGGACCAGCCAGCCGGTCGCCGCCGCGCCGACGACCAAGGAGGTCATCAGCCACGGCCCGGCGAACTGCTGGAGCCCGCGCCCCAGGGAGAACACCGCCTGGTACTCCCCCTGCCGGCCCGCCGGGGCGAGCCCGAAGGACAGGCCCCAGCTCGCCGACGCCTGGTACAGCTCGCCGAGGACGAGCACCAGCGCGCCGCCGAGGAGGGCCGCGCTGTCCAGGAGCGCGCCGTGCCCTCCGCTCACCGCGAAGACCAGGCAGGAAGCCCCCAGCGCCCACCCCGCGCAGCGCAGCATACGTGCCGCTCCCGCCGGGGTACGCGCCCCCTTGCTGACCGCGACCTGGAACAACAGCACCAGAACGGTGTCCACGATCAGCAGCCCCGACACCAGCAGCGCGGGAGCGTCGGTGCCGGTGACGATCCACAGCGGCAGACCGACCGTCAGCAGCGGGTGATACAGCTCCAGAGCGCCGCACACCAGCGCGACCGCCACATAGCGCACGTCCCGCAGCGCGGCGCTGCGCAGCACTCCGTCCGGTGACTCGGCGGCGGCCCGGGGCCCGGCGCCCGCGGGCAGCCGCATACCGAGCAGCACGGCGACGGAGACCAACTGGAGGGCGGCGTTGGCGAGGACCGTGGCGTACAGGGCGGTCGAGGTGCCCGCCGCGATGGCGGCTCCGGCCAGCGCGGCGCCGCCGAGGAAGCCCAGGTTGAACAGGCTGCGCATCTGCGCGCTCACCCTGAGCCGCTCCGCCTCGCCCACCAGCGCGTCGGTGAGGGACGCCTGGAGCGCGCCCGCCGAGGTCTCGAGGACCGCGATGGCACAGGCCACAGCGAGGAACGTGGCGAAGCCGTCCACCAGGCAGTACGTGGTGAAGCCGACGGCCGCGAGCAGGAAGTTGACGGTGAGCACCCGGCCCGCGCCGAGCCGGTCCGCGAGCCGGCCGATGGGCACGGTGCAGACCAGACCGCAGAGCCCGGCGACCGACAGGGCGAGACCCACGCGCTGGGCGGGGATGCCGATGGTCCGGGTGAAGAACACGGCGCTTGAGGTGAGGAACACCCCGAGCCCCAGGGCCTGGATGAGCGTGAGGACGCCGAGTCTGCGCGCGTTCCCGGCGGCCGGCAGGGTCTCCCGGAACCAGGCGCGCAGCACGGCGCCGTACCGGCCTGCCTCAGCCACGCGGCTCAGCCCCCTCGGCCCGCTCGGTCCGCAGCCCGTACACCTCCATCGCGGCGTGCACGGCGGCGCGCACCCCGGCGGCGCTCCGCCCCTGGAAGCGGAAGATCCCGCAGCCCTCGTCATAACTGCCGGGCCCGGTCATGACTTGCCCGATCTCGGGCAGTTCCTCGTGGTAGACCTCGGGGACGGCCGACCCGGGCGAGGTGCGCGCGACGACCCGTCCGGGCAGCTCGCGCGGAGCGGGATAGATGAGCCAGCCACCGGCCCGGGACCCGGCCGGTTCGGACGGCTGCCACAGCGGGGGCAGGCCCAGGGCCGCCCGGAACGCCTCGGCGAACAGGTCGATGCCGTACAGGTCGACGTGCAGGAACGGCACCTGCGCGCCGCCCGGCCGCAGCCCGACCTCCAGGAACACCAGCTCACCCCCCGGACGCCGGATCACCTCCAGGTGGAACGCGCCGTCGCGCAGCCCCAGCGCCCGCAGACAGTGGTCGGCGAACGTGGTGAGCCCGTCGCGCTCGGGGCCCGGGTCGAGCAGGACCGAGCCGAGCGGGCGGCCGTGCGTGTAGTCCAGGCAGGTGTGGACGTACTGGGAGGCGGTGACGAAGTGGAGGCGGCCGGAGCGGCGGACGCCGTCGACGTGGAAGATGTCCCCGTCGACGTACTCCTCGCACTCGTACGCCTCAAGGTCGACGCCCCTGAGCGCGTCGCGCAGTTCGTCGGTGCTGTGGACGACCGTGACGCCCTGGGAGCCCGCCGCGGCGCGCGGCTTGAGGACCAGGGGCAGACCGCCGAGGGTGTCGACGACCGCCTCCGCGGAGGGCGCGTCGTCGAGGCGCCGGAACCGTGGAACCCGCAGCCCTGCCGCGCCGACCGCGCTCTTCATGGCGGGCTTGTCCTTGAACCGCTCGACGAGGTCGAGACCGTAGCCGCCGGGGACGCCGAGCGCGGCCGACAGCCGGGCGGCCGTCAGGATGTCGTACTCGGACTGGCCGAAGACGGCTTCGGGCGTGCCGTGCCGGTCCGCGATCTCCCGTACGAGAGGCAGCAGGTCGTCGTGGGCGAGGCTGTCGAGCACATGGACCTCGGTCGCCCCGTCCTGGTCGAGCGCGGGCAGTCCCCCAGGCGTGGTGAGGTAGACCGTCCGGCAGGGGTGGCCGTCGAGGAAACGGTGGTACTCGCCGAACTCGTCGCCGGAGCGGTTGAGGACGACGTACAGCGGTGTGCTCCGCTCGGTCACGCGTTCGCTCCCGGTCGCAGGGTGTCGGGTCGCAGGGTGTCGGGCAGGCAGGCGTCCAGATCGGCGGCGCTCACCCGGCCGAAGCCGGGCGCGGGCCGGTCCCGGTGGGCCGGGGTCCTGGCGAGGAAGGCCGCCGCGCGAGGCTCCCCGGCGCCGCCGAGGCGCTGCCAGACGAGCTCGGCGAGGTCCGGCATCACCGGGAACGCCAGCAGGGACAGGCCCTTGAGCCACCAGTAGGCGCCGTCATCGGCCGCGTGGGCGACCGCGTCGTCGGCGCACCAGCGGTCGAGCGCCGCGACCGCCCGCCGGGTCGAGACACGGGCGCCGTCGAGCGCCGCGGACTGCTCGGCGAGCAGGGAATCCAGGAGGTCGACGGCGGCCGGGGCGGGTGGCCGGGGCGGCCCCTCGGGCAGTCGGCTCCAGGCGGCGTCGATCCGCTTGCCGAGGCCGTCGGCGAGCGTGGCGTTCGCGGTCCGCAGGAAGTCCGCCGTCTCGAAGCTCGCCGCCTCGGACTCCAGATCGGCCCCGGCGAGGTAGTACCGGACGGTGTCCACGCCGATGGCGGGCGACGCGGCGATGTCCGCCGCCCAGATGGCGTGCCGGGCGCTGGTGGAGAACTTCCGCCCGGCCAGCCGGTAGAAGTTGTTGATCAGGCACCGGTCGTACGGCTTCATGTCGCCGTGCAGCAGGCTGGTGCCAACGATCGAGACCAGGGTGGGGATCACGTTGTCGACCCCCAGAGTGGTGATGGTGGTGACCCCGGAGTCCGGGTCGAAGGCGTTCACGCCGGTGCCGGAGAGGCGGCCGTGAACGGCGCCTGCGAGGCGGGCGAACATGAAGATCCCGGCGTACGGGAAGAGCGCGCGCGGCACGTCCGGCTCGGCCGCGGGCAGCGGAAGTCCCCACGTCTGCGGGGCGCTCAGCCGTACGGTCAGGCCGTCGCGCTCCAGGAAGCGCGCCACGGTCGCCCGGTAGCGGTCGGCGACGCCCAGGTCCGCGAGCGTGGTGTCCAGGACGTCGCGGTCCGGCAGCCGCAGGAAGAGGCTGGAGATCTCCCGCCAGGTCAGCGGCCCCTCGTCGAGCAGGGGGCGCGGCTCGACGACCGACTCGGGCAGGAAGTGCGCACTGCACTCCTCGCAGAAGTAACTGGCGATGCCCGCACCGCACTCGGGGCAGCGGCCCTGGAGCCAGCCGCCCACCACCCAGCGGTCCGACGCCGCGCAATGCGGCACGCGCTCGGTGCGCGTCACCACCGCGTCCCGGGCCGTCAGCCGCTCGATCGAGGCGGCGACCTCCTGCTCGAACTGCTCTCGCCAGGGCTCCTCATCGGGGACGATGAACGCGTCGACGCCGATGCGCAGCGCGGCCAAGTCGTCCTGGATGCGCTGTCCGTAGCGGGCGGCGACCTCGCCGGGCGTGGAGTCCTCGGCGTGCGCCTTGAGCGCCACGTACGACTCGTACACATCGCTGCCGGTGATCACCAACGGCAGGTCGCCCCGGACCCGCAGATGCCTCGCGATCATGTCCGACCACAGGAAGGGGCCGCCGACGTGGCCGAGGTGCAGGGGGCCGTTGGGCGTGGCCTCGGGCGGCACCAGGAGGTAGTGCCGGGGGGTGTGCGTGTCCCCCGTCAGCAGGCTCATGTTCGCGTTCTCCCGTCGAGCAGGTTCAGTGCGTCCTCGGCCATGGCCGGGGCGAGTCGGTAGCCGGAACCGGAGCCGCCGATGGCCATGACCACGTCATCGCCGCCGACCGTCTCCACGACCGGCAGATGGCCGGGGGTGAAGCAGTCGCTGAAGACCCGGCCGCCGAGCAGGTGCGGCAGGAATCCCGATACGTGCCGGGCGAGCAGGGACCGGGCGATGTCCCGGTCGCGGGCGTCGATGGCGAGCGGTTCGTCGGGGCCGCGGTCCCAGTCGGACGAGGTGATGCTGAAGATCCAGTGGCCGCCGGGGCGGTGGGGCAGCAGGAAGGCGTCGGCGTCCTCGAAGACGAGTGCCGGGGCGCCCGCCGGGGGCGGCGTCATGACGTGGAACGCCACCACCTTCTTCACCCGGGCCCCGCGCTCGCGGGCCGCCGCCGCCACTGGGCCGTCGAGGACCCAGGGGCCGGGCGCGAGGACCGCCTTGGCGGCGGTGATCCTGCTGCCGTCGGCGGCGACCAGTTCGACACGGCCGCCCGTACGGCGAACTTCGGTGACCCGGAAGCCCTCCAGGAGCGTGTTGTCCCGGCGGCCGAGGACCTCGTCGAGAAGCCGGTCGGTGAGCCATTGGGGCTGACCTGCCGACATGGGGGCGGTGGCCAGCAGGACTTCGTCGCCGCTGTGGGCGAGCCCGGGAAACGTCCGGTCGAGCACGGCCCGCTGCTCACCGGTGACCGGGCGGGTGCGGCCGCCGTCGGCCATGGTCGCGTCGAGCGCGGCCGTGTTCTCGCGCGCCACCAGCCAGCGGACGTCGACCGGCGCGCGTCCGGCGTCGCCGAGTCCGGCGGCGAGCTCGTCGAAGAGCGCGGTGCTGCGGGCGGCCAGGGCGCGCTGGGCCGGGCTGTGCCCCGTGGGCGTGTCGAACCCGGCGGAGAGACGGGTCGCGCCCGTCCCCCGTCCGGCGTGTGTGATCACGGCGACGCGGCGGCCCGGGTCCCGGCGCACGGCGTAGTACGCGGCGAGGGCGCCGACCGCGCCCGCGCCGACGACGGCGAGGTCGTAGTGGGGCGCCTCACCGGTCCCTGTGGTGCGCTCATTCATCGGGCGCCGACCACCAGAAGGAGTAGATGACCAGTTCCTCGCCCTGGTCGGCGAAGATCTCGTGGACGGCCTGCGAGGCGAAGCCCACCAGGGAGCCGGGCCCGACGACCGACCGTTCGCCGTCCACCTCCAGGGTGCCGGATCCGGCGTGGACCACCCAGATCTCCTGGACCGCGTGCTGGTCGGGCGAGCTGGTCCCGCCCGGGGGCACGGTGAAGCGGGCCGCCTCGAACGGCACGCGGGGGAAGACCGAACGGGCGAAGTCCGCCTCGGCGACGGTCACTCCGTCGGGTTCCACCTCGGTCGGACCGAAGGGGACCAGGACGCCGACCGCCTCTGCCTGGAACTGCGCGACCTGATGGGCGGTCATACGGGAAGCGGTCATACGGGATGCGGTCATACGGAATACCTCGTCTCACCGAGCATGCTGTTGAGGATGACCGCGCTGCGCCAGGCGAGCAGGCTGAGATTGGGATCGGCGACGCCCCAGGAGTGCCGGGCGCCGTTCTGGAGGTAGATCCGGTTCTCCGCGGGCCCGTCCCATGCGACCGAGAAGTCGTCGCCGACGACGAGCATCCCGTCGTCCCGCCGCAGCCGCGCGGCCAGCGGAGCCATGAAGTCCGGCAGCGCGTGGGCGTATCCGGTGCTCAGGATCACGATGTCGGCGGCGAGCACGGCGGGTGCGTCCGGGCCCGAGGACTCGACGACGAGCTTCCATTCGTCGGGGCCACCCTCGATCGCGGTGACCGCGCAGTCCGCCAGGAAGCGCAACCTGCCGGGGTTGTTCTCGATGAACTCGTCGCGGTAGCTCAACCGGTAGATGTCCTGGAGGACTTGGAGGTCGATGCCGTCGCTGGTGTACTTCTGCCGCTCCAGGAGCCGGGCCTTGTGGTCGGCGGGCAGCGCGTGGAAGCGGCGTACGTACTCGGGCGTGTAGAGGTCGTTGGCGAACGGCGAGTCGTCCATCGGCAGGAACGACGAGCGCCGGCTGACCCAGGTGATGCTGTCGGGGGCAGCGCCGACCGCCAAGTGGCGCACGATCTCCGCGCCGCTCTGGCCGCCGCCGACCACGACGACCCGCCGTCCGGTCACGTCGGGGGAGCGCAGCAGGAACTCCCCGGAGTGGAAGACGGTGGGTCCGAGGACGGGGCGGAACGGCTCGGGGACGGACGGGGCGAGCCCGGTGCCGAGCACGAGGTGACGTGCCGTCACCTCGTGCTCTCCGGCGCGGAGTTGGAAGGCACCGTCGCGGAAGTCCACACTGCGTACGTCCGCCCCGAACGTCAGACTCGGCAGCCGCCCGGCGACCCACTGGAGGTACTGGTTGAACTCGGCGCGCAGGACGGCCGGGAAGTCGGCGGCCAGGAACCGGTAGAGCCGGCCCTCACTCGCGAGGAACGACAGGAACGAGAAGGGGCTGGTCGGATCGACCAGCGTCACCAGGTCCTTGAGGAGCGAAACCTGGAGGGTGGCCTCGGGCAGCAGCAGTCCGGGGTGCCAGGAGAAGCTCTCACGGCGTTCCAGGTGGGCGCCGCGCAGCCCGTCGACCGGATGCGCGAGTGCGGCGAGGCTCATGTTCGCGGGACCGATACCAACGGCCGCGTAGTCGAGTATGCGTGCGTCTACATGTGTGTCTACGTCTACGTCTACGTGTGCGTCTATGTGTGCGTTCATGGTGGGATCCGCCGGGTCAGGCCGGGACGACGAGGTCGCCGAGCGCCTGCCAGCGGTCGAGGGCGCCCTGCGGCGAGTCGGCGGTGAACAGGGCGTGGCCGAGGCGCGAGCGGCAGTCCTCGACGCCAGGGATGGTCTCGCCCGGCGCGAAGTACACGGCGCTCTCGGTGACTTCGGGCAGTGCCTCGAGCTCCGGCCACCCGGTGAGCTCCCGGTACGAGGAGCGGCCCGCGGCGGAGAAGAAGCGGATCCCGGCGCTCTCGGCCTGCGGCGGCGCGAAGGCATCGGCCGCCTCCAGGTCGACGCCGAGCGCGGTGGCGACGGCCACCCTGGGCAGGCTGACCCCGGTCACGAGCCGCAGCAGCTCCACGATCCGGTCGCCGGGCAGCCGGGCGCCGATCTCGATGAGCACCGGACCGTCGGCGGCCAGGCGCAGCTCGCAGTGGAAGGGGCCGCTGGTGATGCCGACGGCGCGGACGACGTCGCCGACGTACGCCTCGACGCTCTTCAGGGTGGTGTCGTCGACGAGGGCCGGGGTGAGATGGCCCAGCTCCACGAAGTCGGGCTCGGGGCCGAGCAGCGTGCGGCTGAGGGCGACGACGGTGACTTCGCCGCTCTCCAGGACATAGCCGTCGGCGCTGAACTCGGGGCCCTGGACGTACTCTTCGACGAGTACCCGGTGCTCGTGCAGCTTGCCCATGTCGGGCTCCGGGTCGGTCACGAGCCGCTGGAACGCGGCGGTGAGCTGGTCGATGTCGTCGGCGCGGCTGACGTGGATGCTGCCGGAGCAGGCGACCGGCTTCAGCACGCACGGGAAGCCGACCCGTTCGGCCGCGGTGCGCAATTCGGCGTCGGTGGTCGCCTGGGCGAAGCGCGGGGTGCGCAGCCCGGCCTCGGCCACGGCGGCCCGCATGACGCTCTTGTCCCGGACCCGGTCGACGGTGGCCACGGGCAGTCCTGGCAGGCCCAGCTCCGCGGCGACGCGCGCGGTCGCCGTCACATAGATGTCGGAGCCCGGCAGCACCGCCTGGAACGGCTCGGCCCGGTGCAGTTCGAGCACCGCCGTCTCGAGGGCGGCCTGGTCGTTGGTCTCCACTGTCAGCACCGAGTCGGCCGCCGCGCGCACGGCGTCGGAGAGCCGGCGGTCGCCGGAGTCGGCGGTGGCGACGACGACCCGCAGTCCCATCTCGGCCGCGACACCGATCAGGGTGGCGCCCCCGGAAGAGGCGGGTTCGACCACCAGGACGCGGGCAGGACGAAGTGCATCTGTGTGCGGCAAAGCGAAATCCCCCGGGCAGAGCTGTAGGGACCGGACTCGTGGTCGCGATCCTGATCGCGATCTTTCTACCGGGCGCCTTGGTCCCGGTCAATGGATGACCGCAAAAATATCTGCGAGAGCGAATCCGAGCCGCATATTTTCCGGAGCAAGGGCCTCATCGGCGCATGTTCGGGTCTACGGAAGCGACCGAACACCTTTGTGGAGCGGTTCTGATGGGCGGCCAGGAGGAGCGGCAGCCGATTGCTGGGGGGCGTCATGGTGACCGCACAGACCCAGAGGCTCCCCCCTCACCGGGGGCGGGCGCATCGCCGCAGCGGTCGGCCAACTCCGCGGCGTGGCGGGCGCATTGTCGGTGCCGCCGCGTTCATGAACTGTTCGCATTCCGTATGTCGACCATCGCTGAACGGGCCATATCCGGCCAACATCCAGCCAAAATGCTGACATGTACCTGGTTGGAATGACACTCTTCCCCGCAACACGCTGCACGTGCGGTAACACGCTGCACGCCCGCATCGCGTCACTTTCTGCTCCGGGCGGCCCTCCATGCCTCCCGGGCCCCCACAGATGGAGCCCGCGTGACCTCTGACATATCCCGCAAGCGTTCGACGCTCGCGATCGCCACCGCCGTCGCCGCCGGAGCGCTGCTCGCCGCCGGACTGACCACCGGCGCCTCCGCCCAGCCGGACAAGGACAACGAGCCGTCCGGTTCTCCCGTCGCCCTCTCGGCGTCCACCAGAGCGGACCTCCTCAAGGACGCGAGCGTCGAGAGATCGGCGACCGCCGAGCGGATCGGCCTCGGTGCCAAGGAGAAGCTCGTCGTCCGCGACGTCGTCAAGGACGCCGACGGCACTACCCACACCCGCTACGAGCGCACCTACGACGGCCTGCCCGTCCTCGGCGGCGACCTCGTCGTGCACACCGCCAAGAGCGGCGAACTGAAGGGCGTCACCAAGGCGACCGAGGCCACGGTCGAGGTCGCGTCCACCGACGCGAAGCTCGGCAAGTCCTCCGTCGCCAAGTCTGCCGAGTCGACCGCCGCGAAGGCGAAGACCGCGCAGGCCGACGCGCAGGCTCCGCGCAAGGTGATCTGGGCCGCCTCCGGCAAGCCCGTCCTCGCGTACGAGACGGTCGTCACCGGTGTGCAGAAGGACGGCACGCCCAGCAAGCTCCACGTCATCACGGACGCCGCGACGGGCAAGAAGCTGTACCAGTACCAGGGCATCGAGAACGGCACCGGCAACAGCCAGTACAGCGGCAAGGTCAAGATCGGCTCAAAGAAGGTCTCGAGCGGCTACGAGCTGACCGACAAGGCCCGAGGCGGCCACCGCACCTTCGACCTGAAGCACACCGAGAACAGCGCCGGCAAGCTGTTCAAGGACTCCAACGACGTCTGGGGCAACGGCAAGCCCACGAGCGCGCAGACCGCCGGCGTCGACGCCGCCTACGGTGCCCAGCTCACCTGGGACTACTACAAGTCGGTGCACGGCCGCAGCGGCATCAACGGTGACGGCAAGGGCGCGACCTCGCGGGTCCACTTCAGCAACAACTATGTCAACGCCTTCTGGGACGACGACTGCTTCTGCATGACGTACGGCGACGGCGAGGGCAACAAGAAGCCCCTCACCTCGATCGACGTCGCGGCCCACGAGATGACGCACGGTGTCACCTCGGCGACCGGCAACATGGAGTACAGCGGCGAGTCCGGCGGCCTGAACGAGGCCACTTCGGACATCTTCGCCGCCGCCGTGGAGTTCAAGGCCAAGAACCCCAAGGACGTCGGCGACTACCTCGTCGGCGAGAAGATCGACATCAACGGCGACGGAACCCCGCTGCGTTACATGGACAAGCCGAGCAAGGACGGCAGCTCCCTGGACAAGTGGAACGCCAACGCCGGAAACGTCGACGTCCACTACTCCTCGGGCATCGCCAACCACTTCTTCTACCTGCTGTCCGAGGGCAGCGGCAAGAAGCGGATCAACGGCGTCCAGTACAACTCGCCGACCGCCGACGGCACCAAGGTCCTTGGCATCGGACGCGGCAAGGCCGAGAAGATCTGGTTCAAGGCCCTGACGACGTACTTCACGTCGACCACCGACTACAAGGCGGCCCGTAAGGGTACGCTGCGCGCCGCGAAGGACCTGTACGGCGCCAGTTCCACCGAGTACAAGCGCGTGGCCGCCGCCTGGACCGGCGTCAACGTCAAGTAACCCCGGGCCAGTCACTCAAGGGGCGGCGTCCGAACGGGACGCCGCCCCTGCCGCCACCCCCTGTCCTGGGGCGTGGAAGGCTGGGGCGCATGGTTTCGGTATTGCAGAACGTGGCGATTGACTGTGCGGATGCCTACGAGCTGGCCCGGTTCTGGAGCAGTGTGACGGGCCGTCCGATGCATCCGGATGTCAGACCGGGTGACCGGGAGACTCTGGTGCTGTTGGCGGAGGGTCCAGTGCTGTACTTCAACCAGGTGGCCGAGGCCAAGACGATCAAGAATCGGATCCATCTGTGTTTGCGCCCTGAGACCTCGCGCGATCAGGAGGTGGACCGGCTGCTGGGCCTCGGTGCCACCTTTGTCGCTGATCACCGGAATCCTGATGGTTCAGGCTGGGCAATCCTTGCTGATCCCGAGGGCAACGAATTCTGCGTTCTGCGCAGCTAGGCGCGGCTGCCCGAGGAGGACCCCTCGTCCGCGCGGACTTTGCGCGGCCGGGTACGGGGCCGGCCCGCGCCCTAGGTGTTAGGTGCTAGGTGCTGAGGTGACGGCGCAGAGTGGCCCACGGGCACGGGGTTGCCTGGAGTGGAACAGAACCTCCAGGCAACCTCCTTGAGGCTTTAGAAGAGCCCAAGCTTCTTAGGGCTGTAGGAACAGAGAATGTTCTTCGTCTGCTGGTAGTGCTCCAGCATCATCTTGTGCGTCTCGCGGCCGATGCCGGACTGCTTGTAGCCTCCGAACGCCGCGTGGGCGGGGTACGCGTGGTAGCAGTTCGTCCAGACGCGGCCCGCCTGGATCGCACGGCCCGCCCGGTACGCGGTGTTGATGTCACGCGTCCACACCCCGGCCCCCAGTCCGTAGAGCGTGTCGTTGGCCATCTTGATGGCGTCGTCGAAGTCGTTGAACGAGGCGACCGAGACGACGGGTCCGAAGATCTCCTCCTGGAAGATCCGCATGCGGTTGTCGCCCTCGAAGATCGTCGGCTGGACGTAGTACCCACCCGCCAACTCGCCGTCATAATCCACACGCTGACCGCCGGTCAGCACCTTGGCACCCTCCTGCTGGCCGATGTCCAGATAGGAGAGGATCTTCTCCAGCTGATCGTTGGAGGCCTGCGCGCCGATCATGGTGTCGGTGTCGAGCGGGTGCCCGGCCTTGATCTGCTCGGTGCGCGCGACGGCCGCCTCGAGGAACTCGCCGTAGTGCCCGCGCTGCACCAGGGCCCGCGACGGACAGGTGCACACCTCGCCCTGGTTGAGGGCGAACATGGTGAATCCCTCCAACGCCTTGTCCCGGAAGTCGTCGTTGGCGGCCCACACGTCGTCGAAGAAGATGTTCGGCGACTTGCCGCCCAGCTCCAGCGTCACCGGTTTGATGTTCTCGGAGGCGTACTGCATGATCAACCGCCCCGTGGTGGTCTCCCCGGTGAAGGCCACCTTGGCGACACGCGGACTGGAGGCCAGCGGCTTGCCCGCCTCGACCCCGAAGCCGTTGACGATGTTGACGACCCCCGGCGGCAACAGGTCGGCTACCAGACTCATCCAGTAGTGGATGGAGGCCGGAGTCTGCTCGGCGGGCTTGAGGACGACGGCGTTCCCTGCGGCGAGCGCCGGCGCCAGCTTCCACGTGGCCATGAGGATCGGGAAGTTCCAAGGAATGATCTGCGCGACGACGCCGAGCGGCTCATGGAAGTGGTACGCGATGGTGTCCTCGTCGACCTCGCTCAGCGACCCCTCCTGCGCACGGATGACACCCGCGAAGTACCGGAAGTGGTCGATGGCGAGCGGAATGTCGGCGGCCAGCGTCTCGCGGATGGGCTTGCCGTTCTCCCAGCTCTCGGCGACCGCGAGCTCTTCGAGGTGGGCCTCCATCCGGTCGGCGACCTTGCGCAGGACGTCAGCGCGCTCGGTGACGGAGGTACGTCCCCATCCGGGAGCCGCCGCGTGTGCCGCGTCGAGGGCTCGCTCGACGTCCTCGGCGGTGCCTCGGGCGATCTCGGTGAAGGGCCGGCCATTGACCGGGCTCGGGTTCTCGAAGTACTGACCACGGGCGGGCGCCACGTACTCGCCGCCGATGAAGTGGTCGTAACGCGACTGGTAGGCGACGATCGCGCCCTCGGTGCCGGGTGCTGCGTAACGGGTCATCTTGGCTGGCCTCCCGGGGAAGGCTGCCCGCCGTCGGGCAGCTCTCGCCCGGAGGCTAGGAGCCCGGACGTTGCGCCGACGTTGCGCTCCCTTCCGGGTTCCGTCCGAATTCCTTCCGAGTCCCTTCCGTTCGCAGAAGGGATCTCAGCAAGGATGCGTACGGGGACCGATGCGCCGGGACTCTGTCACCCCGATGCAGATGAGGCCGCCAACTCCGCGTCGAGCTCCCTCAAACGGGCCAGCACCGGCGCCGTCGGACGCAGTGATGCCAGCGCCCGCCATACCACCAGGTCGTCTTCCCCCCACGGTGCGCGAGTCCAGCCCGCGAGCAGGTCGGGGTCATTGCGGTCGACGAGGGCCGACCGCAGCTGATCGGCGACTCTGCGGCGGAGCCGGACCAGGGCGGGCGCCTGCGACTGGGGCAACAGCGGACCGGCATACGCCGCCGCGGCCGCAGTCACCGCCCCCGCCCCCAGACGACGCTCGACGATGTCGATGTCACACTCGACGGGGACCGCCAGCCGGTACGGCCGCGACCGGAGCAACTCCCCTCCGAGAACCCGCCGCAGCCGTGCCAATTCAGCCCGCAGCGTCACCGGCGGCACCGACTCGTCCTCGTACAGCGCACACAGCAACTCGTCCCCGGTCAGTCCTTCCGGATGGCGGGCCAGCAGCACGACGATCTCGCTGTGCCTACGGCTGAGCCGCACCTTGCGCCCGCCCGCGACGAGCAGTGCCTCGTCCCGGCCCAGGACAGTCAGCTCGACGGTTTCGCCGGTGCCCGCCGATGGGGCGAACAGGGCCAGCTGCGATTCCGCCGCCCGCGCGACCGCCTGCACGAAGGCGAGGCTGTGCGGGTGCGCGAGGCCGTCCCCACCGGTGATGTCGACCGCGCCGATGAGCCGCCCCGTACGCGGGTCGTGCACGGGAGCCGCCGCGCATGTCCACGGCTGAACACGCCGGATGAAGTGCTCGGTGGCGAAGACCTGCACCGGCCGGTCGACGGCCACCGCCGTCCCCGGTGCGTTCGTCCCCATCGCGGTCTCCGCCCACCGCGCCCCCGGTACGAAGTTCATCCGCCCGGCACGCTGCCGCGCCCGCGGGTGCCCCTCGACCCACAGCAGCCTGCCCTGCGCATCGCACACGGCGAGCAGATGCTCCCCGTCGGCCGCGAACGTACCCATCAACTCCCGGAACAGCGGCATCACTCGTGCCAGCGGATGCTCCGCCCGGTACGCGCCGAGATCACCGTCGGTCAGATCCACCTCCGCGCCGGTGCCCTCTGGGCACACCCGGGCCCTGGCCGACCGCCGCCATGAGTCGGCCACCACCGGGCGCACCGGACGGGAAACCGTCCCCATGTCGGTGAACCTTTCGTGGGCACGGCGCAACATCCTCACCCGCTCGTCGGGATCAGCGCCCGGCTCCAGGGCCACCCATGGATCGGTCAACTCGTCCTCCCGGGACGGCGATGCGGTGCTGCCATCGTCGCCCCGGAGCGTAGAGCCGACAAGGACGCGGTACCGGCCGGGTTGTTCAGGCGAAGTTGACGAGACGTAGGTAGCGCGACCAGTCCCAGTACGGGCCGGGGTCCGTGTGGTCCGAGCCCGGAACCTCGTGGTGGCCGATGATGTGCTCACGGTCCTTCGGGAGGCTGTACTTGGAGCAGATGGCTGCGGTCAGAGCGGCGGACTGCTCGTACATCGCGTTGGTGAAGTACTCGGGTTTGTCGACCCACCCTTCGTGCTCGATTCCGATGCTGCGCGTGTTGTAGCTCCAGTTCCCCGCGTGCCAGGCGACGTTGCGCTCGCGGACGCACTGGGCGATGTGTCCGTCCCTGGAGCGCACCACATAGTGGGCCGAGACCTGCTTCGCCGGGTTCTTGAAGATGGCGAGTGTGTCCGCGTACGTCTCCTGTGTGACGTGGATGATCACGTAGTCGATGGGATAGGTGCTGGGCCGACTGGCGGCCGTGTAGTTGGAGCTGCTGGCCGGAACCGATTCGGCCAGGGGGTAGTCGACCGCTCGGGCCTGGGCGGCGGCCCGTGTGACGGGCAGGAGCGCTGAGGGTACGGCGGCGGCCGCCGCGCCCTGCAACAGCCGACGTCTGCTGGGGGAGCGTCTTTCTCGATCCATGACTGGCCTGCCTCTCGGTGGGGGGAACGACTGGACTGGCGCTGTACTTGAGACATCCACTGCGTCGGGTGGGAGGGGCCGCCCTGCCGACAGGCGCGGTTCCAGAGAGGGCTAGGGGGCTAGGAAGGGCGGTGAACCGACCCGTTCCGCAACGAGACGGCTGTCTCGCGCAGCTGCGCGTGCAGTCCATGGTGAGTCTCACGCGCGGGAAGCCATTCCTTGCGGATCTTGGCCACGCAGGTGTATTTGGTGTCGCAGACGTTGGCGAGTGGGGACTCGACCGTCTGAGTCGCGAACTGGTAGGCGTCCCGCTCGCTGAAGCCGTAGTCACGGACGAGCCACTGCACCAGGTCGAGCTGGGATATTCGGCACGAGCGCCGAGCGCACCTCCAGACTCGCGGGTGCGACGCCGACCGTGCCGTGCACGGGGTCCAAGGCCAGTTCGATCTCGAAGTCGCTGTCCCGTGCCGTGCACCGTGCGGTGCGGCGGGCCCGGTCCAGCTGCCATATCCAGACGGCTTCGGGCAACGGTGCTTGGAGGGAGGCAGTGGAGTGGGTGGACGTGAGGGCGCCGAACAAGGGGACCGTAGTGGAGGCCGCCCAGTCGCGGGCCGGGTCGATCGATACGAAGTGCACGGCGACGGTGTCGCCCGGTTCCGCTCCTTCCCCATGGAAGGGACCGGTCTGCGGGTTCAGGAACGGGAACTCGCAGACCTCGGAGACCAGGTCCTTCTCCGTTCGGACGTTCTCTGCGAAGCAGTCCTCCGTGAACAGGTCGAGGAGCGTGCCCGGAGCGATGCGCGCCACCGGTGGGGCACCTCCGAAGGTCCAGGCGTACTCGCTCGGGTCGGGGCGTACGGTCAGGATCCGGGGATCATCGATGCCTCGCGTCACCCGGGCCGGATCGGCCGCCGGCCCGGCAGGACGGGCCGCGCAACCGGTTCTCGCGGAGCCCGACAGCCCCCACTCGCGCCCAGCGCTGGTTTCCCCCGACATCGAATCCCCCGATCTGCGTCGGCGCCCGCCTTGCCATCCCTGCCACCAGGGCAGCTGCGCCTCGCGTGAATTACGGTACGGCGCTTGCTGGTTGAGGCGAAAGGGCGTGGCTCAGATCTGTGTACAGCGGAGTGATTGTGGATATCCCTGCCACCCGTTCGGGTCACCGGCGGACGGCAGCGGGGCTCACGCCGGTCCTCAGCCACTACCCCGCGCAGCAGCGGGATGTGCACCCGAGCTCAATCCCAACCCCACCGGGTCGTCCAGCACCCTCCGCGCCACCGAGTGCGCCGCGCCGAGCAGAGGCCCGTCAGGCCCGAGACCGGAGACCGTCACTCCGCAGGCCCGACCAGCCGTTCTCTCTGCCAACTCCTGCTCGACAGCGGGCAACAGCCATGGTGCGAGGCGCGACAGTGCGCCGCCGAGCATCACTGCCTGCGGATCCAGCAGGTTGACGGCGCCGGTGAGAGCGATGCCGAGTGCTGTCCCGGCGCTGTGCAGCGCCCGCTGTACCGCCGCGTCACCCGCGGAGGCGCGCTCGGCGAGAAGTTCGCTCCGCTCCGCACCGGGTTCGAGGCCCGCCGCGCGCAGCACGGCCTCCTCGCCCGCGTACTGCTCCAGGCAGCCCCGCCCTCCGCAAGGACAGGCCGGTCCATCCGGCCGTACGGGCACGTGGCCCAACTCGCCGGCGAAGCCATGTGTGCCGCGCAGCAGCTGTCCGTCGACGACCAGCGCGGCGCCGATTCCGATCTCCGCGGAGACATGGAGGAAACTCTCGGACGATTCCTCGCCGAGCCACAATTCCGCGAGTGCGCCGAAGTTGGCTTCGTTGTCCACGGTCAAGGGCAGCTCGGTGGGCAGAAGCCTGCCCAGGTCGATGCCGTCCCAGCCGAGGTTGGGTGCGCGCACGACTGTCCGTGCATCGCGCGCCACCAGCCCGGGAACGGCCACGGCGAGGCCCGCGGGGGCCAGGCCGGCTTGCCGGGCTTCGGAGCTCACCTGTTCGATCAGGACGGAGAGTTCCTCCAGCACCGGCACGGGGGACCGCCCGCGATTCCGGGCCGGCCGCACGGCGCGTGCGCGGGTCTCGCCCCGTAGATCGACCGCGCATGCGGCGAGATGGTCGACCCCCACCTCGGCGCCGATGCCGACGGGCCCCCGCGCGCTGACCGCGAGGGCGGATCCGGGTCGCCCTACCCGCGCCGGACGCTCCGGGCCGAGCTCGTCCAGGAGCCCCGAGCGGATCAATTCATCCACCAGAGTGGAGATGGCGGCACGCGTGAGGCCGATGTGCGAGGCCACGGCCGCACGAGACAGCGGCCCGTGAGCGGCCACGGTGTGCATCACCCGCGAGAGGTTGCGGCGGCGCATCGCCTGCTGGGTGTCGGGCAACCGAGCGCCGGACGTGGCCCGGCGCTCATCGTGCAGCGGTGCGGTCATGCCTCGGTCATTCCTCACTCCCCATGGGGCGCCCGGTCCAGGAGCGGTGCCGCGTCGGAGAGTACCCCGGAGATCCGGGACAGCGTCGCTTCGTCCCGCTCCACGGGGTCGAGCACGGGGCCCCGGGCCGTGTCCCAGCGTCGGGCGATCGCGCCCGGGTCCTCGCCGGTCAGCAGACCCGCGGCCTGCGCCGCCGCGCCGAGCGCGACCAACTCCTGGGCCTCGGGGACCTGGACGGGGCGCCCGGAGAGGCGGCGCACGGTGCGCTGCCAGGCCGCTCCGCGTGCTCCGCCTCCGATGAGCAGCAGTGGGGACGACCGATCCGCGTCCGCGTCCAGGACCAGGTCGAGGGCTCCGAGCAGCGAGTGCACCGCCCCGTCGTACGCGGCCTGCAGCAGCTGTCCGGGTGTCGTGTCGTGCCGCAGGCCGTGCAGCACCCCCGAGGAGTGGGGCAGATTCGGTGTGCGCTCGCCGTCCAGGTAGGGCAGAAGGGTCACCAAACCGTCCGGCTCCACCGCCTCGCGGTCCAGCTGGAGCAGCTCGGCGACCCGGTCCACGGCCAGCGTGCAATTGAGGGTGCAGGCCAGCGGCAGCCACGCGCCGCGTGCGTCGGCGAAGCCCGCGACCGTGCCGGTCGGGTCCGCAGGACGGTTCTGCGAGACCGCGTACACCGTGCCCGAAGTGCCGAGACTCAGCACCGGCGTCCCGGGGCGCAACCCGAGCCCCAGGGCGGCTGCCGCGTTGTCGCCGGTGCCGGGTGCGATCAGGGTGCCCCTCGAAAAGGGTAGGTCGTCATCACTGTCGCGGACCGTACCGACGACCTCCCCAGGGCGTGCGACGCGGGGCAGCAACGCCGGGTCAAGGCCCACCATGTCGAGGATGCCCTCGTCGTACTGCTCCGTGCCCGAAGCCCACCACCCGGTTCCGGAGACGTCGCCGCGGTCCGTCGTGCCGAGCCCGGTGAGGCGTTCCGTGAGGTAGTCGTGGGGCAGGCGCACGGCAGTCGTGGCGCGGGCCGCGGCGGGTTCTTGCTCGGTGAGCCAGGCCCACTTCGTGACGGTGAAGGACGGCCCGGGGACGCTGCCGACTCGATCGGCCCACACCTTGGGGCCGCCGAGACGCTCGACGAGGCTCCGCGCCTGTGGGGCGGACCGCACATCGTTCCAGAGCAGGGCCGGACGCACCGCGTTGCCGTTCTTGTCGAGCGTGACGAGCCCGTGCTGTTGGCCGCCGATAGACACCGCCGCGGCCTCCCGAGCGGCTCGCCCGCACTGCTGAAGTGCCGTGCACAGCGCGACCCACCACTCCTGGGGGTCGCTCTCGCGGCGCTCGCCCGTGCTGACGCGGTGCGAGGCCTGTCCGCGCGCGACGACCCGGCCGGTGGCCGAGTCGACGACCAGGGCCTTGGTGGACTGCGTGGAGCTGTCCACCCCGACGACGAGCGGGCCCTGGGCCGTGGGCGCTGATGACATGACGGTCTCCGTTTCTGTGACTTCCCTCGGTATGCCCCCGAGGTCCTCCCTCTTCCCAGCGGCGCCCTTGGATACTAATTTGTAAACGGCCATGACGAAATAGGTGAGGGAGCCGCACATGAACTACCAGCCCACTCCTGAGGACAAGTTCAGCTTCGGCCTGTGGACCGTCGGCTGGCAGGGCAGGGATCCGTTCGGGGACGCCACAAGGGCCGCACTCGACCCGGCCGACTCGGTGCGTCACCTTGCCGAACTGGGTGCCTACGGAGTGACGTTCCACGACGACGACCTCGTCCCGTTCGGATCGTCCGAATCGGAGCGAGAGGGGCACATCAAGCGCTTCCGGCAGGCACTGGACGCGACGGGCCTTGTCGTTCCGATGGCCACCACGAACCTCTTCACTCATCCCGTCTTCAAGGACGGCGCGTTTACCGCCAACGATCGCGATGTACGTCGGTACGCCCTGCGCAAAACGATCCGCAACATCAACCTCGCGGTGGAGCTGGGCGCGCGCACCTACGTCGCGTGGGGCGGCAGGGAGGGAGCGGAATCGGGTGCTGCGAAGGACGTGGGCGACGCACTCGACCGTATGAAGGAGGCTTTCGACCTGCTCGGCGAGTACGTGACCACCCAGGGCTACGACCTGAGGTTCGCGATCGAGCCCAAGCCGAACGAGCCGCGAGGTGACATCCTGCTGCCCACCGTCGGCCACGCCCTGGCGTTCATCGAGCGCCTGGACCGGCCGGAACTGTTCGGCGTCAACCCTGAAGTGGGCCACGAACAGATGGCGGGCCTGAACTTCCCGCACTCCATCGCCCAGGCATTGTGGGCGGACAAGCTCTTCCACATCGACCTCAACGGCCAGACGGGCATCAAGTACGACCAGGACCTGCGGTTCGGCGCCGGCGATCTGCGCAGTGCCTTCTGGTTGGTTGACCTTCTGGAGAGGGGTGGATACGGCGGGCCGCGGCACTTCGACTTCAAGCCGCCGCGCACGGAGGACTACGAAGGGGTGTGGGCGTCGGCCGCAGGCTGCATGCGCAACTACCTGGTCCTCCGCGAACGTTCGGCTGCCTTCCGTGCCGACCCCGAAGTGCGTGAGGCGCTGCGCGCGGCCCGTCTGCACGAGCTGGCCGTTCCCACTGCCGACGACGGGCTCTCCGGCCTGCTCGCCGACAGGAACGCCTACGAGGCATTCGACGTGGAGGCGGCCGCAACGCGCGGCATGGCCTTCGAGCGCCTCGATCAGCTGGCCATGGACCACCTCCTGGCGGCCCGGAGCTGAGTGGTCCGCAGCGCCCCTGGCAGTGACCAGCGAGTCGCCAGGTGGCCCCCTGGAGACGCGCCGGCGGCGCCTCCTGCGAGGGGCAGGAGGCGCCGCCGTCAACCACCGGTCCGATCAGCACCCGAGGGGCGCGGTGCCCGGTCAACCCCCTTCAGATAGGTCGCGCGGACAGAGCTGATGTATCCGATGCCCCGCTGTCGAGCCTGGGAAGGCTCTTGCGGTCAGACCTCCCTGATCCGACGTGAGCCACGCTCGCCGATGACATGGCCGCGCTCAATCGCTGGGCCGGGTGAGCGCGTGCGCCGGTGTTCCCGGCGTACGGACGCATGTCGGGAACGCGCCGGTGGACGACCCATGCGTTTCAGCCATCCAGCATCCACCACCCATCACGTACCGCTCGTCATCCGCCGTCTTCCGCCTCAACGCACCCGACCCACAGGCGATACCTCCGCGTCACTCGCGTCCGGTTGCCACGGCCAGCGCGGTCGCCGGGTCGTTGGCGGACGGTCCCGCGGGTGTCCAACGGCCCCGCTCCTTACGGTAGGGCCACCAGCGGCCGTCACGTCCGTGGCGCAGTTGCGCGTCCGTGCCGACCACGGTCCAGCGGTTGTTGGCCGCGCGCAGCCGGGGGCGTTCGTCCTCTTCCCAGGCGGCGTCCAGAGCGGCACGCGCGCGTGCCAGTGCCTGCGCCTGTGGTGCCCACTCCTCTTCAAGTACATGGAGTGCGGCACGCCCCCCGTACTGCCAGGCCCGCACGGCGAGGGCGAGGCCGTCCCGGCCGCGTTCGGATGCCTCCGCGAGCCGTGCCTCGATCGTGCCGCCGGGCCCGCCGGCCGCCAACCGCACGGCGTCCTCACCGCTGGTCAACTCGTCCTCGACCGGCACGGTTTCGTGCCCGGCAGCGAGTGCGTCCGCCAGCATCCTGTACGCCTCGACGGCAGCCTGCGCGGCCAGGAACTCCACCGCCGGCACATCGAGACCCGGCGCGGGCTCCGCCTCCGTGTCGAGCGTCGGCGGCAGGCCCGGCTCCGTGGGCAACGGAGGCAGCGCGGGCAGCGGCGGCAGGATGGCGCCGTCCGCGTAGGCCTCCGTGGCGCTGACGCCCTCGGGGGTGGCCTCCTGGGCGCCGTCCTCGTGCTCCAGCACGTCAGCCGTCGCGATGCTCCGCACCTGCAGCTCGTCGAGGAGTATCCGCTCCCCGCGCCCCCGCATCAGCAGCAGCACGAAAGGGTCTTCGTCGAGGAGGCGCGCCACCTGATAGCAGAGTGCTGCCGTGTGCCCGCAGTGGTCCCACGCGTCACAGTCGCACTCCGGCTCCAGGTCGCCGATGACCGGCAGGAGTTCGACACCGGCCGCCGCGGAGTCCTCCACCAGATGCGGTGGCATTTCGCGGTCAAGAAGGGCTGCGATGTGCCCGGCCCGTTCGACCGCCATGGACAGGAAGCGATCCCACTCCTCGGAGCTCAACTCCTGCAGCAGGACATCGGAGCGGTGCGGTGTGCCGTCAGGGTCCTTGACGACCGCCGTGATCCGGCCCGGCCGCACCGAGACCGCCCCGACCGCGCCCGCGCGCGCCAACCTGCGGCCCGTTTTGAGCTGCTGCAGGTCGAGTGCCGTGTCCTCGAGGGCCTTGAGCCAGGCCTGGCCCCACCAGCTCTGTGCGAAGCCCTTGCCGTGCGCGGGCGGCAACGCCGCGAACGTGCGCTCCTCGCCCTGTGCGCCCGCGCGCGGGTCGTCGTCCGCGGTTCCGAACGATTCGTCATGGATGTCACTCATCGCGTGCCCCCTCGCAGCTCCACCAGATCCGACAGTTCGGCGTCGGTCAGCTCGGTCAGAGCGGACTCGCCGGACCCGAGGACGGCGTCCGCCAACTCCCGCTTGCGCAGCAGCATGTCGGCGATGCGGTCCTCGATCGTTCCTTCCGCGACCAGCCGGTGGACCTGCACCGGCTGTGTCTGGCCGATGCGGTACGCCCGGTCGGTGGCCTGCGCTTCGACGGCAGGGTTCCACCAGCGGTCGTAGTGCACGACGTGCTCAGCGCGCGTCAGGTTCAAGCCCGTTCCCGCCGCCTTCAGGGACAGCAGGAAGACCGGCACATCCCCGTCCTGGAAGCGCTGCACCATCGCTTCCCGCTGCGCGACAGACGTGCCGCCGTGCAGGAACTGCGAGGGAACACCACGGGCCGACAGGTGCTGCTCGATGAGCCGCGCCATTTGGACGTACTGGGTGAAGACGAGCACACTCGCGTCCTCGGCGAGGATCGTGTCGAGCAACTCGTCGAGGAGTTCGAGTTTTCCGGAGCGCCCCGGGATCCGGGGCTTGTCCTCTTTGAGGTACTGCGCGGGGTGGTTGCAGATCTGCTTGAGGCCGGTGAGGAGCTTGACGATCAGCCCCCTGCGGGCGATGCCGTCGGCGCCGGAGATGTCCGCGAGCGTCTCACGGACCACGGCTTCGTAGAGGCCCGCTTGTTCCGTGCTGAGGGAGACGGCACGGTCGGTCTCCGTTTTCGGCGGGAGCTCGGGTGCGATCCCCGGGTCCGATTTGCGGCGGCGCAGGAGGAACGGGCGTACGAGCTGCCCGAGCCGCTCGGCAGCCGTCGGATCCGTGCCACCCTCCACGGCCTGGGCGTAACGCGTGCGGAAGGTCCCGAGCCTGCCCAGCAGCCCCGGCGTCGTCCAGTCGAGGAGGGCCCACAGCTCCGAGAGGTTGTTCTCCACAGGAGTGCCGGTCAGTGCCACACGCGCGCGTGTCCCGATCGTACGCAGCTGCCTGGCCGTGGCGGAATACGGATTCTTGACGTGCTGGGCCTCGTCGGCGACGACCATGCCCCAGGGGGTCTGCGCGAGCTTCTCCGTGTCGAGCCGCATCGTGCCGTAGGTGGTCAGCACGAACTCGCCGTCGGCCAGGCCTTCCAGGCTGCGCTGTGCGCTGTGGAAGCGGCGGACGGGTGTGCCGGGCGCGAACTTCTCGATCTCGCGCTGCCAGTTGCCCATCAGAGATGTCGGACAGACCACCAGCGTGGGCCCTGCTGACTGCTCGTGCGTCTGACGGTGCAGATGCAACGAGATGAGAGTGATCGTCTTGCCGAGACCCATGTCGTCGGCTAGGCAGGCGCCGAGACCCAGCGAGGTCATCCGGGCCAGCCAGTTCAGGCCGCGCAACTGGTAGTCCCGCAGCTCGGCGGCGAGCGCGACCGGCTGGCCGACGGGTTCCATGCTCTCCGGGTCGGCGAGTCGTTCGCGCAGCGTGGCGAGCCAGCCCGTCGGCTGCACGTCGACGCGCTCGCCTCCGATCTCGGCGGAGCCGGTCAGCGCGGCGCTGAGCGCGTCGATCGGAGTGACCTTGCGGTCGTGCCGGTCGCGGGCGCGGCGGGCCTCCTCGGGGTCGATGAGCACCCACTGGTCCCGCAGACGGACCACCGGACGGTTGGACTCGGCGAGGCGGTCCAGCTCTGCACGCGTCAGCTGCTGACCGCCCAGCGCGAAGCGCCAGTTGAAGGCGAGCAGCGCGTCGGCGGACAGGAAGGACGGTGTGTCCGAGGAGAGCTTGTGCGGCCCCTTGCCTTGGTCGTCGCCTTCCTCGTCCGCAGGACCGATGACTGCGCGCGCCGTCAGGCTGCGTGCCAGTTCCTTGGGCCAGTGCACGTCGACGCCGGCGACGGCCAGCGCACGGGCGCCTTCGCCCAGGAGCGCGGTGACATCCTCGTCGGCCAACTCGACCGCGTCGGGCACGGTGGCAGAGAGCAGCGGGGCGAGCGGCGGCCACGCGCGCGTGGCACGACGTAGCGCGAGCAGGGCATCCATGCGCGAACGTGGCCCGAAGGCTTGGCCCAAGGGCCCGGAGCCGGCCCATACCTCGGCGGCGTCCGCGACGAGAGAGGGGTCACTGACGCTGTGGAGCTGCGGAACGGCGCGGAACGGCAGACGGGTGCCGTCCTCGGAGACCAAGGCGAGGCCGGGAATCTCCACGCGCAACGAGATGCGGACACCGGCGTCGTGCCCGGCCGCCACATCCAGGGCCCAGGCGCGCTGTTCGGGAACACGCTGGGGCTCAGGTGCGGCGAAGACGGGGCTGCCCGACGCCAGCGGTGCCGCGGGGGAGCGCGGCAGAGTGTCGGCCACGGCATCGAGGAACTGGCGCAGGAGGCGCTCCGGCTCGGGCAGGCGCAGCGGAACACGGTCGTCCAACGGCAGCCCGTGGGCGGCCGGCGGCATCGCCGCGGCCAACTCGCGCAGCCGCTGCAGGTCCTCGGCGCCCAACGGCCCCGTACGCCACGCGTCGTGATCGTCGGCGGTCAGCCCCGGCAACAGCAATCCCCGGGCCGCCAGCTGCAGCGCCAGGACTCCTGCCGTCCCCCAGAAGGCACCTGTCGGGTGCGTCCCGGCCGCGCCACGCGCGCGCGTGAGGACCGGCAACGCGGCGCGGACAGGCAGCAGCACCGCAGACACGGTGATGAGCTCGATGTCGTCGTCCCCCGGCACGGCGACCGACAGTTCGCCGCAAGAGCCGGCAGAGGCGTCAGGAGGCCCCGTGCCGTCAGGGCGCCAGAAAGCGACGCGTCCGTCGCGCGGAGGGTCGGCAGGCACGAAAAGGACGGAACAGCGGGAGAGTTCGGGGATCTCGGAGGGGGACACGACAGGGGGCCTGTGCACAGCGAGACGCATTCCTCAAATTTGACTACTGAGACCAGAGCGCCCGAGAGTACAGGAGGGCGGAAGCATCGGCGGGGCAGAGCGCCGGTGATTCAGGTCACTTGCCGATGCGGGGTGTAGCCAGCCCCCCTGCCGAGCGGTGCTGACCCCCGGTCGTACACGGGTGGTGCCGCCATGGCTGCCCAGGGTTACCGGTCCGTACGTTCTATGAGGTCAGCCCGTCGTCACGAAGACCGGAGACCCACCATGTCCCAGGCCGCGGCAGTCGCGGAACGCTCCCCAGCCGGTATCGGCAGGAAGAGCGCCGGAAGTGATTTCGCGCCCCTCTTGCGCACGGTCAAGGAGCAGGGCCTCCTGGACCGCCGCATCGGTTGGTACGCGCACACCATCGCGGTCAACGGCCTCGCACTGGTGGCTGTGGGCATCGGAATGTTCCTTCTCGGATCCTCGTGGTGGGTGCTGCTCCTCGCCCCAGTGCTGTCCGTCCTGTGCGCCAGGACGGCGTTCATCGGCCATGACGCGGGTCATTCGCAGATATCCGGAAACCGGTCCGTCAGCCGTGCCATCGGCCTCGTGCACGGCAACCTCCTGCTCGGGATGAGCTCGGCCTGGTGGAACGACAAGCACAACCGGCACCACGCGAACCCCAACCACATCGAGAAGGACCCCGATGTCGCCGCGGACGTCCTCGTGTGGACCAGCAGGCAGGCCAAGGTCCGGGTGGGTTTCCGGCGATGGCTCACCCGCAACCAGGCCTGGCTCTTCTTCCCGCTGACACTTCTCCAGGGCGTCGCCATGAAGATCTACGGCTTCAAGGACCTGCGGCGGCAGGATGCGCGGGAACGTGTGGTGGAAGGCCTCCTGCTCGTCGCCCACCTCGCCGGCTACGTGACATTGCTGCTCGCCGCCATGCCGATCGGCCATGCGATCGCCTTCGCCGCGGTCCATCAGGCGCTGTTCGGCCTGCACCTCGGGCTGGCCTTCGCGCCCAACCACAAGGGCATGGAGATGCCGGACCCTGATGGCGAACGGTGGGGTCACCTGCGTCGCCAAGTACTGACTTCACGCAACATCCGAGGCGGCCTCGCCACTGACTGGTTCCTCGGCGCCCTCAACTACCAGATCGAGCATCACCTGTTTCCCAGCATGCCCCGACCCCACCTCCGCCTCGCCCAACCCGTCGTGCGCGCCCACTGCGCCGCCGTGGGCATGTCCTATACAGAGGCCGGATTCGCCGACTCCTACCGCCAGGTGCTGCGCCACATGTACGAGGTCGGTAAGCCCCTCCGCGTCGAGTAGGGCGGGATATACGGTGCCCGTGCAGATCGGAAGCCGGGACCGAGCAGCCGCGTGACCAGTAAGGGTTACGGCTCAGGGCTCTCTCAGGGTCGCGGTTCGGAACTGGGGGAGGCCCGATCCCGTTCTTCAAGACAGAGAGCGGCAAGGGCCGCGGAGGAGGCGACACACATGTCGAAGAACGCGAAAATCGCCGCGGGCGGCGTGGCGGCCGGAATCATTCTGCTGATCTGGCTGCCGTGGTGGGCCGCACTCCTGATCGTGCTCGGAGTCCCCGCGGCGGCCTATCTGACCCTCGACTCCGGTCAGCGGCGCAGGCTTCGTCGCGTCACACGCAAGGAGATAGGCCGCTGAGGCCCACGCTTGCCGTTCCGTGAGGCTGTTCGCTCAGGACTTGCGATGACCTTGCTGATGCGGGCGGCCGACCGGTCGTGCGGGTGGGCTGCCGACCGTACTCAGGAAGGGCGGACCGCCATCTTGTCGAGGGCCTCCAGCAACGCGGGAAGCTCGGGTCCCCGGCCCACCGGCAGCACCTCTCCCGGTTCCTCGTCCAGCAGTACGAACGCGATGTCGTCGGTCCTGGCGACCATGGACCAGCCGGGGCCGTCGGCCCGCAGGGTGCGTGCGTCACCCGAGGCGAAGGACGACCGGACTCGGCCCAGTGGCGGGGGAGAGTCCACGTAGGCCCGGGCTTCCGCCAGGACGCGCCGGACACCGGTCAGCGGCGCGGCCCCGGAGTTCTCCGGGACATCCTCCTGCTTTCCGTCCGGCACGAAGTCGGCGTCGTCGATCTGCCCCCGCCAAGCTGCCCACTGCAGCGCTATCTCGTCGGCGCCCAGGCGCCGCTGAGCCGGCCCCCACGCCTCCGAGGCCGGCGGTGCGAGCGGTGGCCGCCCGGCATCCTCGGGGTCGGGCTCCGGGTCGTGCGGAGCCGGTACTCCGGGAGCTGCCACGGCAACCGCGAGAGGCCAGCCGGGCAGCGCGGTGACCACTGTGCGGTCGTCGGGGGACAGGTCGTACTCCATGCCGCAGTCCCAGGAAGCGATCGCCACGGCCACGAGGGAGACATCGTCGACGACCACGGTCCAGCGAGCACCTTCACCGTCCTGGCCGAGCACCAGTCCGTACCCTGCGGCGACCGGCGCGAGGCCGAGCGAGGCGCACGCCTCCGGATAGTCGTCGCCCAACACGCTGGGGAATTTCGCGGGTGTCAGAAGCACCGCCGTCAGCACGTACAGCGCGTCGTCATCGGCGGCGACAGCGTCGTCCGTTCCGGCCATGCCAGCCTCCCCATCGCTTCATCCGTCGGCGCACCCTAACCACTCGCCCCAGAGATCGTCGAGGGTGGATGACCAGGAATTTCGCCAGGAGATCGCTTTGTTCGACGGCCTGAGCGCGGACGCGGGCTCACGCGGCAGGCAACCCGAGGAGTGAGCGGGCCACATCCCGCGGGGGCTCATCGCGCTCGCGCGCGAGCGCGATGACAGCTCGGCAGGCCAGTTCGCTGACGCCGAACGACAGCGCTTCCGGAGAGACCCATCCCGCGGCTTCGTCCATCTCGTCCCGATCATCCTCGGCGCACGCCGCCACGTAGACGGCAGCCGCTTCGAAGAGGTTGCGCGCACGCCTGGGGCTGCTGTGTCCCTGGACGCGATCGTCCTCGGCCGGCGCCGATTTCTTGGCGCGCCATAACTTGCGGAGCCCGTCAAACATGCGGCCTGCCTTCCCCCGATGCGGTTGCTGGCGCCGATCGCTTACCCAGCCTCCATCAACTTAGGGTTAGTGTTCCGGTGGCAGAAGGGGGACCACACGGTGAAGCGTTTTGATCGGCTCGAGCAGATCCGGCGCCTCGACCCGGAGCGGGACTTCCTCGAGATCCACCGACTCACCACGACGTTCGAATTTCCGTGGGACTACACACGCGCACTCGAACTCGCGCTCTACCGCACGTACGCAGTTCCCAGTATCGGCCGACTGCTCGCCCTGACAGCCGAGCTGACGGAGCGTACGCAGAAGAGATACGACGACACGGCGCTCCTTCTCGACTCCGTCGTGGAACACGGCTTCACCAGTGAGGCCGGCCGCACGGCCATCCGCCGCATCAATCAGATGCACCGCAGCTACGACATCAGCAATGACGACATGCGCTACGTGCTGTGCACGTTCGTGGTAGTGCCGAAGCGGTGGATCGATGCCTACGGCTGGCGCAGGCTCTCCCGTCACGAGATGGCCGCAGCTGCCGCGTATTACAGAACCCTCGGACAGCACCTCGGAATCAGAGAGGTCCCTGGCTCCTACGAGGAGTTCGCTCAGTGCCTCGACGACTACGAAGAAGTTCACTTCGGCTGGGACCGGGGAGCGCGGGGGGTATCCGACGCGACGCTGGACCTGATGGCCTCGTGGTACCCGAGCCCCCTGGCGCCCCTGTTGCGCAATGCGACCCTCGCATTGCTCGACGAACCGCTGCTGCGAGCGTTCCGGTATCAACAGCCAGGCGCGATCACCCGCTCAGTGGTCAGAGGCGCGGTGCGACTGAGGGGACGCGCGGTGCGCCTCCTGCCGCCGCGCCGCTCGCCGCATTACGCGCGACAGAACCGTGAGATCAAGGGATACCCCGAGGGGTACGAGGTCGCCGAGCTCGGTTCGTTCCCCGTGCCCGGTGTTCGCGGGTGTCCGGTTCCGCGCCGGCCCGCTCAGTCCTGACGTACCGCCAGTGCGAGGAACCGGGCGTCCTCATCGACGTACGACGTCATGCGCCAGCCGGAACCTTCCAGCAGCGGCCCGAGATTGGCCTCCGCCCGCAGATCCTCCGGAGTGATCTGGCGTCCCTGTCGTGCCGCGAGCGCTGCCCTGCCGATGGGGTGGAAGAGGGCAAGCAGCCCACCGGGACGCACCACTCGCCGCAACTCCCTGAGATTCTTCGCGGGATCGGGCAGATGGGCGACGAGTCCGGCCCCGAAGACGGCGTCGAGGGCTTGTGTGCGCAGCGGCAGACGCGTCACGTCGGCGCGCACGAGCTGGCCGTCACGGTGCCTGCCCGCGTGTGTCGCGGCCTCCAGCATGGCCGGCGTCAGGTCGGCGCCGAGCACCACTCCGGAGGGCCCTACGGCGTCCCTGAGGGCCGGCAGAGCCCGCCCGGTTCCGCACCCGGCGTCCAGGACGGACGCGCCCGGGCGTAGTGCCAGCTCGGCGACGGCGGCCCGATAGGCGGGCCCGTCGTCGGGGAAACGGGCGTCCCAGTCGGCCGCGCGGGCGGTGAAGAACTCCTGGACCTTCGTGTGGTCGTCGCTCATGTGACCCATGATCCCGCAAGCGGGCGCACGCGCGTTGGGCGCACTCGTTCGAGCGTGACGTGGTCGTTCAGGGCCGTCTCTCTGTCATATTCCATCAGTTTTCGAACTGCGCCCCCGTCGTGCGCCCCGGGTCGGACTAGCGTCCCGGGGCCATGGGACACCTGGACCACGCCACCTTCGGCTGGCTGACCCCCGTGCTGTCGTACGCGATGGCTTGTATCGGCGCGGCCCTCGGGCTGCGCTGCACCGTCCGCGCGCTGGCCGCCTCGGGCCGCTCGCGCCGGAACTGGCTCATCACCGCCGCCTCCGCCCTCGGCACCGGCATCTGGACGATGCACTTCGTCGCCATGCTCGGCTTCGGAGTCACCGGCACAGAAATCCGTTACAACGTGCCCCTCACCATCCTGAGCCTCCTGGTCGCGGTGGCCGTGGTGGGCGCCGGGGTCTTCGCCGTGGGATACGGCCGTGACCGCGGACGAGCCCTCGCGCTCGGTGGACTCACCACAGGACTGGGCGTCGCGAGCATGCACTACCTCGGCATGGCGGCCCTGCGCCTGCACGGCGACGTGCGGTACGACCCCGTGCTCGTCGGGCTGTCCGTAGTCATCGCAGTCGTCGCCGCGACCGCCGCCCTGTGGGCCGGCATCAACATCAAATCGCCCCTCGCGGTCGCAGTGGCGTCGATGGTCATGGGCGGGGCGGTGAGCAGCATGCACTACACCGGAATGCTCGCGGTGAGCGTGCGGGTGGACCCTTCCCAAGCCGTCCTTCCCGGAGCCACGACGATGCAGTTCATCTTCCCCCTTGCCGTCGGCCTCGGCTCCTACCTCTTCCTGACCTCGGCATTCGTCGCGCTGTCCCCGACCACCGGAGAGCGCGATGCCTCCGTTTCTGCTCAGCGACCGATTGAGGACCCCGCGCGCCGATGACGGTCATGAGCCGGTCGGGCGCTACGGAACAGCGCATCCACCCCAGCGAGGAGGCCATGAACACCCCCCGGAGCACCTCCGAATCGTCCGCGGATACGGCACCTCTGTCTCCGGAGCATCCGGCGCGCGGTCGCCGCGCGCACGCCGGCCAGCCCGCCGATGAACACCCGTACGGAGAAGGCCGATTCGCCGAGCCGACGATCTACCGGGCCTCCACGCGCGCAGGGTGGTGGCGGATGCGGCCACGCACGGTGCGCGCCAAGATTGTCTGCCTGTTGATGGTGCCCGTCGTCTCGCTGCTCGCGCTCTGGGGGTATGCGACCGTCAGTACGGCACAGGACGTGGCGCGCCTGCGCCAGGTTCAGCGTGTCGATGCCGCCGTACGCACGCCGGTCGAGGCCGCCGTCACCGCGCTTCAGGCCGAACGCGTTGCCGCCGTACGTTACGCGGCGGACCCGGGTGCCGACCGCGGCGGCACACTGCGGAGGCAGACGTCCCGGACCGACCGCGCCGTGGCCGAACTGCGCCTGGGGGACCAGCGAACCGTCGCCGACGGAGCGGGGCTTCCCAAAGATGTGACTGACCGGCTCGAAACTTTCGTGTCGGGCGTCCAGGGCCTCCGCTCGACTCGGGCCGCAGTGCTGAACCGTCGCGTGGGATGGGACGCCACGTACGGCCAGTACACGAAGACGATCGCGCAGGCCTTCGCGGTGGGCGGAGCGCTCACCGGCATCCAGGACACCGCGGAGGGCTCCCACGCGCGCGTACTGCTCGAATTCTCCAGGGCAGGGGAGATGCTGGCACGCGAGGATGTCCTCCTCGCCGCAGCCCGGCTTGACGGAGCCTTCGAAGGGGCGGGTCTCCGGCTGTTCACCGGGGCCGTCGACACCCGACGGACACTGACCGAAGCGGCGGTCGCGGACCTCCGTGGGCCGGAGCAGGCTGCCTGGCGCGGAGTTGAGGCCGGGAGAGCCTATGGCGTCGTACGCGCCACCGAGGACAAGGTGACGCTGGCCCAGCCTGGCCGCAAGGCGCTCGCCGCAGCCCCCTCGGGAGCCTGGGACGAGGCCTATGGGGATGTAAGGGGCGAGCTCCAAGCGATCGAGGAGAAAGCGGACCGCAGTGCTGGGGACCGGGCCGACCCGCTCACCCACGGGCTGCTCACTCCGGCGGGCGCCGCGGTCCTCCTCGGGCTGGTCGCTGTCGCCGCCTCACTCGTCATCTCCGTACGCATCGGTCGGGGTCTCGTCGTCGAACTCGTCAGCCTGCGCAACGGAGCCCTGGAGATCGCGCGGCGGAAACTCCCACAAGCCATGCGGCGGCTGAGGGCCGGAGAAGAGATCGACATCCGGGCCGAGGCACCCGCTGGACCACCTGCGGAGGACGAGACGGGGCAGGTATCCGAAGCGCTCGGCACCGTCCACCGGGCGGCGCTGCGTGCGGCGATCGAGCGTGCGGAGCTCGCCAGCGGCATCTCCGGAGTATTCGTCAACCTTGCCCGCAGAACGCAGGTTCTCGTCCACCGGCAGCTCAGTCTCCTCGACAGCATGGAGCGCAGGGCAGACGATCCCAACGAGCTCAGTGACCTCTTCCGCCTCGATCACTTGACGACCCGGATGAGGCGCCATGCGGAGAGCTTGATCATCCTCTCCGGGGCAGCGCCGGGCCGGGCCTGGCGCATGCCCGTCTCCCTGACGAACGTGGTGCGTGCTGCGGTCTCCGAAGTCGAGGACTACGCGCGCGTGGAGGTGCGTCAGCTTCCCGTGGCATCAGTGATCGGGACCGCCGTTGCCGACCTCACCCACCTGGTGGCCGAACTGGTCGAGAACGCGGCCCAGTTCTCGCCGCCGCACACCAAGGTGCGGGTCAGCGGCGAACCAGTGGGCAACGGCTATGCGCTGGAGATCGAGGACCGAGGGCTCGGCATGGGCAAGGAGACGCTCACCGAGGCCAACCGGCGCGTCGAGCAGTCCGAGGCACTCGATCTGTTCGACAGCGATCAGCTCGGTCTCTTCGTGGTCAGCAGGCTCGCGGCCCACCACAGCATCAAAGTGCACCTGCGCACGTCCCCGTACGGCGGTACGACAGCGGTCGTGTTGCTTCCCACCGCGCTCCTGCACAGCGGCGCGGTGGGAAGCACGGAGGCCCACCCTGTTGAGCGCGGGAGCGATCTGGGCAGGGAGCACGCGCGCGTGCGGGGGGCATCGCACCAGCGCCACGAGACGAACTCCGTTCCTGCCTCTGCGCCCCGCCCCGTGCTGGCCGCCGCGACCGAGGCACCGGCACCGGTCGGCGTCACCACGCTGCGTCTGCATCAGAGCCGACCTACGCACGAGGCCGCCGACACGGCCGCCGACACCCCGCCTACCGCTCCCGACAGCAACGGCAGCGGCCCCCTCGCCATGGCCGGCGCCGAGGCCCAGGACGCGTCGGGTGACCTCCCGCGCCGTGTACGCCAGGCGAGCCTCGCTCCGCAGCTGCGCGAGCCGCACCCCGCGGACGGAGACGACACGGCGGGGACGAGGACACAGGGTGAGCGCAGCCCGGAGCTGGTGCGCGACCGCATGACCGCATTCCGCGACGGATGGGCGCGCGGCGGTGGCCCGCTCCCCGGGGCCGGAGGGTCCGCCCCGGTCGGCCCCGGGCCCGTACCGCTACCGGGCACCGACAGCAGCGAAGGAGACCCTGCATGATTCAGGATCAGCGCATCCCCAGTGAACGGACCGGAGAACTCGACTGGCTGCTGGACGACTTGGTGCTGCGCGTGGGCGAGGTGCGGCACGCGGTGGTGCTGTCCAACGACGGACTACCGGTCGGCGCCTCCACCGGGATCGCCCGCGAGGACGCCGAGCACCTCGCTGCCGTGGCCTCGGGATTCCACAGCCTCGCCAAAGGGGCCGGGCGGCACTTCGGAGCCGGTGGAGTGCGCCAGACCATGGTGGAGATGGACGCCGCCTTTATGTTCGTCGCGGCCGCGGGTGACGGCTCCTGCCTTGCCGTTCTCACCTCTGTGACGGCCGACATCGGTCTCGTCGCGTACGAGATGGCGCGCATGGTCAAGCGCGTGGGTGAGCACCTTGACACCCCGGCGCGCCGTGCAGAGCGGCCACCGGCCGCCGGATGACCGAGAACGGTCGAGATCCTCATGACCGAGGACGGTCGGAACCCATGACCGAGCGGACGAGCGGCGTGCCGGATCAGCCCGGCAGCCAGTGGTACGACAACGAAGCAGGGCCCCTCGTGCGCCCCTACGCGATGACGGGCGGGCGAACCAGGCCGGGGCCGCGTGGAGTCCGATTCGACCTGATCGCCCTCGTGACGCTCGACCCGAGCGCACCTGGGGCCGGTGACCACACCGCGCTCGGCCCCGAACACCGGGCACTCATCGAACTGTGCCGCTCCGAGACGCAGTCCGTGGCCGAGCTCGCCGCCGGCGCCGATCTGCCCGTGGGGGTGGTCAGAGTGCTGCTCGGCGATCTGCTGGAGACGGGGTGCGTCAAGGTCAGCCGCCCGGTACCACCCGCACAGCTTCCCGACGAAAAGATCCTCCGAGAGGTGATCGATGGGCTCCGAGCGCTCTGACGACATGGCCGCCGAGACCGCTGCCATGGCGCTGAAGGTCCTGGTCGCGGGCGGTTTCGGGGTGGGCAAGACCACCTTGGTGGGCGCGGTGAGTGAGATCCGTCCGCTGCGTACCGAAGAGCTGCTGAGCGAGGTGGGTCATTCGGTGGACGACACCGAAGGCGTCGACCGGAAGACCACAACGACGGTAGCTATGGACTTCGGCCGTATCACCATCCGGTCAGGCCTGTCGCTGTACCTGTTCGGCACCCCGGGCCAGGACCGGTTCTGGTTCCTGTGGGACGAGTTGTCACAGGGCGCTCTCGGTGCCGTGGTGCTCGCGGACACCCGTCGGCTCGAGGACTGTTTCCCTGCCGTGGACTATTTCGAGCACCGCCGTATTCCGTTCGTGGTGGCGGTCAACTGCTTTGCGAACGCGCGTACGTATGGTGCGCACGACGTGTCACGGGCGTTGGACCTCGACCGTGGGACACCAGTGGTGCTGTGCGACGCTCGGGACCGCGATTCGGGGAAAGAGGTGCTGATCCGTCTGGTCGAGTATGCCTGGCGCGTCCATACCGCCCGGCTGCTCGACTCGGTGGGCTGAGCCCGCTGCGGGCACTGAGGAGGTGCTCTGTTCGTCGAGCCCTTCTCCCGTGGAGGGCTTCCAGCGCGCTGTCAGGGGCTCCGAGGCGTCTTTTGGCGGGTGGTCAGTCGGCGACCCCCTCCTGCGCCAGGGTCTTGTCGATCCGCACGCGCACCAGGAGTTCCCCGGGTACGCCGTTGCGCTTGCCGAACTCCTCGGCCCGGTCCTCGCCCATATAGCGTGCGCCGATGCGGGCCGCCCAGTGCCGGAGCTGATCGAGGTCCTCACTCAGTTCGGCGCGCCCCTGCAGAACGACGAAGGCGAACGGTGGCCGGTCGTCGTCGATGCACAGGGCCACGCGTCCGTCCCGTGCCAGGTTCCGCCCCTTGACGGTTTCCTTGCCGGTGTTGAACACGAGGTCATCCCCGTCGAGCAGAAACCAGATCGGTGCGATGTGCGGGCTGCCGTCCGCTCTGACGGTCGAGAGCTTGGCGGTGCGGGTGCCGTGGGAGACGAAGGCCCGCCACTCGTCATCGGTCATCTTCTGTGCCATGTCCCCATCATGCTTGCCGGGGCGCCGGTCGTGGGGAAGGCTGGCAGGTCAGATCCTCCAGCCAGGGGGAGCGGACACGGGGAGACAGGAACATGGGGCAGAGCACGGGGCTCGGCTGGCTGCTCGACGATCTGACGCAGCGGATGGAACACGTACGGCATGCGTTGGTGCTGTCCAACGACGGCCTGGTGACCGGAGCGAGCTCGGATCTGAAGCGGGAGGACGCGGAACATCTGGCCGCAGTCTCCTCAGGACTGCACAGCCTCGCCAAGGGCTCTGGGCGCCACTTCCAGGCCGGCAACGTGCGCCAGACGATGATCGAGTTCGACGACGCGGTCCTGTTCGTCACGGCGGCGGGCGACGGCAGTTGTCTCTGTGTGCTGAGCTCGGCGGAGGCTGACATCGGCCAAGTCGCCTACGAGATGACGCTGCTCGTGAATCGGGTCGGGGAGCACCTGGGCGTGGGCGCCCGACAGCCGGAGCGCACGCCCATCGTGGACCTCTGACCTGCACTGACGCTGCCACGTCAAGAGTTATCCACAGGCTCAGCGAGGATCGCGGTGATCGGGCTACGGTTTTTCCCGAGAGCAAGCACATCTCACGGGGGAGATCCACCATGACCAGTGACACCGTCACGCAACCCACCCGCGCAACGAACCCTCCGTCGGCCGTCACACCGACCCGGGCGGCGAAGGAACTCGGGCTGAAGCGGGGCGAGTTCGACCTGGCGGCGATGCTGGGGCGCATCCGCACCGTTGGAGAGGCCGCGAGCGGCCAGCGCCGGGTCACTCGCGAGGAGATCGACCGCGTGCGCGCAGGCGAAGGGTTTCCCGAGGCGCTGAGGGAAAGCGTCAGAACCGTGGGCACCACGGAGGGCGCGGAGCTCATGCACATCACCACGGCGCGGTTCACCCGTCTCGCCCGCGCCGGCGTCCTGACGCCCGTGAAGTTCTACCTCAATCGGTACCGGGCCGTTGTGTGGCTCTATCTCGCCGAAGAGCTGCGACACTTCGCCGAATCCGAGATCAACGCCAGACTGCTCACCGGCCGTATGCCGGAGACCATGCGCGGCCGCCTCGACGAAGGCCAGGACCTACGAGCCCGCAACTGGCGGGGGCGGTACGCAGGATTCTTGCTGCGCCAGTCGGGCGACGCATGGGAGCGCGCCGCCGCCATGGCCTCGCTGCTCGATCCGGTGCAGATCGCGGAGATCGTCAGGGACCCATACGAACGCGCGTACCTCCATCGGCTCCAGCCCGTGCCCCGTACCCATGGGGCACCTGACTCACCCGGAGCGCGGATCGTAGAGAGGATCACGACGGCGGATGACCCCGACGAGATCCGATGGCTGCGCTCCAGCCTGCTGATCGGCCTCGTGCAGGCCCGAGCTCAGCGCGCGGCGCCGCGCCCTGCTCCACGTGTCACGTCTGGACCGACCACCCCCGTGGCGGCGACCGCACCGTCGAACGAGGCCACCGCCGAGTTCACCGCCGAGGCCACCGTCCAGGGCTCGGCACAGGAGTCGCGCAGCTTGATGAAGTGGCTGCGCCGCAGGAGGGCATAGAGAGTTCTGAGCCGTGCCACGCGGGGGTCACTGCACCGTGGCGTCCAGGTCTTTGGAGAACTCCTCGATGGCACAGCGGTAGTCCGCGACGCCAGCGCCCGGGTCGTTGCTCGTGGCGTTGGCGAGTGTAAACAGCGGTCTCCAGCGCGTCGTGCAAACTCGGCCGCGCTGAGCCGAGAACTATGGCGAACGGAAGCACACATGCCCGTCGAGTCCCGTCGTCGGCCCCCTCTGGGGCCCCCGTCATCCGGCCAATTCCTCCTCAAGCCATGTACGTCCACGCGATCGCGGGGCGAGCCGCACGCCCGCCAGACGCGAAGTGAGGCGTTCAGCCTCCGCTTGGACCGCGTCCCGAGCGTCAGCACCGACATCCTCGAGGAACCGGCACACGACGTCACCCTTGCCGTCCTGGGCCCACCCGCCGACGATGCGGCCGTCCCACCACAAGGACGGGCCGATGTTTCCGTTCCTGTCGAAGAGCCGCGGGCCGTGGTCCCCGAGGAACCAGCCGCGGTGCTGCCACCCCATCGGAGTGGAGTCGAGCGCCGGAAGCAGAGCGGCCCATGGCTCGGGGCGCGGGGATTCCTCCGTGTCATCGGGGAGCAGCAGCCCGGCCGTCCCCTCCAAGTCGACTTCGACGGGTCGCAGTTCGGTCAGCGTCCGCTTCGTCTGGGTCTTCGTCCACCCGGCCCACCAGCGCAGGTCATCGGCGGTGGCCGGACCGAACGTCCGCAACCACCGCCGGGCGAGCTCCGTCTCCGCGTCCTGGGTGTCCCAGTCAGCGAGGCCACCGGGAAACCAGTCGGTCAGTGGCGCCCATCGGTACTGATGGGAAGCCCACGTGCCGAGCGGCCTTCCGCGTACCACATGGCCCTCGGCGGCAAGCAGCAGCAGGAGCCGACTGGCCAGCTTCTGCCGCCCCTCGTAGCTCTTGCCGCGTGCCATGAGCAACTCGGTGCTCAGCCTTGGGTCGGCGCTCGCGAGCTCGGCCGCGGTCGCCTCGCCCCGCTCCTTGAGCGCCTGCAGCAACACTGCCTCGGCCTCCGCCAGCCACGCTTGAACACCCGCCGCGCCATGGGCGACGCCGGACTCCGCAAGCATCTTCAGAACGAGACGGCGTTCCCGTGCGGCAACCGCTCGCGAGCATGCTGCCTGCAGCACCGGAGCGACATCCAGGGGCGCCACGAAGACCGTACGCCGCATGCCCATCAGCCGGATCAGCGACCGGTCCTCATAAAGCGCGTGCTCCACATCCGCCAGGTAGCCGTCCCGCATCCGGGCCCAGGCGCCGATGTACACCGACGACGGGTCGGTGCCATGCAGGGCCAGCAGCGACCGGGCCACCTCAACCGGACCGTGCGACTTGGTATCCGAGGTCAACCGGTGGCGCAGCGCCAGCCTCGTGCGCCGCTCCACCACGTCAATCCGTCGCACCGCGCCTCCCGCTCAGGATCTTCGCCAGTCACGCGCCTGTTGTCGGACTGTCCATGTGGCGCTCGCCGTACGGACGGAACAGCCCTTCTTGCACCACTGACACCAGGAGCCGGCCCTCGGCGTCATAGATGCGGCCCCGGGCGAGGCCGCGGCCCCCCGTGACGATGGGGGACTCCTGGTCGTAGAGGAACCACTCGTCGGCGCGGAACGGCCGGTGGAACCACATGGCGTGATCGAGCGACGCCATGTCGAAGCCGCGTGGACCCCAGAGCGGTTCCACCGGGATGCGGACCGCGTCGAGGAGCGTCATGTCGCTCGCGTACGTGAGCGCGCAGGTATGCACGAGGGGGTCGTCGCCCAGCGGGCTGACGGCACGCATCCACACCGCACTGCGCGGCTCGGCATCCTTGATCTCCTCGGCGGACCAGCGCAACCGCTCGACGTAACGGATGTCGAAGGGCTGGCGCCGGGCCATGCGCTCCCACTGCTCGGGGAGCGCGCCGAGGTGCTCCCTGATCTCCTCCGCGACCGTCGGAAGCGTCTCCGGATCGGGGGCCGTGAGGCGCGGCGGCAGTTGGTGTTCGAAGGCGCCCTGTTCGGGCTGATGGAAAGAGGCGGTGAGGTTGAAGATGGTGCGACCCTGCTGGACGGCGGTGACGCGGCGCGTGGTGAAGGAGCGCCCGTCCCTGATCCGTTCGACCTGGTACACGATGGGCACGCCCGGGCGCCCCGGGCGCAAGAAGTACGCGTGGAGCGAGTGCACCGGACGGTCACCCTCGGTGGTCCGGCCCGCCGCCACCAAGGCCTGTCCGGCGACCTGGCCGCCGAACACCCGCTGCAGGGACTCGTTCGGACTGCGGCCCCGGAAGATGTTGACCTCGATCTGCTCCAGGTCCAGCAGGTCGACCAGCCGGTCGACGGGATTGTTCATGACAGTTCCTCGACTCCTGTCCGGGCCACGCGGCTTCGTGGGGCGCTCAAAGCTGACCGACGTCCGTGACCCGGACGATGGCACGGCCCTCCTCGTCGGAAGCCGCGAGATCGACCTCCGCACTGATGCCCCAGTCATGGTCGCCGTTCGGGTCGGCGAACGTCTGCCGGACGCGCCACAGACCGTGCTCGGGATCCTCCTCGATGAGCAGCAGCTTGGGGCCGCGGGCATCAGGACCGGTGCCGAGATCTTCGTACTCGTCCCAGTACTTGTCCATGGCCTCGCCCCACGCATCCGCGTCCCAGCCGGATTCGGCGTCCAGCTCACCCAGCTCCTCGACGTGGTCGAGGGCGGCCAGCTCGACCCTTCGGAACAGCGCGTTGCGGACCAGGACGCGGAAGGCGCGGGCGTTGGCGGTGACAGGCTTGACCTGGTCGGCCTTCTCCTGCGCCTCTTCCGCGGTCATGACGTCCGGGTTGGCGAGCTGCTCCCACTCGTCGAGGAGGCTGGAGTCGACCTGACGCACCATCTCGCCGAGCCAGGCGATCAGGTCCTCCAGGTCCTCGGACTTCAGGTCGTCCGGGATCGTGTGTTCCAGGGCCTTGTACGCGCTCGCGAGGTAGCGCAGCACGATGCCTTCGGTGCGGGCGAGTTCGTAGAAGGACGTGAACTCCGTGAAGGACAGCGCCCGCTCGTACATGTCCCGGATGACGGACTTCGGGGACAGCGGATGGTCGCCGACCCACGGATGGCTCGTCCGGTACGTGTTGTACGCGTGGAAGAGGAGCTCCTCCAGGGGTTTGGGGTACGTGATGTCCTGGAGCCGCTCCATCCGGTCCTCGTACTCGACGCCGTCCGCCTTCATGAGCGCCACGGCTTCGCCCCGCGCCTTGTTCTGCTGGGCCGCGAGGATCTGGCGCGGGTCGTCGAGAGTGGACTCGACGACGGACACCATGTCCAGGGCGTACGAAGGGGACTCGGGGTCGAGGACTTCGAAGGCCGCGAGGGCGAACGTCGACAGGGGCTGGTTGAGGGCGAAGTCCTGCTGCAGGTCGACCGTCAGGCGCACGATGCGGCCGGTGACGTCCGGCTCGTCGAGCTTCTCCACGACGCCGCCGGCGAGGAGGGAGCGGTAGATCGCGATGGCCCGGCGGATGTGCCGCAGCTGCTGCTTGCGCGACTCGTGGTTGTCCTCGAGGAGGTGACGCATCGCCTCGAAGGCGTTGCCGGGCCGGGCGATCACGGACAGCAGCATGGTGTGCGTGACCCGGAAGCGGGAGGTCAGCGGCTCCGGATCGGAAGAGATGAGCTTCTCGAAGGTGCTCTCGGACCAGGCGATGAAGCCGTCGGGCGCCTTCTTGCGGACCACCTTGCGCCGCTTCTTCGCATCGTCGCCGGCCTTGGCGAGAGCCTTCTCGTTCTCGACGACGTGCTCGGGTGCCTGAGCCACTACGAAGCCGGCCGTGTCGAAGCCCGCACGCCCGGCGCGTCCGGCGATCTGATGGAACTCCCGCGCGCGCAGAGTGCGGACACGGGTGCCGTCGTACTTGGTGAGGGCTGTGAAGAGCACCGTGCGGATCGGGACGTTGACACCGACACCCAGGGTGTCCGTGCCGCAGATGACCTTGAGGAGCCCGGCCTGTGCGAGCTTCTCCACCAGGCGGCGGTACTTGGGCAGCATGCCGGCGTGGTGCACGCCGATCCCGTGGCGCACGTAGCGCGAGAGGTTCTTGCCGAACTTGGTGGTGAAGCGGAAGCTGCCGATGAGATCGGCGATCTTGTCCTTCTCCTCCCGCGTGCACATGTTGATGCTCATCAGCGACTGCGCGCGCTCGACCGCCTGGGCCTGGGTGAAGTGCACGATGTAGACCGGCGCCTGCTTGGTGTCCAGGAGCTCGGTGAGCGTCTCGGTGATCGGCGTCAGGCGGTACTCGTACGACAGCGGGACCGGCCGCGTCGCGGAGCGGACGACCGACGTGGGCCGGCCGGTCCGGCGCGTCAGGTCCTTCTCGAACATGCCGACGTCGCCGAGCGTCGCCGACATGAGGATGAACTGCGCCTGCGGAAGTTCCAGCAGAGGAATCTGCCAGGCCCAGCCGCGGTCCGGCTCGGCGTAGAAGTGGAACTCGTCCATCACGACTTGGCCGATGTCGGCGTTCTTGCCGTCCCGCAGCGCGATCGAGGCGAGCACCTCGGCCGTGCAGCAGATGACCGGGGCGTCAGAGTTGACCGACGCGTCCCCGGTCAGCATGCCGACGTTCTCGGTGCCGAAGAGCTTGCACAGGTCGAAGAACTTCTCCGACACCAGAGCCTTGATCGGCGCTGTGTAGAAGGTGACCTTGTCCTGGGCGAGAGCCGTGAAGTGGGCCCCCGCCGCGACCAGGCTCTTGCCGGAGCCGGTCGGCGTGGACAAGATCACGTTCGCCCCGGAGACCACCTCGATCAGTGCCTCCTCCTGGGCCGGGTAGAGAGTGATGCCCTGACCCTCGGCCCACGTCGAGAAGGCTTCGAAGAGGGCATCGGGGTCGGCATCCGGCGGCAGCTGATCAATAAGGGTCACACCCCCATCTTGCCTTCCTTCTGCCCCGATGAGGGAACCGGAGCTCCCCACGAAGATCACGAACGCTACGCTGTGTCGCCAACGGGGCGTCAGAAGAATGGAAATGGGGCGGGCAACAGCAATGATGGGACCGGCACACTCGCTGTCGGGGGCAGCAGCCTGGCTGGGGGTCGGTGCCGCCGCGGCGGCCGCGGGCCACACGATGCCCTGGCCGGTCCTCCTCGTAGGCGCGCTGATCTGCGCCGGAGCGGCGCTCGCTCCCGATCTCGACCACAAGTCGGCGACCATCTCGCGCGCCTTCGGGCCCCTCTCGCGGGGCCTGTGCGAGATCGTCGACAAGCTTTCGTACGCCGTCTACAAGGCGACCCGGAAGCAGGGGGACCCACGGCGCTCGGGTGGACACCGCACTCTGACCCACACCTGGCTGTGGGCCGTGTTGATAGGAGCGGGTGCGTCGGCCCTGGCGATCTTCGGTGGGCGGTGGGCCGTCCTCGGGATCCTCTTCGTCCACATGGTGCTCGCCATCGAAGGCCTGCTGTGGCGGGCGGCCCGCGGGTCGAGCAGCGATGTGCTGGTGTGGCTGCTCGCTGCGACGAGCGCCTGGATCCTCGCCGGGGTCCTGGACAAGCCTGGCAACGGTGCGGACTGGATGTTCACCGCGCCCGGCCAGGAGTACCTGTGGCTGGGCCTGCCGATCGTGCTCGGCGCGCTGGTGCACGACATCGGGGACGCGTTGACCGTCTCCGGGTGTCCGATCTTGTGGCCCATTCCCCTCGGCCGCAAGCGCTGGTACCCGATCGGGCCGCCGAAGATGATGCGTTTCCGGGCCGGAAGCTGGATCGAGCTCAAGGTCCTGATGCCGGTGTTCATGCTGCTCGGGGGAGTGGGCGGCGCAGCCGCGCTCAACTTCATCTGACGGCTCGTCCTCGAGCGCGTGAGGACGATCCTGGTGCCTCGACCTGCCCTCCCCGGGGAGAGGGGCGCCCTCGCGGCGGCGACCTCCCAAGTGGAGGCAGTGGCCATTCCCGCTCAGAGTGCGGGCAGGTGCTCGCCGTGCCAGGAGTGCCACAGCGCGGCGTAGGCGCCACCGGCCGCCACGAGCTCGTCGTGGGTTCCGAGCTCGGTCAGCCGGCCGTCCTGCATGACTGCCACGCGGTCCGCGTCGTGGGCCGTCTGCAGACGGTGGGCGATGGCGATGACGGTGCGCCCGCGGAGGACGGCGGCAAGGGCCCGTTCCGTATGACGTGCCGTCGTCGGGTCCAGGAGAGCGGTGGCCTCGTCGAGGATCAGCGTGTGAGGATCGGCGAGCACGACACGGGCCAGTGCCAATTGCTGGGCTTGCGCTCCGTGCAACCGGTGGCCACGAGGACCCAGCTCGGTGTCCAGTCCGTCCGGCAGAGCGTCGGACCAATCGGCGCCGACCGCGGTGAGAGCGGCGCTCAGCTCGGCGTCCGTAGCGGATTCCGCCGCGATGAGCAGGTTGTCGCGGACCGTGCCGAGGAACACGTGATGCTCCTGGGTGACGAGGACGACCTGACGGCGCAGCCGCTCGGGCGGCAACTCGGCGATCGGGATGCCGCCGACGGTCACAGTCCCCGCGCCAGGAGCGTCGATCCCCGCCAGGAGACGACTCAGTGTGCTTTTGCCGGCCCCCGAGGGGCCGACGATCGCCAGGCGCTCGCCGGGGTGAACGGAGAGGTCGAGGCCGCGCAGGACATCGGCGCCGTCACTGTAGGCGAAATGCACACCGCGGATCTCGATCCGGTCGGCGTCGGCCATGTCTACAGGGCCGGGGGCGGTGAGGTCGGGAGCCGCGGTGAGGGCGGTAGCCGGGGTGGCGGGAGCGGTCGGCACCCGCGGAGCGGTGGCCAGGCCCTCGACCCTGGCGAAGGAGGCACCACTGCTCTGTACCTGCTCGACCTGCTGCAGGATCGTGTCCAGCGGCTGGGAAAGCTGGCGCAGGTACAGCGCCGACGCGATCACTGTGCCCAGGCTCACGGAGCCCTGCTCGTGGAGCAGTCCGCCGACGATCAAAACGGCGACGACCGGCACGGCGTACGAGATGTCGATGGCAGGAAAGAGGACGCTGCGCAGGAACAGGGTCCGGTCATGGGCGACGACACACCGGCCGATCCCTGTCTCGCTGTCCGCGACACGCTGATCCCTCAGACCGAAAGCCTCGACGGTGCGAGCTCCGGACGCGGTGGCGGCGAGGACCTCCGCCAGCGAGGAGTGGGCCGCTCCCTGCTCGAGGTAGGCGGGGTGTGCCCTGCGCAGGTACCAGCGGGTGGCGAACCAGATACCGGTGAGGCCGAGCACGCCGCACGCGCCGAGCAGCGGGTCGAGCAGGAAGACGGCACAGAGAATGAACAGTGCCTGCACGGCCGCGACGAGGACATCCGGACCGGTGTCACGCAGTGTCTGTCCGGCCGTCGCCACGTCAGTGGTGCCGCGGGCCGTCAGATCTCCCGCGCCGGCCCGCTCCACGATCGAGGCGGGCAGCGCGAGTGCCCGGTCGACGAACTGTTCGCGGATGCGGGCCAGGGTTCGCTCACCGAAACGATGGGCGAGGTAGCGGGCGTGGCGTGCCAGGAGGAGCTGGGCCACGGCCCCGGCGAGGATGCCGAGCGCGAGACGGTCGACAGCATCGACGCCTCCGCCGTCCTTGACCGTATTGATGATGCGTCCGAGGAGCCAGGGGCCGACGAGGCCTGTTGCCGCCGCGAGTGCGTTGAAGACGATCATCGTGACGAAGGCCGCGGTGTCCTGGCGGATGAGGCGGACAGCGGCCCGGCGGACTTGACGGCGGCCGGCTACGGGCAGGTGCCCGGGTCCGGTCTCGGCCGCGTCGCTGTGGTGGGACGGCGTCGCGGGCGTCATCGGAGTGCCTCATGACTCGGCTCGGCGGAAGGGCGGTGGAGTTCGTGGCTACATGGTGGATGCTGCACTTCCGCGTCCCCTGCGTCCTGTGCGTCCCCTGCGTCCCCTGCGTCCCCTGCGTCCCCTACGTCCTCTGGCGCTTCGCCCTCCTCGGCGTCGGGCGACACCAGGCGCCGGTAGCCCGGGTGCTCGGCCAGCAGTTCGGCGTGGCGGCCGACGGCGGTGACTCGGCCGTCGACCAGGTAGTACACGGTGTCGGCCTGGTCGAGGAGGAGAGGGGACGTGCTGGTGACGAGTGTGGTGCGGCCCGTGCGGGCCGCGCGCAGACGGGCCGCCATGTTCGCCGCGGTGTGGGCGTCGACCGCCGAGGTGGGGTCGATCGCGAGGAGGACCTCGGGGTCAGCGAGGAGGGCGCGGGCCAGGCGGATGCGCTGACGCTGACCGCCGGAGAGGTTGCTGCCGTGTGCCTCGAGAAGGGCGTCGAGACCGTCCGGCAACCCGAGGACGATGTCACGGGCCGCGGCCGCGTCCACCGCGCGGGCGAGGGCGTCGTCGTCCGGTGCCCATCGCCCGGAGATCGCCGCGCGCAACGTACCGGCGAAGAGGTCGGCGTCGTTGTCGGCCACCAGGATCCGCGCGCGGATCTCGTGCGGCGCGATGTCGTCGAGGCGGACCGAACCCCAGGTGGCGGGGGAGGGGAGGAACCGTCCGAGGCGATCGACGACGTCCGTACTGTCCGAGACGTGCCCGCTGACGAGCGCGGTGAGGATCCCCGGCGCCACCTCCACGCCGGACAGGGGGTCGCGCAGCACAGACGGCACCTGGGGGGCGGGGAGCGGCTCCGTGCTCCTGCCGGGAGGCCCGGCCTCGACTCCGGCCCGCGCCTCGGCCTCTGCCCTGGACCCAGCTTCGGCCCCGGCCCCGGCCCCGGCCTCGACCCCCGCCCCCGTCACGTCGGAGCCCTCCGGCTCCAGGTTCAAGAAGTCCACGACTCGGCGCGCGGCGACCAGGCCTCGGCCGATGTCGTAGCCGCCCTCGATGAAGAACGTCACCGGAAGCACGAGCACGGCGACATAGCCGTAGACAGCCACCAACTCGCCCACGGTGATGGTGCCCTGCGCTGCCATGCGCGCGGCGAGCCAGGTCACGGCGGCGAGGAACAGGGTGGGCAGGCCGAGGCCGAAGGCCTGGACCCAGCTCATGCTCGACCCGACCCGGTAGCCCTCGTCCTGGAGCCTGCGCGAGCCGTCGCGATAGCGAGCGGCGAACGCCCCCTTGCCACCGAGGCCGTTGAGGACACGGAGACCGCCCGCGAGGTCGCCAAGGATCGCGGCGAGTGCGCCCTGGCGCTCCCGGTAGTCCGTCTCGGCCCCCTGCAACCGACCGAGGAACGGTCCGATCAGCACAGCGAGCAGGGGCACCCCGACCAGCACCACCGCGGCAAGCAACGCGGAGACGGAGAGCAGCAGCGCGGCCACCACGAGGTAGGCGATGACCGCGCCTACACCGGGCCCCGTCACGGTGAGGGCCTGGCTGATCACGCCCACGTCGGAGTGGCCGATCGTGACGACCTCGCCCGCCGAGAGCCGACGGGGCAGCGTGGCGCCGAGCCGGGTCGCCTGGTCGACGACGACGCGCACGGTACGGAAGTAGGCGTCGAGGCGGATCCGGGTCATGGTGCGGTGCCGCATGATCGCAAGCCAGGCGTTCAGAACCCCGATACCGAACAAGGCCGCGGACCAGCCGAACAGTGCCGGTCGGTTCCCGGGGCGCAGGCCGTCGTCGATGGCGTGCGACAGAACGTACGGTGGGAGCGTCAGGCAGACCATCCATATGCTGCCCAACAGCGCGCCGACAGCGACGCGGCGACGCTGGCTGACGATCACCCACCAGAGGTAGCGGGCAGGCCCGCGATGGTCGGGCACGCCGGGATTGATGGGTGATGCAGCCATCCATGCACCCTAACTACCTCTGTATGGCGGCCAACAGGGCGCCCCTGCCCTACCGGTGCCCGGCCACACCCTTGCCCTACCGGTGCCCACCCACGCCCCTGCACCGACTGGCCCCATCCTCCCGCCGGACCATTCTCATACCTGCTACCCGTGCCAGGACCGCCACAGAGCCGCGTACGCGCCGTCCGCCTCCACCAGTTGGTCGTGGCTGCCGAGTTCGGTGATCCGGCCACTCTCGACCACCGCGATCACGTCCGCATCGTGTGCCGTGTGGAGGCGGTGGGCGATGGCCACGACGGTGCGGCCGTCCAGGACTCGGGCGAGGGAGCGTTCCAAGTGCCGTGCCGCACGCGGGTCGAGGAGCGAGGTCGCCTCGTCCAGGACCAGGGTGTGCGGGTCGGCGAGGACCAGGCGTGCCAAGGCGATCTGCTGGGCCTGGGCGGGCGTCAGTGCGTAGCCGCCCGAGCCGACCTCGGTGTCCAGGCCGTCGTCGAGGCCCTGTGCCCAGTCGGTCGCGTCGACCGCGCCGAGCGCCGCCCAGAGTTCGGCGTCCCGCGCTACGGTCCTTGCGAGCAGGAGATTGTCGCGCAGGGAGCCCACGAAGACGTGGTGTTCCTGGTTGACCAGGGCGACGTGCGTACGCACCTCCTCCGCGGGCATGGCCGACAATGCGGCGCCGCCCAGGGTGACGTGGCCGGTGCGAGGTCCGTAGATCCCGGCGAGCAGTCGGCCGAGGGTGGACTTGCCCGCTCCGGACGGGCCGACCAGGGCCACTCGCGAGCCGGGCTCGACGGCGAGAGACACCTCGCGGAGTACGTCCACCCCCGCGCGGTAGCCGAAGTGCACGTCGTCAGCGAGGACATGGCGTCCGTCCGGAACCAAGGACGAGTCGCCGGAGTCAGGTTCGATGTCGCGCACTCCGACGAGCCGGGCCAGCGACACCTGGGCGACCTGGAGCTCGTCGTACCAGCGCAGAATGATGCCGAGCGGGTCGACGAGCATCTGCGCGATCAGGACCCCCGCGGTCAGCTGGCCCACGCCGATCCAACCCTGGAGGACGAAGGCACCTCCGATCATCAGGGTCGAGCAGAGCACGGTCGTGTGGGTGAAGTTGATGACCGGGAAGAGGACCGACCGCAGATAGAGGGTGTACCGCTCCCAGGCGGTCCACTCCTTGATGCGCCGTTCCGAGAGCTCGATGCGACGGGGACCGAGCCGGTGGGCTTCGATCGTGCGTCCCGCGTCGACGGTCTCGGTGAGGGCGGCGGCAACAGCGGCGTAACCGGCGGCTTCCGAACGGTAGGCGGAGGGCGCCCGCTTGAAGTACCAGCGGCAGCCCACGACGAGGAGCGGTACGGCGACGAGCACGGCGGGGGCCAGCGGTGGTGCGGTCACCGCGAGCCCGCCGAGCAGGAGTACGACCCACACCACACCGATGGCGAGCTGCGGCACGGCCTCGCGCATGGCGTTGGCGAGACGGTCGATGTCCGTGGTGATCCGCGAAAGCAGATCGCCGGTTCCGGCCCGTTCCAGGACGCCGGGCGGCAGCCCGACGGAGCGTACGAGGAAGTCCTCCCGCAGGTCCGCCAGCATCCGCTCACCGAGCATCGCACCGCGCAGCCGCACCGCGCGCACGAAGTAGGCCTGCACCAGGAGCGCGAGGGTGAACAGGCCGATGGTGAGTTCCAGATGAAGGTCACGGGAGCCGTCCGAGACCTTCTCGACCAGATCGCCGAGCAGGTAGGGCCCGGCCATCGAGGCGATGACGGCGAGCGTGTTCACCAGGATGAGCAGCAGGAAAGACCGGCGGTGGCGTTGGAACAGTTCGCGTACGTAGGTGCGCACGGTCGCGGCCGAGCCGACAGGCAGGGTCTCCGCCGTCGTGGGGGCCGCCGGATCGTATGCCGGGGGCGCCAGGCCGGTCATGCCGTCTCCTCGATGTCGAAATCTGTCAGGGCTTGTGCCGCGAGACGTTCGTCGTCGGTCTCGCGGGTGACGACCGCGCGGTACCGCGGCTCGCTGTGCACCAGTTCACGGTGTTCTCCCACGGCCGCGACCTCGCCGTCGGCCAGGAAGACGACGCGCTCGGCGTGGTCCAGGAGCAGCGGTGACGAGGTGAGCACCACGGTGGTGCGGCCCCGGCGCAGCTGCCGGATGCCCTCGGCGACCCGGGCCTCGGTGTGCGAGTCGACGGCGGACGTCGGCTCGTCCAGGACCAGTACGTCCGGGTCGGTGACCAGCGAGCGGGCCAGGGCGAGGCGTTGGCGCTGGCCGCCGGAGAGGGAACGTCCGCGTTCGGTGAGGTGGGCGGCCATCGGATCGTCGTCCACCGACGCCTGTGCCAGCGCGTCGAGAACGTCGGCGCACTGCGCCGCGGTCAGTGCCTCCTCGGGACTGACGGCTCCGGACGCCGGTACGTCGAGGAGTGCGCGGAGTGTCCCGGAGAGCAGGACGGGATCCTTGTCCTGGACGAGGACGGCGGTCCGGGCGGCGTCCAGCGGCAGGTCGTCCAGCGGTGCGTCGCCCAAGCGCACGGACGGCAGGCCGGAAGCTTCCTCGAACGAGGGGTGCCCTCCGAGGCGTTCGGCGAGTCGGCCCGCTTCGTCCGGGTCGCCGCAGACCACGGCGGTGAACCGACCGGCCGGGGCGAGCAGGCCCGTAGCGGGGTCGTACAGGTCGCGATGGATCGACGAGCTCCCGGAGTCTCCAGAGCCCGCGGACTCAGAACCCACAGAACCCACAGAACCCACAGAAGTCTCAGAACCCACAGAGCCCCCAGCCTCCGCCACCCTCTGCAGAGCGAGGACCCGGGCCGCTCGCTTCGCGGAGGGGCGCGAGAAGGAGTACGCCATGGCGATTTCCTCGAAGTGCCGCAGCGGATAGTTGAGCATCATGATGGCGCTGTAGACGGTGACGAGCTCGCCGACCGTGATGCGGCCCTCGCGGGCGAGGTGCACACCGTGCCAGACGACCACGATCAGCAGCAGACCCGGCATCAGGATCTGGATCGCCGAGATGACGGCCCACATCCGAGCGCTGCGTACCGCGGCCGTACGGACTTCCTGGGAGGCGCGGCGGTAGCGGTCGAGGAAGAGCTCCTCGCCGCCGATGCCGCGCAGCACCCGCAGTCCGGCGACGGTGTCGGAGGCCAGTTCGGTGGCTCGCCCCGCCTTCTCGCGCTGGAGGTCAGCCCGGCGCGTGGCGCGGGGCAGCAGCGGCAGTACGGCGAGGGCGAGCAACGGGATGCCCACCGCGACGATGGCGCCGAGGGCGGGCTGGTAGATGACGAGCCCGGTACAGACCAGGACGACCGTGAGGGCAGCCGCCGCGAAACGCGACAGGGCCTCGACGAACCAGCCGATCTTCTCGACGTCGCCGGTGGAGACCGCCACGACCTCACCGGCGGCGACACGCCGGGTGAGCGCGGACCCGAGCGCGGCGGTCCTGCGGGCGAGCAGCTGCTGCACACGGGCCGCGGCGGTGATCCAGTTGGTGACCGCTGTGCGGTGCAGCATCGTGTCGCCAAGCGCTATGCCGATGCCGAGGAGGCCGATCAGCGCGCCCGCGAGGGCGAGCCGGGCGCCGGAGCGGTCCAGTACGGCCTCGACGGCGATTCCGACCATGTAGGGGAGGCCCGCGATGGAGGTGAAGTGCAGCAGGCCCCAGGCGAGGGACTTGAGCTGCCCGCCCAGCTGGTTGCGGCCGAGCCACAGCAGGAAGCGTGGCCCCGACCGGGCGTCAGGGACGCCGGGGTCGGGAAACGGAAGGTCGCGAATCTGCATGATGTCCCAGCGCTCGGTGCGGTGGCCGTCGCTCCGGGAAGAAGACCGAGCGAACGGACGGATAAGCGGATGGCGGTTACAAACCGTGAAAGGTTCGCCTCGCGCGGTGGTCCGAAGCAAACGATTTTCCGCTCTGAGGTAAAGAATCGGTCCGGTCCCGGCGTGGCTCGAGGGGCTGGGCCGGAGTAGCGCGGACCGGGTGCGACCATGGGCGGATGCGTATTGCGGGTGTGGTCCGAACGGTGGTCGCGGTGGCGGCCAGTGGTGTCCTTCTGACGTCCTGCGCGAGCGGGGACGACGCCTCGGGGAAGGGCGACGCCGGGCACGGCAAGAGGACGGGGCAGGGGAGCGGCCAGGGTGCCGGGGCCGTCGATCTCCAGCGTATCCCTGACGTGGGCGACCGGCTGCTATCCAAGATCCCGGAGAACTCCCGTCAGGTCGTCGCGGTCTACGGCGACGGTGAGGATTCGGCCAAGTCGACCGTCGTGCTCTACACGAAGTCCGGGGAGAAGGACACGACCTGGACGAAGGCCCGCAGCTGGCCCGCGCACAACGGCAAGAAGGGCTGGACCACCGACCACCGTGAGAACGACAAGCGCAGCCCGGTCGGCGTGTTCACGCTGACCGATGCGGGGGGAGTGCTCGCGGACCCGGGTGCCAAGTTCGCCTATACGAAATCCGCGTCCATGCAGGCTCCGAACTACTGGCCGAAGACGCACTGGCACGACTTCGACTACGTCATCGCCATCGACTACAACCGCGCCAAGGGCACCCCGCCGAACGACCCGACGCGCCCCCAGGGGCAGTCCAAGGGCGGCAGCATCTGGCTGCACATGGACCACGGCAGCGGCACGTCGGGCTGCGTGAGCCTGTCGAAGCCGGGCATGGAGTCCCTGCTGCGCACGCTCGACCCCCAGCAGCACCCCGTCGTGGTGATGGGGGACAGGGCGAACCTCCGAGCCTGAGTCATCGGGCGGCACCACGCTGGTCCGGCGAGCGGCGCCGCAGCGGCCCGGCGAGCTGCACCATTGCGGTGATCGTCGACTGCCCATAGAAATCACCCATGAGAAGACGCGTCATGTCCATGCTCGTGGGTGCGGTCCTCGCCGCGAGTACTCTCCTCGGCGCCGGTCCGGCCGCCGCCGACACGCCGCCACCGGAGTTCGGCAACGACTGGCACGACCCGATCACCGCCGCACCACCAGTGCCGAAACCGCACACCAAGTCCTGCGAAGTAGCCGTGGCCGAGGCACAGTTCAAGGACTTCACGCCGTACAAAGGGACCTACGCCCCTCCGGAGAAGTGCGGCAAGGGACGCTGGGGCAAGGTGGTCCTGCGCCTGGACGGCAAGGTCAAGGGGCGACAGTACGACCGCCTCGGCTACCTCCGTATCGGCGGCGTAGAAGTCTTCCGCACCTCGACTCCGGAGCCGTCGGCCGACGGCATCACCTGGTCCGTGGAGAAGGACGTCACCCGGTACAGCGAGACGCTGAGCCGCGACCAGCAGGTCGAGATGCTCATCGGGAACGTCGTCGACGACACCTACACCGGAATCATCGACGTCAGGGCGACGCTCACGTTCTACGAGCAGGACAAGCAGGACAAGCAGAACAAGCGGGACAAGCGGGAGAAGCGCGGGCACGCGTCCCCGGCCGTCCCTGACCGTGTAGTCCCCCTGGGGGACGGCACCAGCCTCACTACCCCGCGCAACAGCGAACGCATCATCGCCGAGGTGTACGCGACCGGTTCGGGCGGCGGATGCGAGGAGTACTGGTATCTGACGGTGCCCGACGCCGCGCCCTATTCGTGCAAGGCCGACCATGGCCCGTACCGGGAAGTGCAGGTCAAGGTCGACGGTCAACTGGCGGGAATCGCCGCGCCGTTCCCCACCGTCTGGACCGGCGGCTGGTCCAACCCCTTCCTCTGGTACGTGATCCCAGGGCCCCGCGCCTTCGACATCAAACCCGTCGAATACGACCTGACACCCTTCGCGGGCCTACTCAACGACGGCCGCCCGCACCAGGTGGAGGTCTCCGTGGTCGGCGTTCCCAAGGCGCAGACCGGCTGGAGCACCCCGGTCAACGTTCTGGTCTGGCAGGACGAGAAGAGCGACCACGTAACGGGCCGCCTGACCCGTCACCAGGAGGGCGCCCTCGCGAACGACTCGACATACACACCGGGTTCCGGCGAGAAGGCGCACCGGCTGGATACGGAGGGCGGCCACCGGCTCAGCGTGTCGGGGTACGTGAACACCTCCCACGGCCGCGTGGCGACGACCGTGACCCGCACCCTCGCGAACGCATCCGGCCACCGCTGGACCGACGGCGAGGCGATGGACGCGCTCAAGGCCACCTGGACCGACCGCGAGACGATCACCACGGGCCACCGCGCCGTGCGCACCGACCGGACGTACACCATGGACGGCACCACCACCCTCGGCGACAGTGACCGGCTGCGGACCGAGATCGCCCTCGGTGACCGCTCCGAGACCACCACGATCAGGGACGGGCGGCGCGGCAACTGGTCGGTTCTTGACGACCGTTACGACGGCGACGCGACGTACACCGCGAACGTGCCGCGCGAGCAGCGGCACGCCGTGGGCACGTCGCGCGAGCGCTACCGGCTGCTCGGCGACACGGGGTGCTACGACCGCACCCTGGCCACCGTCCAGGGAACCCTGACGGAGGACCGTCGGCGCTGCTGACCCATCCGCCGGCCGGCACGCCGACGGGCCCCCGTCAGCCCGTCACCCCTCCTGCGGCTTTTCGGAGTCCAGGCCCGGCCTGGACTTCTTCCACAGGCCGCGCGTGAAGTCGGGGATGGCCTGCGGCGCGCCCTTCGCCTTGATCGACAGATGGCTCAGCGGCACGGGTGACGTCCAGGTCGCCGCGTCGTACACATCGAAGTCCGGCACCAGGCCGAGGCGCATGGTCTGCATCAGACGGAAGATCATGATGTAGTCCATGCCGCCGTGGCCACCGGGCGGGTTGGCGTGCTCCTTCCACAGCCAGTGGTCGAACTCGGCGTACTTGGTGAAGTCGCCCCACTCGTCGTTCGTGTGGTCCGGCTCGAGGTAGATGCGCTCCGGGTAGTCCTCGAAGACGCCCCGCGTGCCGCCCAGGCTGTTGATGCGGCTGTAGGGGTGGGGCGTGGAGACGTCGTGCTCGAGGCGGATCACCCGTCCCTTCGCCGTCTGGACGAGACTGATCGTGCGGTCGCTCTCGATGTACGTCTCCTTCCAGCTGGGGTCGCCCGCGGGCATGTGCGCTTTGCGGTACTCGGCGAGGCCGAGCGAGGGCGTGCCGAAGCTGGAGATGAGCGTGACGCGGTCACCGCGATTGACGTCCATGTAGTTGGCGACCGGACCGAAGCCGTGGTTCGGGTACAGGTCGCCGCGCAGCCGGGTGTGCCACAGGCGGCGCCACGGGCCTTCGTAGTAGTCGGGGTCGAACATGAGGCCGCGCAGGTCGTGGTTGTACGCGCCCGCGCCGTGCAGCAGATCGCCGAACTTGCCCGCGTGCGCCATCCGCAGGACGCGCATCTCGTTCTTGCCGTAGCAGCAGTTCTCCAGCTGCATGCAGTGTCTGCGGGTGCGCTCGGACAGGTTCACGAGCTCCCACAGCTCGTCCAGGCGCAGGGCGATGGGACACTCCACGCCGACGTGCTTGCCGTTCAGCATCGCCGACTCGGCCATCGCGAAGTGGAAGTCCCAGGGCGATGCCACGTACACGAAGTCGATGTCGCCGCGCTTGCACAGGTTCTCGTAGTCGTGCTCGCCCCTGGTGTACGTCGCCGGGGCGGGCTGGCCCGCGGCCGTGACCTTCTTCGCCGCCGCGGCGGTCTTCTCCTTGACCGGGTCGCAGAGCGCGACGACGCGGACGCCGGGTATCGCGAGGAAGAGGTCGATCATGCTGCCGCCGCGGTTGCCGAGTCCGATGATGCCCACCCGGACCGTGGAACGCCGCTGGAACGGCACGCCGATCATGGTCTTGCCCTGGCGGGCCGGGGCTTCGGCCGTATCCGGCGCGATCGCGGCGGCGGGGGTGTCGGCGTGCGCCGTGCCGCCCGCGAAGGCGCCGACCCCGAGCCCCGCGCCGGCGAGGCCTGCCGTCCGGAGAACCGTACGGCGCGAGTGACCGTCTCCCTTCGTGCCCTCGGCGCGGTCGTCGGGGGTGGTGCCGTCAGGAGTCGGTGTCGCGTTCTCGTCGTGCATCGGACCTCCGTAGCTGAAGGGCGGCTGGTCTCTACCACTGGGGCGGAAGCCACCCTTACGGGGGTGCGAGCGAGGCGCAAGGGACCGAAGTGGTCAGGCAGTTGGATTTCTCGTGCCGGTGCCGGTACCGGTACCGGTACCGGTACCGGTACCGGCACCGGTGTCGGCACCAGTCCCAGTACCGGCACCAGGCGCCGTAGGGCGAGTCGCGCGTTCCAGCTCCAGGAGTGCGGAGTAGTAGCCGCGGCCTGTCGCGTGGTCCATGCCGACCTCGCACATGCGGTTCGCCGAGAGGTGCGCGTCGAAGGAGCGGGACGTGACCTCGGCGGCCTCCTTGCGCGTGGCCGATTCCGTGAGCTCCTTGTGGAGCATGCCGCGGTCGCCTGCGAAGGCGCAGCAGCCGGCGTCGTCCGGGACCACCACCTCGTCCGCGCACGCTTCGGCGACGGCGCGCAGCTGCGCCTCGTCGCCGAGGTGCTGCATGGAACAGGTGGGGTGGAGGACGGCGGAGCCGATCGTGCGGTGCACGGTCAAATGCGGAAGGAGCTCGTCCGCGGCCCAGACGATCGAGTCGACGACGGTCAGCTCCCGGTGCAGCTCGCGGTTGTCCGGGGTCAGGTACGGCACGACCTCGTGCGCGATGCCGAGCGTGCAGGACGAGGCGTCGACGACCAGCGGCAACCGGCCGCCCGCGGTCCAGCCCCAGGCCGCCTCGACGATGCGGTTGGCCATGACCCTGTTCCCGGCGTCGTACCCCTTGGAGTGCCAGATCGTCGCGCAGCACGTCCCCGCGACGTCCTCCGGGATCCAGACCGGCCGCCCCGCGCGCGTGGAGACGGCGACCACGGCCTGTGCCAGGGAGAGGTCGCCGGGGCCGCCGAAGATGCGATTGACGCATGCCGGGTAGTAGACGGCGGCGGCGCCCACGCGCGCGGTGCGCGGCAGCCTGCGCGCGGCGGCGCCGGGGATGCGGGGCAGCCACTCGGGGACGAGGTCGGGGCGAACGGCCCGGCGGGCGGTGCGGGTCACCGTGGTGAGCAGCCGGTCGCTGATCCTGTCGGCGGCGGCCACCGCGAGCCGCGCCGATGCCTCGACGGCCTCGAAGTTCTTCGCGGCGAGCGCGGCCGCTCTCTCCTCGCGGGGCGAGTGCCGCGCATGGCGGAAGCCCTTCATCAGGGCGCCCGTGTCGATGCCGACCGGGCAGGCGATGCCGCAGGTCGAGTCGCCCGCGCAGGTGTCCACCGCGTCATAGCCGTACGCCTCGACGAGGCCGTCCTCGACCGGAGAGCCGTCCGGCTGGCGCATCATCTCCCTGCGCAGCACGATGCGCTGGCGCGGAGTCGTGGTCAAGTCACCGCTGGGACAGGTCGGTTCGCAGAAGCCGCACTCGATGCACGGGTCGGCGATCGGCTCCACCTTGGGGATGGTCTTGAGGCCGCGCAGATGGGCCTTCGGGTCACGGTCGAGGACGACGCGCGGCGCGAGGACCCCGTCCGGGTCGATCAGCTGCTTCGTGCGCCACATCAACTCCGTGGCCTTGGGGCCCCATTCCAGCTCCAGGAAGGGCGCGATGTTGCGGCCCGTGGCGTGCTCGGCCTTCAGTGAGCCGTCGAAGCGCTCCACGGTCAGGCGGCAGAAATCGTCCATGAAGGCGGCATACCGCTCCACGTCGGAGGGGACCGCCGCGTCGAAGGCGAGCAGGAAGTGGAGGTTGCCGTGGGCCGCGTGGCCCGCGACGGCGGCGTCGAAGCCGTGCCGGATCTGGAGGTCGAGGAGCTCCTGGCAGGCCTCGGCGAGTCGGCCGGGCGGGACCGCGAAGTCCTCGGTGATCAGCGTCGTCCCCGAGGGGCGGGAGCCGCCGACGGCGGTGACGAACGCCTTGCGCGCCTTCCAGTAGCCGCCGATCGTCTTCGCGTCGCGCGTGAACGTGTTGGTCACCGACGCGACGGGCGCGACCAGTTCGAGCCCTTCGAGCGCCGCGGCGGCGGCCGCCTCGTACGCCTCCTGGGCGGTCTCGTCCGGAGCGCGGAACTCCACGAGGAGCGCGGCGGTCGACTTCGGGAGGCCTGCCCAGTCGGCGGGGACCCCCTGGACGCTCACCGAAGCGCGCAGCGTATTGCCGTCCATCAGCTCGACGGCGAGCGCGCCGGCCGCGTTGAACAGGGGTACCGCGGCGGCGGCAGCGGGCAGCGAGGGGAAGAACAGCAGGGCGGTGCTCGTGTGCCGGTCAAGGCGCAGCGTGTCGAAGACGATCTCGGAGATGAAACCGAAGGTGCCCTCGGAACCGACCATCAGGCCGCGCAGGATCTCCACCGGCGTCGCTCCGTCGAGGAAGGCGTCGAGTCGGTAGCCGTTGGTGTTCTTGATCTCGTACTTCCTGCGGATGCGGGCCACCAGGCCGGGGTCGGCCTCGATCTCCCGCTTGAGCGCCAGGAGGCCCTCGCACAGGGCTGGTTCCGCGTGCGCCAACTGCTCGTGGGCATCCTCCGCCGCCGTGTCCACGACCGTCCCGGAGGGCAGGACGAAGGTCAGGGACGCCACGGTGCGGTAGGAGTTGCGGGTGGTGCCCGCGGTCATGCCCGAAGCGTTGTTCGCGACGACGCCGCCGACGGTGCAGGCGATCGCGCTCGCCGGGTCGGGGCCGAGCACCCGGCCGAACCGGGCGAGGGTGACGTTGGCCCGGACGACCGTCGTGCCGGGGCCGACGCGGGCCCGCTCGCCGTCGCCGAGCACCTCGACGCCCGACCAGTGCTTGCGCACGTCGACCAGGATGTCCTCGCCCTGGGCCTGGCCGTTCAGCGACGTACCCGCCGCGCGGAAGACGACCTCGCGGCCTCTGCCGTGCGCGTACGAGAGGACGGCGGACACGTCGTCGATGTCCTCGGGGACGACCACCACCTGCGGCACGAAGCGGTAGGGGCTGGCGTCCGAGGCGTACCGCACCAGGTCCGAGACTTTCGTCAGGACCTTGTCCGCGCCGAGCAGCGCGGTCAGTTCCGAGCGCAGCGGCTCCGGTGTACCGGTGGCCCGCCTGTCCGGCACGCGGTCGTGGGAAGGGCCGTCCGTGCGCGACGCGGCACCGGGGCGCAGGGCGTCCGGCTCGGGCTCCAGCAGTGGCATGAGCTCTCCTCGGTGGGGCCGGTTGGGTGCGACGGTCCGGCGGAGCCGTGGTGTTCAGCAGCGGCGGATGTCCGGCACGTCGAACAGCGCGTTCAGCAGGGTGCCCAGCTGGGCGCGCTGCTCGACGTCCAGTGGGGCAAGGATGTCCTCCGCGGCGGCCCGGCGCGCGCTGCGCAGCTCACCGAGTGCCTTGAGGCCCGCGTCGGTGAGCTCGATGCGGATCACCCGGCGGTTGGTGGGGTCGGGGGCGCGGCGCACGAGGTCGGCGGCCTCCAGGCCGTCGACCAGGGTGGTCACGGCGCGGGGCACGACTTCGAGGCGCTCGGCGAGGTCGGCCATGCGCGGCGGGGTCTCGTAGTGCGCGAGGGTGCGCAGGAGGCGGGACTGGGCGGGTGTGATGCCGGACGGCACCAGGTGGCGCTTCTGGATCCGCTGCAGCCTGCGCGTGAGCCGCAGCAACTGTTCGGCGAGCAGGCCGTCGGGGTCCGGGGTGTTCATGCGGGAACATTATCAGGACCTTGTGCATTGTGAGTATAGGTAACAGTGAGCTATGCTCCCTGAGTCATCGTCGTCAGAGATCCCGAAGGAGCCCATGCGCCACAACGAACCCACCTGGACGGCGCAGCCCTCTGCCCCCGGCGAGGAGCCGCAGCCGCGCCAGATGCGCCGCATCCTTCGCCTCTTCCGTCCTTACCGGGGCCGCCTCACGGTCGTGGGCCTGCTGGTCTGCGCCGCCTCGCTGGTCTCGGTCGCGACCCCGTTCCTGCTCAAGGAGATCCTCGACACCGCCTTGCCCCAGGGGCGCACGGGGCTGCTGAGTCTGCTCGCGCTCGGCATGATCCTCAGCGCGGTCGTCACGAGCGTCCTGGGCGTCCTGCAGACCCTGATCAGCACGTCCGTGGGCCAGCGCGTCATGCACGACCTGCGCACCGCGGTCTACGGCCGGTTGCAGAGCATGTCCCTGGCCTTCTTCACGCGCACACGCACGGGCGAGGTCCAGTCCCGGATCGCCAACGACATCGGCGGCATGCAGGCGACGGTCACCTCCACCGCCACGTCGCTGGTCTCCAACCTCACGAGTGTGGTCGCGACGGTCATCGCCATGCTCGCCCTGGACTGGCGGCTCACCGTCGTCTCGCTGCTCCTCCTCCCGGTGTTCGTGTGGATCAGCCGCCGTGTCGGCCGCGAGCGCAAGAAGATCGCCACGCAGCGCCAGAAGCAGATGGCTGCGATGGCCGCGACGGTCACCGAATCGCTCTCCGTGAGCGGCATCGTCCTCGGCCGCACCATGGGGCGCGCCGACTCCCTCACCAAGTCCTTCGCCGACGAGTCCGAGCAACTGGTCGACCTGGAGATCCGGTCCAGCATGGCGGGCCGCTGGCGCATGGCCGTCATCTCGATCGTCATGGCCGCCATGCCCGCCGTCATCTACTGGACGGCCGGTCTCGCCTTCCAGATGGGCGGCCCGACCGTCTCGATCGGCACGCTCGTCGCCTTCGTCTCGCTCCAGCAGGGCCTGTTCCGGCCGACCGTGAGCCTGCTCTCCACCGGCGTGCAGATACAGACCTCGCTCGCGCTCTTCCAGCGCATCTTCGAGTATCTCGACCTCCCCATAGACATCACCGAGCCCGAGAAGCCGGTGCGTCTCGACGCGATCAAGGGCGAGGTCCGCTTCGAGGACGTCGAGTTCCGCTACGACGAGAAGTCGGGCCCCACGCTCCAGGGCATCGACATAGCCATCCCGGCGGGCAGCAGCCTCGCCGTGGTCGGTCCCACGGGCTCAGGGAAGTCGACCCTGAGCCACCTCGTCCCCCGGCTCTACGACGTCACGGGCGGCCGCGTCACACTCGACGGTGTCGACGTGCGCGACCTCGACTTCGACACCCTCGCGCGCGCGGTCGGCGTGGTCTCGCAGGAGACGTACCTCTTCCACGCCTCGGTCGCCGACAACCTCCGCTTCGCCAAGCCGGACGCCACCGACGAGGAGCTGTTCACCGCGGCTCGCGCCGCCCAGATCCACGACCACATCGCGTCGCTCCCCGATGGGTACGACACGGTTGTCGGGGAGCGTGGCCACCGCTTCTCCGGTGGCGAGAAGCAGCGCCTGGCCATCGCCCGCACCATCCTGCGCGACCCGCCGGTCCTCATCCTCGACGAGGCGACCAGCGCCCTGGACAACCGGACGGAGCGGGCGGTGCAGGAAGCCATCGACGCCCTGTCCGCCGACCGGACGACCCTCACCATCGCCCATCGGCTCTCCACCGTCCGCAGCGCTGATCAGATCGTGGTCCTGGACGCCGGCCGCACCGCCGAGCGCGGCACCCACGAGGAGCTCCTGGAGCGGGACGGCCGTTACGCCGCCCTCCTGCGCAGAGACGCCCAACTGGAGCCCGCGACATGAAGATATGCCCGGGATGTCGGTATTTGCGGGTTACCGTGCCTCCATGCAGACCAAGACTCCGCGACGGGGCACGATTCGACTGACGCGGCGGGGCCGGATCGCCCTGATCGCGATCGGAGCCGCCGCTGCGGCCACCGCCGTGGCGGTGCCGCTGCTGCTTCCTGACGACGACACCGGGCCCCAATCCCTGACCATCCCCGAGGGGTGGCGCTCGGGGCAGGTGTACGCGGCCGTGGACAAGGCCCTCGGGGTGCCCACCGGCACCACGAAGAAGGCCCTCCCCGAGGCCGGTCTCAAACTCCCCCGCGAGGCGCGCGGCAACCCCGAGGGCTATCTCTTCCCGGCCACGTACCCGATCGGCTCCGGGTCGACGCCGGCGTCCGTCCTGTCGTACATGGTGAACACGGCGCACAAGAAGTTCGGCGGCGGCCAGGTCACGGCGGGAGCAGGCCACAATGCGGTGAACCTCTACCAGACGGTCACCATCGCGAGCATGATCGAGGCCGAAGCGGGCTCCAAGGGGGAGATGGGGAAGGTCGCCCGGGTCATCTACAACCGCCTCGACCAGGGCATGCCGCTGCAGATGGACTCGACCATCAATTACGCGCTCAACCGCTCCACCCTGGCCACCAGCGAACGCGACACGAAGATCAGCAGTCCGTACAACACCTACGCGCGCATGGGTCTGCCACCCACGCCGATCAGCAACCCCGGTGAGGAGGCCATCCGAGCGGCGGTCAACCCGGCGCCGGGGAACTGGCTGTACTTCGTGACCGTCAAGCCGGGTGACACACGTTTCACGGCCAGCTTCCAGGAACACCAGAAGAACGTGAGGGAGTTCAACAAGGCCAAGTAGCAGGAGGTCAGGCCATGGGGAGTGGCCGCCGGTCAGGGGGAGTTCCTACGCTCGCCGGGTCGGCTTCGCCTTGACCTCAACCGTGGTTCAGGTACAACGCTTTGCACTGTTCGTACCGATCAGTAGGTAGAAGGAGCCGACCATGCCCGCACCGATATCAAGCGCCTTTCCCGACGTCCGGCGCGCGGACGCCGGGACGATCCTCGTCAGTTCCTGGCCACTGCCGGCCCCCGGGGTCCAGAAGCAGGCCGCGGACCTCGTGCTCGAGGAGTGGGAACAGCGGGACCGCCCGGCCGGCATGCTCTCGTTCACCACGTTCCTCAGCGAGAACGGCCGTGAGGTCCTGAACTACACGCAGTGGACGGACGACGACTCCTACCGCGAATGGGCGCGTGCGGCCCGGCGCTCCGAGGACATCAGCAAGGTCGACCGCATGCTCCTGGGCATCGAGCGCCCCGGCGAGGTGCGGTACTCGCTCTACCGCAGTTACACCCCCGAGGACAGCCCCGACCGGACCCCCGGCGCGCTGGTCACCCCCATCTTCGAGACCGAAGGGCCGGACAACCAGCGCGCTTTCGTCGACGGTGTCGTCGACATCCTGGAGAGGACCCGCCCGCCGGGCCTGCTCGCCGTCCACTTCCACACGAGCAAGGACGGCCGCCGGGTCCTCAACCACGCGGAGTGGCGGGACATGTCGGCCTGGCGGCGCTTCACCGAGGGCGGCGGCACCGTGGAACTGGGCATGATGATCGAGGCCCTGGAGGGCGTCACTCCGGCCCCCACCCAGCCCAGCGTGCCGCGCTACCTCCCCTACAAGAGCCTGGTGAACGTCGCCGCGCCCTGAGAGCCTGCCTTTGGACCTGCTCACGACCGGTGGCCCGGCCTCTTGTGCGGCGCCGGTCGGCGCGAGACGCTGGCATGCGTTACGCGCCGTACCACGGGCAACGACCGTGCCCCGCACCGCACATGACCCGACGCCGTCTCTGGTCGACGAAAGGCTAGGGTGCACCGGGAATGAGAACGAGCTCTCGTCGGCGGCAGACAGCGGTGCTGCTGTCCGGCGCACTGACGGCCGCCGCCCTGCTCGGCGCCACCCCCGCGACGCATGCCGCTTCCGCCGGTCCCGCCGGGGAGTTGCGGCCGGCGAGCGGTTCCGAGACCGCTGTGCCGGACGGCTGGATCGCCGTGCTGAACACACCCGGCTCAGGCGCGGCGGCCGAAGAGGTCGCCTCCGGCGACGTGCCCGCCGTGGCGCGCGAACTCGTCGGCAGGGCCGAAGGCGCGCGGCTCGGACATGTGTACCGGGCCGCGCTGCGCGGCTTCTCCGCCCGGATGAGCCGGGCGCAGGCGGCCCGTCTCGCCGCCGACCCCCGCGTCGCGTACGTCCGCCAGGACACCCGGGTACGTGTGGAGACCCCGCGGGGCGCCCGGTCGCGGGCCGGATCCGCCGGGGCGGTCGCGCCGGACCGGACCCAGCCGAACGCGCCCTGGGGTCTCGACCGCATCGACCAGCGGCGCCTCCCGCTGTCCACCACGTACACCTACCGCACCACCGCTCCGCGCGTGAGCGTGTACGTCATCGACACCGGACTACGGACCACCCACGCGGAGTTCGGCGGCCGCGCGTCGGTCGGTACCGACACCGTGGGCGACGGCCAGAAGGGCAACGACTGCAACGGCCACGGCACCCACGTGGGAGGCATCGCCGCGGGAAAGACGTACGGGGTGGCCAAGCAGGCCCGCCTTGTGGCGGTGCGCGTCCTGGACTGCCAGGGTTCGGGCACCACGTCGGGGGTCGTCGCGGGCGTCGACTGGGTGACGGCGAACGCCACGCGGCCGGCGGTCGCGAACATGAGCCTCGGCGGTTCGGCCAGCGAGGTCCTCGACGGCGCGGTCCGCGGATCCATCCGTTCCGGGGTCACGTACACCGTGTCGGCCGGCAGCTCGGGACAGGCGGGCGGCGCCTGCGGAACCTCGCCCTCCAGGGTGGCCGAGACGATCAGTGTGGGCGCGAGCGACCGCGGCGACCGCCGGGCCCCCTCGTCCAACCACGGCGACTGCGTGTCCCTGTTCGCGCCCGGTGTGCAGATCCCCTCGGCCTGGCAGGACAGCGACACCGCCGTAGCCACCCTCAGCGGCACGTCGATGGCCACCGCGCACACGGCGGGCGCGGCGGCGCTGCACCTCGGATTCCGGCCCGCCGACACCCCGGCCCAGGTGAAGCGGGGCCTCGTCGACCACGCCACCACCGGTGTTTTGCAGGGCTCCCCGCCCGTCGCCCCCGACCGGCTCCTCTACACCCTGTACCTGCCGTAGGCGCCTCACGTAGCCGCCGTAGGCAGCCGCGTCACACTGTGACCGGCGCCCCCGCAAGCAGCCGCTGGATGTCGCGGACCGCCGCACGCCCCGCGCGATTGGCCCCGATCGTGCTGGCCGAAGGCCCGTACCCCACCAGATGGACGCGCGGGTCCGCGGCGGCCCTGGTGCCCTCGAGGCGGATGCCGCCGCCCGTCTCGCGCAGCCGCAGGGGTGCGAGGTGCTCGATCGCCGCGCGGAAGCCCGTCGCCCAGAGGATGACGTCCGCGTCGACGTGGCGTCCGTCGTCCCACTCGACGCCGGGCGGGGTGATCCGGTCGAACATCGGCAGCCGGTCGAGAACGCCGTCGGCCCGCGCCCGCCGGATCGCGTCGTTCACGGGCAGCCCCGTCACGGAGACCACGCTCCGCGGCGGCAGCCCCTGACGCACGCGCTCCTCGACCATGGCCACGGCCGCACGCCCCCAGTCCTCGTCGAAGGGGCCTTCCCTGAACACCGGGGGCCGCCGGGTGACCCAGGTGGTCGAGGCCGCGTGCGGGGCGATCTCCATGAGGTGCTGCGTTCCGGAGGCGCCGCCGCCCACGACGACGACCCGCTGTCCCTCGAACGCCTCGGGTCCCGGGTAGAGCGCCGTGTGCAACTGCCGCCCCCGGAAGGTCTCCTGGCCCGGGTAGCGCGGCCAGAACGGCCGGTCCCAGGTGCCCGTCGCGTTGATCAGCGCGCGTGTCGACCAGGTGCCCGCCGAGGTCTCGACGAGGAGCCTTCCGCTGTCGCCCTCTCGGACCTTGTACACGTCGACGGGGCGTTGTACGCGCAGGTCGAAGCGGCGCTCGTACTCCTCGAAGTACTCCCCGATGACCTGGGACGACGGGCGTGCGGGGTCGGCGCCGGTCAGTTCCATGCCGGGGAGCGCGTGCATGCCGTGCACCTTCCCGTACGTCAGGGAGGGCCACCGGAACTGCCAGGCGCCGCCGGGCCGGGGCGCGTGGTCGAGGACCACGAAGTCCCGGCCCGGCTCGAAGCCGACCCGCCGCAGGTGGTGGGCGCTGGACAGGCCCGCCTGCCCGGCGCCGATGACGACCACGTCCACGTCCTGTGCCGCCGCAGAGGCGGCCGCATCTCGTACCCCGATGTCGTTCACAGTTCTACTAACTTCATCGGGGTCCAGGATCTTCCCGCCGGGCGCGGGCTCCTCAGCGGCCCCCGGCCACCAGCAGCGGCGCGCCACCCGGAGCGGAGGCCGGCCGTCCGTTCGAGGCGGGGACGCCCGTCAGCGGCGACGCCGGGATCCGCGGCAGCAGCCCACGCGCGGCCAGCTCGGGGATGACGCCCTCACCGAACCAGTACGCCTCCTCCAGATGCGGATAGCCGGACAGGACGAAGTGTTCGACGCCGAGCGCGTGGTACTCCTCGATCCGGTCGGCGACATCGGCGTGGGCACCGACCAGGGCCGTACCCGCACCACCACGGACCAGACCGACGCCCGCCCACAGATTCGGCGAGATCTCCAGCTTGTCGCGGGAGCCGCCGTGCAGCGCGAGCATCCGCTGCTGGCCCACGGACTCGCTGCGCCCGAGCGCCTCCTGAGCGGCGGCGACGGTGTCCGGATCGAGATCGTCGAGCAGCCGGTTCGCGGTCGCCCACGCGTCGGCGGCCGAGTCGCGCGAGATGGTGTGCAGCCGGATGCCGAAGCGGACCGTGCGCCCCTCCTTCTCGGCGAGACCGCGAATCCAGTCGATCTTCTGCTTGACCTGCTCAGGCGGCTCCCCCCACGTCAGATACACATCCGAGTGCCGCGCCGCGACCGGGCCCGCGGCCGGCGACGAGCCACCGAAGAAGATCTCCGGCAGCGGGTCGGGCGGCAGCGCGGTCAGCCCGCCCGCGATCTGGAAGTGCTCGCCGTCGAAGTCGTACGGCCTGCCGCTCCACACTCCCCGTACGACCGAGAGGAACTCGTCCGTGCGGGCATAGCGGCGGTCGTGGTCCAGGTGGTCGCCGAACCGCCGCTGCTCGGTGGAGTCGCCGCCGGTCACCACGTTGAGCAGCAGCCGACCGCGGGTGATGCGCTGGTACGTCGCCGCCATCTGCGCCGCGAGCACCGGGGAGAGCACGCCGGGGCGGAAGGCGACGAGGAACTTCAGCCGCTCGGTGTGCTGGGCGAGTGCGACCGTCGTCAGCCAGGCGTCCTCGCACCACGTGCCGGTCGGCGTGAGCACCGCCTCGAAGCCCAACTGCTCGGCGGCCTTGGCGATCTGGGCCAGATACTCGATGTCGGGCGCGCGCACGCCGCTCACCGGGGTGACCCGGGAGCGCGTGATGCCGCCGTCCGTATAGGCGTGCCGGTCGACGAGGGTGCGGCCGTCGCCGCCGGTCGGCAGGAACCAGTGCAGGTGGACGTTCATGGTCAGGACTCCTTGCGGTACGTGCGGGGCTTGCTGGTGGAGGGCGGCAGGTCGTCGTTGAAGCGGGTGTCGACGAAGTCGCCGAAGTCGATGCGGCGCGGGATCAGCTTCAGCTCGGTGAAGGTGTCCGCGATCTTCTGCTCGGACCTGATGACGTTCTTGTCCACGGCCACCGTCACCCGCGTGCCGTTGGTGCGCTTGACCGCGTCGAGCGCGACGTCGTAGGGCAGGCCGGTGTCCTTCGCCCAGACCTTCGCCCACGCTTGGGGATGCTTGTAGACCCAGTCCTGCGCCCGCCGGAGCCGCTTCAGGTAGTCGGAGATCGCCGCGGCCTTCTTCTTGTCCGCGAGGGCGCCGGGCGCCGCCGCCTGGAAGGCGAGGCCGTTCACCACGCCGTCGCCGTCGGTCAGGACGCGGCCCTTCTCGCTCCGCAGGACCTGTGAGGTGTACGGGTCCCAGACGGCCCAGGCGTCCACCTTTCCGCTGGTGAACGCGGCCAGCGCGTCGGCGGGCTGCAGGTACTTGACCTTGACGTCCCGGAAGCCGAGCCCTGCCTTCTTCAAGGAGGCGATCAGCTGGAAGTGCGCCGACGAACCCTGCGCCACGGCCACGGACTTGCCCTTGAGGTCCCGGGGCTTCTTCAGCGGGGAGTCGTCGGGCACGAGGATGGTGTCCCCGGCCGCGCCGCCGTGGCTCGCCGCCACCACGGAGATCTTCGAGCCCGCGCCCGCCGCGAAGACCGGGGGAGTGTTGCCGACCGCGCCGAGGTCGACGGCCTTGGCGTTGACCGCCTCCAGGAGCGGTGGGCCCGAGGTGAAGGTCGACCAGCGGATCTTGTAGTGGAGGTCGTCGAGCTCACCGGCCGCGCGCAGCACGGCTTCCGAACCGCCCCGCTGGTCACCGACGTTGAGCGTGAGCGACCCCTTGCCGTCGGTGCCGCCGCCCGCGCCGCCGACCGAGGTGCCGGCGGACGACGTCCCGGCGCAGGCGGAGAGCAACAGGGCCGACGGGAGCAGGAGGAGGGCGGAGGCGGGGCGTGGTCGTGGCATGGCGGTTCCGTTCGGTTCGATCGGTCGGTCAGTCGGTCGGTCAGTCAGTGGGACGGGGCGGGGTGGCCGGTTGGCGGGGTGGCAGGTGCTCGGGAGGCGGGGGCTTCGGCGGGCGACTCGACGCCGAGCCGCCGCAGCAGCTCCGCCCGGAGCTCACCGAAGCGGGGATCGGAGATGCCGCGCGGACGCGCCAGATCGATCTCCGTCTCGTACGCGATGACGCCGTCGTCCATGACGAGCACCCGGTCGGCCAGGAGCACCGCCTCCTCGACGTCGTGCGTCACGAGGAGCACCGCGCAGCCGCGCCGCTGCCACAGCTCGTCGACGAGCCGCTGCGCCTTGATGCGGGTGAGCGCGTCGAGTGCGCCGAACGGCTCGTCGAGCAGCAGCAGGTCGGGCTCGCGCACCAGCGCGCGGGCCAGCGAGGCGCGCTGGGCCTCGCCCCCGGAGAGCGTCTTGGGCCAGGCGTCGACGCGGTGCTTCAGGCCCACCTCGGCGAGCGCCTGCTCCGCGACGCCCCGGTCGGGCCTCCCCGGCAACCCGAGCAGCACATTGCGCCATACCCGCTTCCAGGGCATGAGCCGGGGAGCCTGGAACGCGACGGCCTTGCGGCGCGGCACGAGCACGGTGCCCTCGATGTCGCGGTCGAGACCGGCCAGGATGCGCAGCAGCGTGGACTTGCCGCAGCCGCTGCGCCCCAACAGCGCCACGAACTCGCCGGGACGGACGTCGAGGCGGAGGTCGTCGATGACGGCGCGCCCGTCGAAGGTGCGGGTCAGCCCGTCGACGCGGACGGCGGACGGCGTGGTCGTCACCGGCCGGTGAATGTCGGTCGCCATTGCAGCAGCAGCCTTTCGAGAGTACGGACGACGAAGTCGGCCGTCAGGCCGAGGAAGGCGTAGACGACCAGGCAGACGACGATCACGTCGGTACGCAGGAAGTCGCGGGCCTGGACCATGAGGAAGCCGAGGCCGGAATCGGCGTTGACCTGCTCGGCGAAGACGAGGGCGAGCCAGGAGATGCCCAGGGAGTAGCGCAGCCCCGTCATGGCTCCGGGCAGCGCGCCGGGCAGGATGACGTGTCGCACGAGCCCCCACCGGGAGAGTCCCAGGGACTCTCCGGCCTCGATCAACTGCGCGTCGACACCGCGGATTCCGGCGTACACGTTCAGATAGAGGGGGAAGGTGACGCCCAGCGTGATGATGGCGATCTTGGGCGCCTCGCCGATGCCGAACCAGATGATGAACAGGGGGATCAGCCCGACGAACGGCACGGTGCGCAGCATCTGCACGCTGGCGTCCACGAGGTCCTCGCCGATGCGGAAGAGGCCGGAGACCAGCGCCAGGGCCGTGCCGACGACGGTGCCGAACAGCAGTCCGAGCGCGACGCGTTGCAGCGAGACGGCCATGGCGTTCTGCAGGGAACCGTCGCTGATGAGGTCACCGGCGACCTGCGCGATGGTCCCGGGCGGGGCGAGCACGTCGTCGGTCAGTACGCCGGTGGCGCTCAGGAGTTGCCAGAGCGCGAGCAGGGTGAGGGGGCCCGAGGTGCGGCGCAGCCAGCGGGGGACGCGGGCGCGGCGGCGGGAGGAGGGGACGAGGGCTACGAGGTCGGGGCCGGGCTCCGGACCGGGCTCCGGACCGGGCTCCGGGCCGGGCGCTGTGGTGCGCTGCTCCAGCCCATTCTTATTGATACGGGATATATCGGGCGCTGAGGCGTGTGGCGGGGCGTGACGGGTGGGCATGGGTGCTCCATGGCTGGAGGAAGGAGGCCGGGCCGGTGGGGGAGGCAGGCGTGACGCGTGGGAGTGCTCGTGGCCATCGGCAGGCGCGAGTGCGGGACCGGCTGCTTGTGGTCAGGCTCGGGAGTCAGTGCCGCCGGGCGGCCGTCGGGCTCCCCTGCGGGAGAGCGAGAACGGCGGCAAGGCGCCTACCGGTACCGGCCGAACGCAAGGCGTGCCGAACGGGGCGCAGGCGGAGCGAGAGCAGGTGAAAGGGCGTCAGCAGCCGCGGCGACACGCGGAAGAAGCCACCCGCAGCAGGTCGATGTGACCGCGCGTGGTGAGCAGGGCTGAACGCAACATGCCGCAGAACGTAGCCACATCGTGCACGCACGGTCAATGGCGTCTCGAAGAGCGGACTCCCGATATCAGCCAATGGAAGGCCGGACGAGCGGCCGAGTGGGAGAGGATGGTGGTATGTCCGACGCATTCACCACCAAAGTCCTGCAGGTCACCACCGGATCGGCCGAGACGGTCGTCGACCTCACCGCCGACTGCGAAACCTTCCTGCGCGAGGCCGCAAGCGGCCGCGACGGCCTCCTCAACGTCTTTGTCCCGCACGCCACAGCGGGCATCGCCGTCCTGGAGACGGGGGCGGGCAGCGACGACGACCTGCTCGCCGCGCTGCACACGCTGCTCCCCGCCGACGACCGCTGGCAGCACCGCCACGGCAGCCCGGGTCACGGCCGTGACCACGTCCTGCCCGCGCTGGTCGCGCCGCACGCGACCCTGCCGGTCGTCGCGGGAAACCTGGAGCTTGGCACGTGGCAATCGGTGTGCCTGGTCGACACGAACCGGGACAACCCTCAGCGGAAGGTCCGGTTGTCGTTCCTGGGCTGACGGGCGAGGCGGGCAGGACCGGGACCCGGCCGTACCGAACCTGCCGCGGCACGACGGGGCGTTACGGCGGAACGCCGGATCAGTCGCGCGCCGTGCCGCGCTTCGTGCCGCGTTTCCAGTTCCGGCGCACCTCCTCGCGCTGGCGCACGTCGATGCGCTCCGCGATCCACTCGTTCTCCTTCGTGAGCTTGCGGTAGCTCTCCAGGCGCCGTGGGGAGAGCTCGCCCTCCGCCACCGCCGCCAGGACGGCGCAGCGCGGTTCCGCGGTGTGTGAGCAGTCGTGGAAGCGGCAGGACTCCGCCAGGTCCTCGACGTCGGAGAAGAGCAGGGAGAGGCCGTGTGCGGCGTCCCACAGGCCGACGCCGCGCAGGCCGGGGGTGTCGATCAGGGTGCCGCCCCCGGGGAGTACGAGCAGGTCGCGGCGGGTCGTGGTGTGCCGGCCCTTTCCGTCGCTGTCCCGCGCGGCCTTGACCTCCTGGAGATCCTGGCCGACGAGAGCGTTGGCCAGGGTGGACTTGCCGGCGCCGGACTGGCCGAGGAGCACCGACGTGCCGTCGGACAGCTGGGCCGCCAGTTCGTCGAGGCCCGCGCCGGTCTGTGAGCTGACGGCGAGGACCGGCACGTCGGGGGCGGCGTCGCGGATGTCCTCCGACAGGTAGCGGAGGGTCTCCGGCTCGTGGATCAGGTCGGACTTGGTCATCACGACCATGGGTTGCGCTCCGCACTCCCATGCGAGGGCGAGGAAGCGCTCGACCCTCTCCAACTCCAGTTCCACGGCGAGCGATATGGCGATCACCGCGTAGTCGATGTTGGTCGCGAGGACCTGACCCTCGGACCGCTTGGACGAGGTGGACCGCACGAACGCGGTGCGGCGGGGCAGCAGGACCCGCACGGCGGCCGGGTCGGCATCGGGGTCCAGGGCCACCCAGTCACCGGCACAGACGGCCCACATGGGGTCGCGTGAGGCGACGGGGGCCGGATCGGCGTCCAGGGCCAGTACCGAGGAGCCGTCCGCGGCGAGCGTCACCACCTCGCAGCGGCCGCGGTCTACGCGGACGACGCGCCCGGGCAGCAGCCCTTTGAGCGCGTACGGGGCGAAATCCGCTTCGACCCTGTCGTTCCAGCCGTACTCCGCGAGGGGATGGGAGTCGGCGCGTGGCGATGAGGCAGCAAGTTCTGTCAACGGTTTAGCCCTTCGAGAAGCCGCGTCGTTCGAGCCTACCGACGGGGCCGGTCGCTGCCAACAGAACAACTGCCGGGACACATCTGTAATCACTCTGCTTATGACGGTCTAAGCCCGAGCGCTGAAGGCGAGTTAAACACCGTGCCGGAACGGGCGGAAACGAATCGGCTGCGCCGGGCCGCCGCCAATTACCCTTACGTTTCCGTGGCATGGGCGTCCCTCCCGATTGCTCCCGATACGGAACACGCCGCAGCGCTGCGTAATGGAAACGTGACGTGGCTCCGGGTGGCCCAGGAGCCTTGCCCCCGCCAATAGTTGGGCTCCAGGGTGGGATTTCGAGGGAGGCAGGCAACTGCATGCGTGGTGTCGGGAGAATCAGATGGGCCGCGGGTATCGCGGCCCTGGCCATGGCGGCGACGGCTTGTGGTGGAGAAACCCAGAGCCAGGGATCTGCCGATGGCGGAACCTTCCGATTCGGTCTGACCGAACCGGTCTCGATCGACCCGGGACTGGCGTCGGAGACCACGGGACTGATTGTCTCCGAGGTCGTGTTCACCGGCCTCTACCGCGTGAATCACAAGGGTGAGATGGAGCCTCGGCTCGCCACGGCGGCCAGTTCCAACGACGACTGCACGCAGTGGAAGTTCTCCATCAAGAGCGGCACGAAGTTCACCAACGGTGAACCCGTGGACGCCGCGGCCTTCGTGCGCGGCTGGAACCGTTCGGTGAGCCCGGAGCTGGCGTCCGACGTGTCGTACCACCTCGATGGAATCGAGGGCTACGACAAGGTGCGCAGCGGCAAGGTGAAGCAGCTCAGCGGACTGTCCGCGCCCGATGCCACATCGCTGCGGGTCAAACTCGCCGCGAGTGACTGCGAGTTCGACAAGAAGACCGCGCACACGGTGTTCAGCCCGATCCCCAAGGCGGCCGGGACCGGCGGGAACAAGAAATTCGCTGATCTGCCGATCGGTAACGGCCCGTTCAAGATGGCGGGGAAGTGGGATCACAACAAGAAGATCTCGCTGGTCCGCAACGACGGCTACGGGCTCAAGAAGGCCAAGATCGGCGGGGTGGACATCACCCTGCTCAACGATCAGAGCATGTTCGATCTCGAGTACCAGGGATTCCAGACGGGTCTCTTCGACTACGCCCACGTACCGCCGGGTCAACTGCGGGCTGCCGAAGCCAAGTTCAAGCCCGCGGGCAAATGGCTGACGCAGGACGTCAACGGCATGAACTACCTGTTGCCGATCACCGACCAGGGGCCGCTCAAGAGCCGCGACGCCCGCCTCGCCATCTCGTACGCGATCGACCGCCAGGCCATCACCAAGGGGCTCTACAAGGGCTACCAGCGGCCGGCGTCCTCGATCGTCCCGCCCGCGCTGCCCACGTCGTACCAGGACGGGCTGTGCGCCTCCTGCCTGAAGCCCGATGCCAAGAAGGCCAAGGCGCACGCGAAGGCGGCGGGCCTCAAGCCGGGCACCGAGTTGTCCATCGTGTTCAACACCGGTGTCGGACACGACCAGTGGATCCAGGCCGTGGGCAAGCAGCTCGAGGACACGCTCGGGCTCAAGGTGAAGCTCCGCGGCAAATCCTTCAGGGACGGGCTGGAGGCCGAACAGAGCGCGGACGCCACGGGACTGTTCCGGTACTCGTGGGGCGCCGACTACCCGACGCCCGACAACTACCTGTACCCGCTCCTGCACTCCGGTTCGATCGCCAAGGACAAGAGCGGTGAGGTCATGGGCGACAACCGCAGCCGCTACAGCAACCCCACCTTCGACAAGCTCGTCGACAAGGCGCGCGCCACGAAGGACGAGAAGCGGCGTATCGGCATCTACAAGCAGGCCGAAAAGGTGGCCATGGACGACATGGCTCTCATCCCCACCTTCCATCGGACCGAGTACCGCCTTGCGGCCAAGGACAAGTTCAACGGGCTCGATGTCCTTTCCTTCGGAGAGTCGCCGGTTCTGGAGGAGCTCTCGCTGAAGTAGCACAAGGGGGAGCGCGAGAGGTGAAGTGAAGAAGCGGCACAGGGGAGAGGACATTTTATGGGGCGCTTTGTTGCCCGTCGTTTCGGGCAGATGCTGATCGTCCTCATAGGCGCGACCGTCGTTCTCTTCGTTTGCCTCTTCGTGCTCCCGGGCGATCCGATCGGATCGCTGGCCGGAGGTGGCGAGAATGCCCATGACCCGGTCGTCGTGGCCGAGTTGCAGGAGCGCTACGGCCTCGGCAAGCCGTATTACGAGCAGTACTTCCACTATGTCAGCAGGCTGGTCTCCGGTGACCTCGGCGAGGACTATGTACAGCGACGCGAAGTCAGCGAGATCCTCGCACCCAAGCTGCTGAACACCGCACAGCTCGCCCTTGCCGCCATCGTCATCAATATCGCCGTCGGCGTTCCGGTCGGCGTCCTCGCGGCCCTGCGCAAGTACAGCATCTGGGACGTCTCGGCGACGTTCGTCTCGACGCTGACCATCGGATTCCCCACCTTTGTGGTCGGGTTCCTGCTGCAGAAGTTCTTCGTCGTCGAACTGGGCTGGTTCCCGCTCCTGAGCGACGGCACCATCAAGTCCCTGGTGCTGCCCGCGGTGACGCTGGCCATCGTCGACGCGGCGCTCGTGGCCCGGTTGATGCGCGGGACGATGCTGGAAGTGCTGCAGGCGGACTACATCAAGACGGCCGTCGCCAAAGGGCTGCCGCGCAGAACCGTGCTGTTCAAGCACGTACTGCGCAACAGCATCATCCCGGTCGTCACCTATCTCGGCATCTCCCTCGGCCTGTTGATGGGCGGAGCCCTGATCGCCGAGGCGATCTTCAACTGGGACGGGGTCGGACTCGCCCTGGTCAACGCGGTCCGTCAGCAGAACAACCCCATCGTCCTCGGCGTGGTGACGTACGGCGTCGCTGTCTTCGTCGTCCTGAGCCTGCTCGTGGACCTGTTGTGCGCGGCCCTGGATCCACGCATCCGGGAAAGCTGACCGCTGAACTTCCGCCGGTCCGACCGTGACTCCGGCCCACACGAAGGAACCTCCATGTCTGAACTGACCAAGGGCCCGGCTGTCCTGCCCCGTGAGGGGGCCGGGGAGGGGAAGGGAGCCGCCGCCGAGGGGCTCCCGCAGACGACCTACTGGCGGGTCGTACGCGCCCGGTTCCTGCAGAACCGGCTCGCGGTGGTCGGCCTGGTCATCGTGGTGGGCCTGGTGCTGACCGCCGCCGTGGGCCCCTTCCTCACACCCCACGACCCGGCCACGCAGGACCTAGAGAACACCATGGCGGGACCGTCCGGCTCGCACTGGTTCGGCACGGACGGCCTGGGCCGTGACCTGCTTTCCCGGCTGATCGCGGGCACCCGCCTCGCCCTCCTGATCGGCCTGGCGTCCATCGTGCTGACCTGCGTCATCGGCGTCACGCTCGGCGCGCTCGCGGGCTATGCCGGAAAGTGGGTCGACGCGGTGATCATGCGGACCGCGGATGTCTTCCTGGCCTTCCCGCTGCTCGTCGGAGCCATCGCCATCATCCTGGTGACGGGACAGGGCGTCTGGCCGGTCATCGCGGCACTTGCCCTGTTTTCCTGGGCGACCGTGGCCCGCCTGCTGCGCAGTTCGATGCTCTCCGTACGGGAAGCGGACTACGTCGCCGCGGCCCGCGCCCTCGGCGCCGGGCACACCCGGATCGTGCTGCGGCACATCCTTCCCAACTCGATGACTCCCGTCCTCGTCTACGCGGCCTTCAACACCGGTACGGCGATCGTCAGCGTGGCCTCGCTCTCCTTCCTGGGGATCGGTGTCGCCCCGGGTGTCCCGGAGTGGGGGAACATCCTCGCCGAGGGCCGGCAGTTCATCGGCGTCAGCGACCACCTCTGGGCGTTCCCCAGTCTCGCGATCGTCGTGACCGTGCTCGCCTTCGTCTTCGTCGGTGACGGACTGCGCGACGCCCTCGACCCGAAGCTGCACTGAGGGTGTTCCCGACCCGCGCGCCGGCGAGGAGAAAACCGTGCTCGTCGGCGCGTGGGGAGAACAGCTAGTACGGCAGCGGGACGTGCGGCTCCGTCAAAGCGCTGAGGGCCAATCGGTCGAACCGCCGGTGGACGGGTCGGCCGAACAGCTGATGGGTCAGCCGTCAGCTGTCGCCATCTGCATCACCCCTGAGCGGTAGGCGAACGAGACCAGTTGGGCGCGGTCCCTGAGCTCGAGCTTGTTCCGCAGCCGGTACACGTGCGTGCGTACCGTGGCGATGCCGATGGCGAGGTCCACCGCGACCTGCTCCGTCGACCTGCCGCGCGCGATGAGCGAGAGGACCTGCCGCTCCCGCGGAGTCAGGGCCGCCGCGACGGGTTGCAGACTGCCTTCCGGGCGGCTGTCCTGCCGGCGGAACCAGCTGACCAGCCGCTCGGCGACCCGGGGCGCCAGCATCATTTGTCCGCGTGCCGCGGCGTGTACCGCCGAGACCATCTCCGCGTGATCGACCTCCTTGACCAGCAGGCCGGTCACGCCTGCGTGCAGCAGGGCGGAGATGACGTCGTCGCTGTCGTCCATGGTGAAGGCGACGATGCGCGGAGCAGGGGAGATGTCCTCCTTGCGGAGGCGTTTGATCATTTCCAGGCCCGAAAGGCCGTCCAGAGCGAGGCTGGTGATGATGACGTGCGGACGGCGTGTCCGGGCGATCATCATCGCGTGGATCCCGGAATCCGTGGAATCGATGACGCGAATGTCTTCTTCGGGCGCCAGAATCGCACTGATTCCGTTCCGCACAATGGGCAGTTGATCGCAGATGAGTACGTCGATCGGCATGGTCCCCGTTTCGCTTCCCGTCTCTGGGGACATGAGAAGGCGTACGGTATTGAAACCGAAATCTCGCACACATGCTCGTACGCGCCCGGGCATGTTGCAGCCCTTGGACGCGACGGCATTCGGCTTGATTTCCCCCCGGTTGGTCTTCCCCGTCCCGCATCCGCCCCAGCTTGTGATGAAGGCGGTTTGGTTGGTGTAGACCCTGCCGACTCTCGCTGTACAGGTCAAGGCTTGAGTTTCGCTGCACCGTGTGCTTTTGCGGCCGCCCCAGCGGAATTCCGCGTGGCTTCGAGGCGGTCGTGATCAAGCCACAACGTCAGGACGCGGTTCCAGCCTCAGCCTGTGGCCGGAAGTCTATGTCCTTGCTGTCCGATTCCTGATCCTCGTGCACTGCCTCCAGATTGCGGGCATCTCGGACCACGAACAACAGTGCGGGCGTAAGGAACATCCACATGGCTCCCACGATGAGGACGGTCGTCGTGGACGTCAGGCCGCCGGCGGGACCGACGAGGGCCTGGCCCACGGGGAGCAGCCCGATGCTGCCCAGCCATTCGTACGAACTCACCCTGCTCATCGAGCCGATGGGAACGTTCTGCTGCATCGCGGTCAGCGAGAAGACGTTGAACATCGAGAGGCCGATGTTGCTGATGATCGCGGCGACGGCGATCACGGGCACCGGTGCGAGCAGGGCGATGGCCAGGAGCTGAAGGCCGTAGAGGCCGAGCGGCATGAAGGACGCGCGCATGATGAAGCGCGGCCGCATGCGGAGCGCGATCACGCCGCCCAGGACCGAACCGAGCCCGGTGCACGCGCTGATGATCGCCCAGGCGGACGCGCCGCCGAGGTCGTCACGGGCCAGTGCGGGGCCGAACACCTGCCAGGCGGGCAGCACCAGGAGATGGAACGAGGCGGCCCACGCCACCATCGTCCACAGCCATGTCCGGGACTTGAACTCGCCCCAGCCCAGCTTGAGGTCGTTGAAGATCGACGAAGCCTTCTCCGTCTCCTCCTTGTCCGTGGCGGACGCGGGCGCGAGACGAATGAGGTACAGGGCGGCGGCGCTGACGGCGAAGGTCGCCGCGTCGAAGATCAGGGCGGCACCGGGGGAGAAGAGGACGACCAGGACACCGGCGATGGCCGGGCCGACGGTGTACGCCGTGTTCTCGCTAAGCCCCATCAGCCCGTTCGCTCTTTGCAGCTGCGCGGGCTTGACGACCTCGGGGAGCAGACCCGTGGCGGCCGGATGGAAGAAGGCTCCCGCGGTACCCGCGATGAACTGGAGCGCGACCATCGACGGCAGTGAGGCGGTTCCCGTGAGCAGCATGACGCCCTGCGCCAACTGGGACAGGAAACAGGCCGCGTCGCACAGGAGCATCAGGCGCCGACGCGACATGCGGTCGGCGATGACTCCCCCGAGGAGGAGCAGCAGCACGGTGGGTATCACCCGCGCGGCGAGCACCAGGCCGAGGGCCGTGGCGGAGTCGGTCAGCTCCAGTACGGCGAAAGCGAGGGCGACCGGGACGATCGCGTCGCCGATGATGGAGCTCGTCTGGCCGATGTAGAGAAGCCTGAACTCGCGCTGGCCGACCAGTTCTCGCAGTTCCCCCCTGCGGGCCTTCCGTTGTTTCGTCGGCCCGTCTGCGGAACTGTTCATGTCGTCCTTTCGTGAGTGGGCGCCTGCGCGGCCGGACCGTCCGGCTCTGTTTCCTGCGCGGCCAGGAGAGCGTCGAGTTGATCGGGGTCCATCGCCGCCATCAGCTCCGCGGTCACCGCCTGCGCGAGCTGCGCCACGGTGGGCCCTTCGAGGAGCACGCGAACTTGCAGTCGCACACCGAAGTCACGCCGCACTCTGGCCATCAGACGGATGGCGAGCAGCGAGTCCCCACCGATGCCGAAGAAGTCGTCGTGGATGCCGACGCGCCGACGGGAAAGCACCTGGGCGAAGTTGTCCGCGATGCCCTCCTCGATGTCGTCGCGCGGTTCGTCGGCAGGCTCGGCATCGTCCCATGTTCTGACGGGTGCCGGGAGTTGAGTGGGGTCGAGCTTGCCGTTGGGGGTGGTGGGGAGGGCGGCGAGAGGGGTGATGGTGGCGGGCACCATGTGCGGCGGCAAGTGCTCCGCGAGGTGGGCGAGGAGGGACTTGAGGGTGACCGAGGTGGCCGGGACGCCCGCGGTCAGGACCGTGTGGGCGGCGAGCTGCGGGTGTGTCGGGTCGCTGCGGTCGAGCGTGACCGCGGCGGCGTGGACGCCCGGGTGCGCGAGGAGGGTCCGCTCGATCTCGCCGGGTTCGATCCGGAAGCCGCGGAGCTTGATCTGGTGGTCGCTGCGGCCGTGGTGGTGGAGCCGTCCGTCGGGGGTGCGATGGGCCAGGTCACCGGTGCGGTAGAGGCGCCCGCCGGGCACGTGGGGGTCGGGCAGGAAGCGGCCCGCGGTCAGGTCGGGGCGGTTGAGGTAGCCCTTGGTGACGCCGGGCCCGGAGACGTACATCTCGGCGATCGAGCCGTCGGCTACGGGGCGCAGCCGCTCGTCCAGGAGATGGACGGTCAGGTCCGGCAGCGGCGTGCCGATGGGGGTGCCGTGCGGCCGGGGATCGCTCAGGTCGGCCGGGGTGAGGCGGTGGTGGGTGACATGCACGGTGGTCTCGGTGATGCCGTACATGTTGACCAGGCAGGGGGCGTCGGTGCCGTAGTGGGCCGCCCAGTCGGCGAGCTGGGCGGGCTGCAGGGCCTCGCCGCCGAAGACGATGTGCCGCACACGGGTGGCGCCGTATCCGGCGCGGGCTGCCGCGCGCGCCAGGTGCGCGAACGCGGTGGGGGTCTGCGAGACCATGGTGACCTGCTGCTCGCCGATCAGCCGCCACATGGCGTCCGGGTCGCGGGTGGTGGCGTAGGGCACGACGTGGACACGGCCGCCGTGCAGCAGCGCGCCGTAGATCTCCCAGACCGAGAAGTCGAACGCGGCCGAGTGGAACATCGTCCACACATCGGTCTCGTCGAAGCCGAACAGGTCCTTCGAGGTGGCGAAGAGCCGCAGCAGGTTGTCGTGGCTGACCGCCACCCCCTTGGGGCGGCCCGTGGAGCCCGAGGTGTAGATGACGTACGCGGTGTCCAGCGCCGACACCCGAGTCCATTCGCCGTCGGCGCCCTCCGTGCCGCGATCGGGCGTACCGGTGTCGTCGAGGTCGACGAACGCGCCTCCCACCCCGGCGAACGTCTCCGCCAGCCGCCCCGGGGCCGCCACCGCCACACAACCGGCGTCCGCCACCGTCATCCGCAGCCGCTCACTCGGATATCCCGGGTCCAGGGGCACATAGCCGGCCCCCGTCCGCAGCGCCGCCACGAGCGCGACGATCAGGCCCGCGCCGCGGTCCGTGCAGACCGCCACCAAGGAGCCGCGCCCCACCCCCGCCGCCCGCAGGCGCCGGGCAAGCGCGTCCGACCGGCGGTCCAGTTCCGCGTACGACAACGACTGCGCACCGTCAGAGACCGCCGTGCGCTCCGGCCACCGGCCCACCACTTCCGCCAACGCCCCGCACACGCCCGTGGCGCTCTGCCCTGCCGGATTCTCGGACGCGTTCAACACGGCTTTTCCCCTTTTTCTGACGTCCTGGTCATTCACTCGGAAGCGGTGGCAACCCAGACGAAGTCCTCGGATTCCGGCGCGTAAGGGCTGCGCTCGTAGTCCCCGTACTCGTGCTCGATGTGGAAGCCCGCCTGCTCCAGCAACGTGCGGATCTCCGGCGGGAATCGGTATATGTTCTTGCGGATGTCGTGGCGGCGTTCCAGGACGAGGCCCTGCTCGTCGAGGATTTCGCTCACCCGCCGACGCGTGATGCTCTGCTTCTCGAAGTCGAAGGTGCTGTAGTCCCACAGGGCGATCCGTCGGCCCGTACGCGGGTGACGGATCTCGTCGACGAAAAGCTGACGATTGTGGTAATTGGTGAAGTCCGCCTCCTGGAAGACCGGCACTCCCGCGACGAAACGCGCCCCCGGCAGCATGTGCCGGCGAATGGTGGCCAGAGCCGCGAGCCAGTCCTCGTCGGTTTCCAGGTGGAACATCGTCTGGCCGCCCGCGAGGACGAGGTTGAAGCGCTCACCGAGGTCGAAGTCGCGCAGGTCGCCCTCGACCAGCCCGACCCGCTCCTCGGCCACGCCGGACTCCGACAGATTGATCCGGCCCTGGGCCAGCATCGACGGGGAGCGGTCCACGCCCACCGCGCGGTCGACGTATTCCATGCAGGGCAGGAGCACCCGGCCCGTGCCGCATCCGATTTCGAGCAGCGGGCCGCCGAATTCCTTGGCCTCGGTGAGCAGGAAGGGCAGATCGAAGCTGTTGAGATCGGCCCAGAGAACGTCGTAGATCTCCGCTTCGTGGAGGTAGTCGTCTTCGGTCGCGGTCACCGGTACTCCTGAGTTTCGTTGACGGTGTGAAGCAGAATGCGGGCGATGTCGTGCACGGTGTCCCCGGTCAGCAGGCTGAAGTGGTCTCCGGGGAGAGGGTGCGGCCGCAGCGGGACCTCCGTGCACAGGGGCTGCCAGGTGTCCGGACTGACGTCCGAGCCGTCGGCGTGGAACAGCGTCACCTGCCCGTGATGGGCGCCCGGCGCGTGCCGCTGCATGGCTCTGGTGGCGTGGGCGAACACCGCGTACCGGCTCCGGAGTTCCGCCGTGCCGAGGCCGAGGCCGAGCCCTTGTTCCGCCAGGCCGCGGGCCGCGCGTTCCAACGCCTCGGGCACCGGGGCGTTCCAGACGGCGTCCGGCAGCGGCACCCCGTCGGTCTCGGCGCCGCTCGAACCGAGCAGGTCCTCGACGAACGCCCGCAACGTCTCCGCCCGGGACCACGGGCCGGTCCCGGCAGGCCACGGCGCGCTGTCGATCAGCGCGACCGGCACGGCCCGCCCGGCAGCGGCGGCGTGGCACCGCGCCATCTCGTGCGCGACCAGGCCACCGAAGGACCAGCCGCCGAGCAGCGCGGCGTGCGCCACCCCACGCTCGCCGAGCAGGTCCAGATAGTGCTGGGCCAACTCTCTGACGGTCGGCGGGTGTTCGCCGGAAAGTGTCTCGTCGGCGGCGATCGCCCAGACCGGATGCGGCCCGGCCAGGAGCCGGGCGAGCCTCCCGTAGCAGAAGACCCCGCCGCCGATGGGATGGGTGAGCACGATCGGATCGGTGCGCCCGGCCGCCCCCTCGCGCAGGACGATCACGCCGCCCGACGAGGTGGCCGCCCCGGCGGGCGAGGTGGCGGCGCCGGACGGCCGAGCCTGCTCCCGCTCCCGGAGCATGCGCAGGTACAGCTCGCGCTGGGCGGGGGACAGCGCCTTGATGCGCTCGTCCACGGAAGGCGTACTACCGTCTCGCGTCACTGATTCCCCCTCGTTCGCCCCGGCGTTCCTGCTCCCCCTCGCGACCGCTACGGCTGTGCGGGCGCCTCTTCGGGCCGCAGGCGCCGCTCGTACAGGTAGGTGTAGAAGGGGAGTTCCTGCCGGTGGTAATCGGCGAGCAGTGGGTTGCTCTCGACCGTGTCCGCGTATTTCTTGGCGCTCTTCACGAAACCGTCGGTGGCGCTGGCGTCCTGGTGCCAGCGCGCCGTCAGCTTCCACTCCGCGGGCATGCCGGGGGACCAGGAGAGCGTGGTCGGGTCGAACGGCAGCCCGACCCGCTCGCAGTACGCGCGTACGGTCGCCTCCGGCCGCTCGATGAGGTCGTCGGAGTCGACCACGACGGGCTCGGCCCCCTGGGCCTGAGCCACCGCCAGGTAGATCTCTTGCAGCCGGGCGAACCCGACCTCCTCCAGGCGCAGTTCGGGATTGAGCGCGTAGTGCGAAGCGATGACCTCGGCAGGGTCCCTGATGATGAAGGTGTGGCACACGTCGCGCAGGAATTCCCGATCCCCGAGCACCCCCGGGTAGTGGAAATCGGTGGTGTCCTTGAAGAACAGTCTCGATTTCGTTCCCATATCCCCGATGGCGGAGATGAGTTCGGCCTCGGAGCGCACCACCCGGTCTCCGACCTCCGCGGAACCGAAGTCCGCGAGGCGGGAAAAGGGCTCGTGCAGGGCGAGCACGTCGTCCCGCCCCATCATCATGCGCAGGAACGCGGTCGAGCGGGAGCGTGGAGCGCTCCACAAGGCGATGACCTGCGCCCCCGAACCTCCGCCATGCAGCGAGTCGTTCATGTCCGGCTCCTCTTCTCGACGGCACGGTCACCGTGGCCCGCCGCTGCACATGGGTCAGCCGCGGCCAGCAAGCAGACTAATCCAGAGCCCGGATCGCGGAATAGCGAATGGCTTTACGCAGTCGTTCATCGCTGAGCCACAGTGGGGTAAGCGTCACGCTTACCCGGAACAAGCGCCGATGGTGAGGACAGTCCCCGGGGCCTCTCTTTATCGTTCCGAATCGGTACACGAAGTCCGGCCGAATGGAGATCTGCCATGAGCGAGCTGGTCAAGAGACTCGCCAAACTGCCCGAGAGCCGCCGGGCGGAGTTCCTCGCGCAGCTCCGCTCGGGATCCGAGGGCCGGCGAAGCCAGGAACTGACTCCCAGGGACACCCGGGAGCCCGCGCCCCTTTCCCATGCGCAGGAGACCCTCTGGTTCATCGACCGGCTCGCACCCGGCAGGGCCACGTACAACGTCGCCAGCAGCTTCCGCATCAGGGGAGCGCTCGACGTACCCGCCCTTCGCAGGGCGCTGCGGACCGTGGTCGACCGCCACGAGACCCTGCGCACCTCGCTGGTCGACACGCACTCCGGCCTGGTGCAGCGCGTGCTGCCCGCGGCCGACCCCCGGGTCGGGGCCCCGCTCGCGGTCCGGGACCTCTCCGGTGCCGCGGAGGGCGCCGAGGCCGCCGCCCGGAACTTCGCCACCGAGCTGGCGCGCACACCCTTCGACCTCACCGAAGCGCCCCTGTGGCGGGCGGAGTTGGCGCTCCTCGGCGCGGAGGACCACCTCTTCGTGTTCGTCGTCCACCACGTCGTCTTCGACGGCTGGTCGGCCGGCGTCTTCACGGACGAACTCTCGGCCGCCTACGCCGCCGAGGCCCTGGCCCCCCTCGCCGTCCAGTACGGCGACTACGCGGACTGGCAGCGGCGCCGCCTCACCGGCGACACCTACGAAGAGCTGACCGCGTACTGGCGCGGGCGGCTCGCGGGCGCCCCCACCCTGGAACTTCCCACCGACCGGGCCCGGCCCCCGGAGACGACCTACGACGGCACCTATCTGCGCCGGGTCCTCGCCCCGGACCTCGCGGCCCCCGTGGCGCGGCTCGCCCGCTCCTGCGGCGTCACCCCCTACGTCGTCCACCTCTCCGCCTTCCTGCTGCTCATGCACCGCTACAGCGGCCAGGACGACATCGTCATCGGCACGCCCACGGCCAACCGCGACCAGGTCGAGGTCGAGCGCCTTATCGGCTTCTTCGTGAACATGCTGCCGCTGCGCGCCGACCTGTCGGGCGCCCCGAGCTTCCGCGAGCTCGTCGGACGCGTCGGCGAGCTGGTGCGGGAGGACTTCGCGCACGGCGAGCTGCCCTTCGAGAAGATCGTGGAAGTGGCGCGGCCCCGCCGCGACCCGTCGCGTTCCCCGCTGTTCCAGGTCGTGTTCGCCTTCCACAACACCGTCGACAAGGGCCTCGGGCTGGCGGGGCTCGACGTCCGCCAGGAGTACCTCGACGCCGGTACCTCCCGCTTCGACCTGAGCTGGAACGTCACCGAGCGCCCCGAAGGCAGCGTCGTGGAGGCCGAGTTCAACACCGACCTCCTCGACCCCGAGACCGTCGAGGAGCTGCTCGCCCACTACGAGCGTGCCCTCACCGCGGTGCTGACCGACCCCGGCCTGACGGTCTCAAGGACACCGCTGCTCACGCACGCGGCCCGCGAGGACATGCTGACGAGGTGGCAAGGCCCGTCTCTCGCCGTACCCGGCCTCTCCGTCCCCGCGCTCTTCGAGGAGCGCGTGCGGACCGCTCCGCACGCCGTCGCCCTGGCCGTCGGCACGGAGCAGCTCACCTACGCCGAACTCAACGAGCGGGCGAACCGCCTTGCCCGAGTGCTGCGCGCACGCGGTGCGGCGCCCGGCGAGCGGGTGGCGCTGTGCCTGCGCCGTACACCCGATCTGATCGCGGGCGTCCTCGCGGTGCTCAAGTCGGGCGCCGCGTACGTGCCGGTCGACCCCGGCTACCCGGCGGCCCGGATGGCCTCCATTCTCGACGACGCCGCGCCCGTCGCCGTGCTCGCCCACGAGGCGTGCGCCGAGAGCCTGCCGGGCGGCCACGACATCCTCGTCCTGGAGCGCCTCGCGGACGACCTGGCCGCTCAGGACGGTGACGACCCGGCCTACGAGGTCACCCCCTCGGATGTCGCGTACGTCCTGTACACCTCCGGCACGACCGGCCGTCCCAAGGGTGTACTCATCGAGCACCATTCGGTGGCCGGGTTCGTCGAGGCCATGAAGGACCTCTTCCACCTCACCCCCGACGACCACGTACTGGGCTACGCGTCGGCGAACTTCGACGTCTCCGTAGGCGAGATGTTCAACGCGCTGCTCACCGGCGCGCAGTTGCACCTGGTGCCGGACGACGTGCGCCTCGATGTGGTCCTGTTGCAGGAGATGCTGGAGAAGGAGCACATCTCCGTCGTCGACCTGCCGCCCGCGGTACTGGCCCTGCTCGACCCCGACCGCCTGCCCGACCTGCGCATCGTCTTCGTCGGGGGCGAGGCCTTCCCCGGCGAGCTGGTGAACCGCTGGAACCGCGACGGCCACCGCTTCTTCAACGGCTACGGACCGACGGAGTGCACGGTCACCATGGTCGTCCACGAGTGCCCCGGGCACTGGGACGCCTCCCCGCCCATCGGCCTGCCCATCGCCAACCATGTCGCGCACGTCCTGGACGAGCACCTGGAGCCGGTGCCCTACGGCGTGGTCGGCGAACTGCTCGTGGGCGGCGAAGGGCTGACGCGCGGATATCTCGGGGCCCCCGAGCTCACGCGCGAGAAGGTGGTCGCCGACCCGTTCGACAGCACCGCGGACGGCCGCCTCTACCACACCGGTGACCTGGTGCGCAGGCGCCGTGACGGCAGCCTCGTCTTCGTCGGGCGCAAGGACCAGCAGGTGAAGATCCGCGGCCTGCGCATCGAACTCGGTGACGTGGAAGCCGCGTTGGCGACCTGCCCCGGTGTCAGCCAAGTCGCCGTGGTGCCCTGGGCGGACCCGCACGGCGAGCGGCACCTGGTGGCCTACACGGCCTCCTCGGGCGCCCCGGTCGAAGCGGCCGAGCTGCGGACACACGCGGCCGCCCGGCTGCCCGGCTACATGGTGCCGTCCTTCTTCGTCACGCTGGAGGCGCTCCCGCTCACGGTCAGCGGCAAGGTCGACCAGCGGGCCCTGCCCGATCCGGATCCCAGCCACTTGGCGGCGCGGGAGACCGGCGGAGCCCTGCCCCGCACGGAGACCGAGCGCATCCTCGCTGAGGAGATCTTCGCCAAGGCCCTGCGGCAGGACCGGGTCGGCGTGCACGACGACTTCTTCGCGGTCGGAGGCAACAGCCTCCAGGCCGCCTCGCTGATGTCGCTGCTCTCCGAGCGCTTCCAGGTACGGGTCGGCCTCGCGGAGTTCTTCCGCTCGCCCACGGTGGCCCACCTCGCGGAGACCGTCGACCGGCTGCGCGCCCAAGCCGACGGCGGCGACGACCTGCTCGCCCTGATCGAGGGGATGTCGGACGAGGACGCGACCCGTCTCATGGACGCGGACGCCGACGACCAGCAGAGCTGACCGGGTGACACGCACCGTACGAGCGAGAAGAGACCAGCGACATGCACTTCGGCTTCACTCCGGACCAGGAAGCGTTCCGCGGCCGCGTACGCGAGGAGCTCGGCGCCGGGGACATCCGTGCTGAGCTGGACCGGCTCCTGGCCGACACCGGCCGGGAGCCGGACATCCGCCCGCTGTACCGGGCGCTCGGCCGCCGTCGGCTGCTTGCCGCCAACTGGCCCGAGGAGTACGGGGGCCAGGGCGCCACGCTGACCGAGGCCTCGATCGTCGCCGAGGAACTCGCCCGCGCGGGCGTGCCGGACACGCTGCACGTCAACACCGTGCAGATCGTCGGGATGTTCCTGCTGCACGCCGGGTCCGAGCAGCTCAAGGCGCGTTACCTGCCCGCTGTCGGCGAGGGGCGGAGCTTCGCGAGCGTGCTGTACACGGAGCCGGAGGCCGGATCCGACCTCGCCGGGCTGCGCACCACGGCGGTACGCGACGGCGACGACTTCGTCATCAGCGGAGTGAAGGCGTACAACCTCAAGAGCGACATCACCGATGTCGCCCTGTGCGCCGCGCGGACCGGCGCCGCCGACGGGCGCTACCAGGGCATCACCCTCTTCATGGTCGCCATGGACGCCCCGGGCGTGCGCAGGGAGACCATCGCGGGGATCGCCGACGAACAGTTCCACCGGGTGGTGCTCGACGAGGTACGCGTGCCCGCCGCCGATGTCGTCGGCGAGGTCGGCCAGGGATGGCAGCTGCTCACCCAGGCGCTCGCCGTGGAGCGCACCGGTCTCGACTACTCGCTCAAGGCCGAGTCGTGGTACGCGGCCGTCGTGGCCGGTGGCCTCGAAGCGGCGGAGCTGGAGCGCGGCGGCCGCTTCGGCGCCGAGGTCGAGGCCGCGCGGCTGCACACCTGGTGGGTGCTCGGGCAGCTCGACCTCGGACTCGACGAGGCCGACACCACCAGCGCGGCCGTGGCCAAGTACGTCACCAGTGAACTGGCCCGGGAGGTGGCCGCCTGGGCGAACACGCTCCCGCCGTCCGCCGCGTCGCCGTCCCTGGAGGCCGCGTACCGGGAAGCGCCCGGTCTGACCTTCTCGGCGGGGACCTCCGAGATGATGCTCCAGATCGTCGCCGCGGGCGAAGGCGGCGGTACGGGAGCCGCATCCGAAGCGGCCGAGGACACCCTGACTCGCCACCTGAGGCAGGCGATCCGTACCCGCTTCGCCTCGGCGGCGGAGCGCAAGCTCGGGGCCGACGCCGTCCACGGCCCCCCGGCGGTGGACGGCACGTCCTGCCCGAGCTGGCCCGCGCTTGCCGAGATCGGCGCGCCCGGATTCGAGGTGCCCGCGGACGCGGGCGGGCTCGGCCTCGGACTGCCCGGCTCCCTGGTGGTGTGCGAGGAACTCGGACGCGCCGCCCTGAGCGGCCCGTACCGCGCCACAGCACTCACCGCCGACGTGGCGGGGCTCTGCGCTGACGGCGCGCACGAGGCCGTACTGCAGGGCTTGAGCGCGGGTGAACTGACCGTGACCGCCGACGTGTTCGGGGCGGCGGGGCGGCTCGCGGCGCAGTCGGCCGACGGGGGCTGGACCGTCTCGCTCCGCCCCGTCGACACCACGCACGAGCCGGACACCACGCACCGACTGCTGCTCCTGGAGACGCCGGACGGCCTGGTTCCGGCCCTGCTCCCCACGGAGCTCCCCACGGATGCGGCGGCAGTCAGCGGCGCGGACGCCACCGTCGACGTGTTCGTCCCGCACACCAGCGCGCTCGGCCGCCCGTCACCGGCGCAGTGGGCGGAGCTGACGGCCCGCGCCCGCATCCGCCAGGCCGCCTACCTGCTCGGCCTGGCCGAGGGCGCGCACGCCGCGGCCCGCGCGCACACGCTGCGCCGCGAGCAGTTCGGCTCCGTGCTCCACGACTTCCAGGGCGTCTCCTTCGCGCTGGCGCGCGCGGCGACCCGCCTGGAGACGGTGCGTCTTGCCGTGCGCAGGGCGGGCGAGCTCGCGGACGAGGACAGGACCGCCGAACGCGCCGCGGTGGACGCGCTTGCGCTGGCCGCCGACGCGGCGGCCGAGGTCACGGCGACCGCCGTGCACGTGTGCGGGGTGCGCGGTCTGACCGCCGAGCTGCCGGTGCAGCGGCACTACCGTCTCGCCCGCACGGAGACCGTCCGCATGGGGGCGCCCGCCGGGCTGTTCCGCGAGGCAGGGCGGCTGCGGCTGTCCGGCAGGGACGACCTGGAACTGCTGACCGCTCCGACTGGCACGCCATGACCGAGCACCGCCGAACCAGAACATGACCGACAACCGAGGAGACGTCCATGGCCGCATCCGTACAGCCCGAGGCCGCGGAGCAGGAGAGCGAGCTCCAGTACCGCGTGGTCGCCAACGACGAGGAGCAGTACTCCATCTGGCCGCTGGGCCGCGAAGTGCCCGCGGGCTGGCGCGACATGGGGGTCAGCGGACCGGAGGCGCGGTGCCTGGAGCACATCGCCGAGGTCTGGACCGACCTGCGGCCGCTGAGCCTGCGCCAGGACATGGCGGCCGGGGCCGTGCTCTCGTCGGCGCAGTCCCGATGACCACGGACACCACTGTGGACCGGTGGCTCTCCGGCGAGCGGCTGCCGCAGGCCCGTGCCCGGCTGATCGCCTTCCCGCACGCCGGGGGAGCGGCCAGTGCCTACCGGCAGTGGTCGACGTGGGCGGGCCCGGACATGGAGCTGCGCGCGGTGCAGTACCCGGGCCGCGCCGGACGGTTCACGGAACCGGCCCATACCCGGTGCGAGCCCCTGGCGCACGACATAGCGGCGCGCCTCCAGGCGTTCACGGATCTGCCGCTGGTCCTCTTCGGGCACAGCATGGGCGCCTTGGTGGCGTTCGAGGTGGCGGTGGAACTGGAGCGGACGTACGGCATCCGGCCCGCCCACCTCATCGTGTCCGGGGCTCCGGCCCCCTCCGTGCCGTCCCGCACCATCGCGATGCGCTCCGACGTCCCCGACGCGACGCTGGTCGCCGCCATGCGCGAACTGGGCGGCAGCAAGGAGGAAGTGCTCGCCGATCCGGAGCTGCTGCCCCTGATCCTGCCGGTGATGCGCGCCGACCTGACGATCGGCGAGAACTACCGGCCGCGCGCCCGGACGAGGATCGGCGCCCCCGTCACCGTCATGTCGGGCGCCGACGACTCCTCCGCCACGGCGGCGGACGTCCAGGGCTGGCAGGAGTACACCACGGGAGAGTTCCAGCAGCTCTCCTTCCCCGGCGACCACTTCTATCTGCACGCGGACCAGGCGCGGCAGGTCTTCGGCCGCGTACGCGACCTGGTCGGGCAGTGCGCGGCCGACGGAACGCGGCGGCCCGACAGGCGATGGAGCGAGCACACCCAGTGACGTACGCGCAACCGCTGGTCCACCAGCTCTTCGAGGCCCAGGCCGCCACCGCGCCGGACGCCGTGGCCGTGGTCCACGGCGCCGCCTCGGTGAGTTACCGGCAACTGGACGAGCGCGCCGAAGCGCTGGCATGGCAGGTGCGCGCGCGGTGCGCCGACGCGGTGGACGAGGGCCCTGCCGGGGAGCCGGTGGTCGCTGTCCGGATGCCGCGCGGCCCGGAACTCATCACGGCGCTGCTCGCCGCGGCCAAGGCGGGCGCCGCCTACCTGCCGCTCGACCCCGGGCTCCCCGCGGACCGCACCCGGTATCTGCTGCGGTCCGCCGGGGCACGGCTGCTGCTCACCGACGGCCGCCGCGTGCCGGACGCCGACGTCGCGGCCGTGGCCGGGGACCTGCCCGTGCTCGACGTGCGCGCCGCGACGGACGGCAGCGCGGGCGTCGGGGCAGACAGCGTGGTGACGGGCGTCGGGGCGGACAGCGTGGTGACGGGCGTCGGGGCGGACAGCGGTGTACGCGACGACCCGCGACGCCTCGCCTATCTCATCCACACCTCCGGTTCCACCGGCCTTCCCAAGCCCGTGGCCGTCGAGCACCGGTCCCTCGCCAACCACGCACAGGCCGTCCGTGCCCTCTTCGGGCTGTCCAGGGCGGACCGGGTGCTCCAGTTCACCAACCCCGGGTTCGACGTGCTCGGCGAGGAGGTCTACCCGACCCTCGCCGCGGGCGGCACCCTCGTCGTCCTGGACGACACCGCGCTGCCGCCCGCCGCGCTGGAGGACTTCCTCCGTACGCACCAGGTGACGGTCGCCAACCTCCCGACGCCGTACTGGGCCCAGTGGTGCGCCGACCTCGAACGGACGCCCCGCCCCCTGCCGCCGGGCCTGCGGCTCCTCGTCGTCGGCAGCGACACCACGCACACCCGCACCCTCGCCGCCTGGCGCCGGCACAGCGCCGTGCCGGTGATCAACGCCTACGGACTCACCGAGACCACGATCACGGCCACCGCCGCGGTCTACCCGGACCGCGCCCCGCTTCCGCCCGGCAGCACGCTGCCCATCGGCACCGCACTCGACGGCGTCCAGGCGTACGTCCTCGACCACGAGATGGCGCCCTGCCGTCCCGGTGAGACCGGCGAGCTGTACATCGGCGGCCGCGCGGTGGCGCGTGGTTACCAGGGACGGGCCGACCTCACCGCGCGGCGCTTCGTCCCGGACCCGTTCGCCGGGAACCCCGGCGACCGGCTGTACCGCACCGGCGACCTGGCACGCAGGGACGCGGACGGCGCGATCGAGTTCCTGGGCCGCGACGACCACCAGGTGAAGATCCGCGGCCACCGCGTCGAGCCGGCCGAGGCGGAAGCGGCGCTCGCACAGGATCTCCTGGTACGGGAGTGCGCCGTGGTGGCCGTGACCCCCGAGTCCGGACACACCCAGCTCGTCGCCTACATAGTCGGGGACGCCGATCCGCAGCGGCTGCGCGCCCTCGCCGTCCAATCCCTGCCCGACTACGCGGTCCCCTCGGCGTACGTCGCCCTGCCCGCCCTGCCGGTCACCGCCCAGGGAAAGCTGGACCGCAAGGCCCTGCCCGCGCCCGCACCGGAGGAGCGCCACAGCCCCTACGTCCGCCCCGAGGGGCCGGACGAGGAACGGCTCGCGGCCCTGTGGAGCGAGGTGCTCGGCGTCCGCCGCGTGGGGCGGACCGACGAGTTCATCGGGCTCGGTGGCGACTCCCTGCACATGGCCCGGGTGCTCGGCCGGATGGCGCAGGAGTACGGGACACGTGTGACCGCACGGGAGTTCCTGGCGGCCGGCACGGTCAAGGAGCTCGCCGTACTCGTCCGAGGCGGCACGCCCGTACCGTCCATGGCACGGGAAACCGCCCCCGCGGACGCGGTCTCGCCCGGCGAGCAACGCCTGTGGATCCTCGGACAGTTCAGGCAGGCGGCGGGCACCGCGTACAACGTGCCGAGCGCGCTGCGGTTGCGCGGGCCCCTCGATGTCGCCGCACTCCGGCTCGCCCTGGCGGATGTCGTCGAGCGGCACGAGCGCCTGCGGACCTCCTTCCACTTCAGGGACGGCCGGCTGACGGCCGAGATCGCCCAGGGCGTGACGGTGCCGTTGCAGGTCATCGACCTGAGCGCGGGCGGACAGGGTGCGGCCGCCCCGCTCGTACGGGCCGAGCAGCTCGCGCGGCAGCCGTTCGACCTGGCGAGCGCCCCGCTGCTGCGCACCGCGCTCATCAGGGTGGCGCCCGACGACCACCTCCTCGTCGTGGTCACCCACCACATCGTCTCGGACGGGGTGAGCAGTGACGTCGTCGACCGGGACCTGGCGGCGGCCTACGCGGCGCGACTGGCCGGCGGCACGTCTCCGTGGCAAGAACACTCCACCGCGTACCGCGACTTCATCCGCACGCAAGCCGACCCGGATGGCTCCTCCGCTGCGGACGCCCTCGTCAAGCACGTGGTGGAACGGCTGCGCGGAGCACCCACGGTCCTTGACCTCCCGGCCGACCACCCACGGCCCAAGGCCATGAGCTACCGAGGCCACCGCCTCTCGCGCACCACCCCCAACGGTCTCCTCACCGCGGTCACCCGGCTCGCGCGCGAGGAGGGCACCACCCCGTACTGCGTGGTCCTGACCGCGCTCGGTGCCGCGCTGCGTGAACTCTGCGGGCAGGACGACCTGTTGATCGGCTCACCCGCGGCGGGACGGCCGGGGCCGGACTTCGAGGACGTCGTCGGATTCTTCGTGAACACGGTCGTCCTGCGGCTCGACTTCCGGGAAACCCGCTCCTTCCGCGACGCGCTGCGCCTCGCGCACGGGCAGGTGCTCGATGCCATCGAGCACGAGTACGTCCCCTTCGACCGGCTCGTGCAGGAACTCGTCACCGAACGGGTGCTGTCCGTGCCACCGCTCGTCCAGGCGGCCCTCGCTTACCAGGGGCCGCGCCGCCCCGAGGCCCGCCTCACGGGACTGCGGGCGACGCCCGTGCCGCTGCACAACGGCAGCGCGAAGTTCGATCTCACACTGGAGATCGAGGAGGTGGCCGGGGAGATGGTGGCCACCGTCGAGTACAGCACCGACCTCTTCGCGCGCGGCACGGTGGAAGACCTGCTCGACCGCTGGACAGCGGTGATTTCAGAGGCAGTCGCACGGCCCGACGCGGCCCTGTGCGACGCAAGGGGAGGGGCGAGGACATGACGGACACAGATGTGCGGGGGATGCCGACGGGAGAAGGGCCGGGCACAGGGCCGGGCATCGAGCGGCTGCGCGGCGTGTGGTCGCAGGTGCTGGGGCGTGACTCCATCGCGGCGGACGACAACTTCTTCTCCCTCGGCGGGGACTCGATCACGGCGATCCGCCTGGTGGCGGAGGCACGCTCGGCGGGCCTCGACATCAGCGTGGAAGAGGTGTTCCTCCACCCCACGCTCGGTGAACTCGCCCGTGAGGCCGCGGGGATCGCCGACGAGCCCGTCGCGGAACGGGCGTCTACGGGCGCCGCGCTCACGACGACGCTCGCCGACCTCGACCCGGCGCTCGTGCCCGCGGGCGTGGTGGCCGCCTACCCGCTCTCCTCGCTCCAGCTGGGCATCCTGTACCACTGCGAGCTCAGCGACGACCCGGCGCTCTACCACGATCTGACCCGGGTACGCGTGAGCGGCCCGTGGGACGAGGGGGCGCTGCGGGACGCGGTGGCGGCGCTCGTCGACCGGCACGAGATGCTCCGCACCTCCTTCGACCTCGCCGAGTTCCGCGAGCCCCTGCAACTGGTCCACGGCACGGCCACGGTCCCCCTGGAGACCCAGGACCTGAGCGGACTCACCGACGAGGAGCAGCGGAAGGCCCTGGACGACTGGTGGGAGCGGGAATCCGCGACCGCCTTCGACGAGACGGAGGCCCCGCTGCTCCGCGTCCACGTGGGCGTCCTCTCCCAGGACTCCTTCCACCTCTCCCTGTCGGTGCATCACATTCTGCTCGACGGCTGGAGCTTCGCCCGCCTCGCGACCGAAGTGCTTGTCGAGTACGAGCGGCGGCTCGGGTACGAAGGGCCGGGACTCGAACCGATGCCGCAGGTCCGCTACCGGGACTTCGTGGCGGCCGAGCAGAGCGCCACCCAGGACACCGCGTCCCGTACGTACTGGGGCGAGCTCCTGAAGGGCATGGAACCGCTGTACCTGCCGGCGGTCACTGCCGTGGACGAGCCCGAAGGCGCCGAGCTGGTACAGGAGTTGCCCGACGAGCTCGCGGCGCGGGTGCAGCGGTTCTCGGCCGCCCTGGGAGTACCGGCCAAGAGCGTCTTCCTTGCCGCCCACCTCTGGTCGATGGGCGAGCTCTGCGGGGCCGAGGACGTGGTGACCGGGCTGTGCGGGAACGGCCGCCCGGAGTCGGAGGGGTCGGACCTGGTGCTGGGTGTGTTCCTCAACGTGCTGCCGGTGCGCGTACGTCTGGAGCACGGCAACTGGACGGCGCTGGTCCAGGCCGCGTTCGACGCGGAGCGCGAGCACCTGGCCCACCGGGGATATCCGCTGGCCCGGATCCAGAAGGACCTGGGCCACGCCCCCTTCGAGGCGATGTTCAATTACACGGACTTCCATGTCTTCGACAAGGTCGACTCGCTGCGCCGCATCAGCACCGACCGGTGGATCTTCGCCGACCGCACGAACTTCCCGCTGCTCGTCGAGGTGAACCGGCTTCCGCAGCGGAAGACCTACGAGCTGAGCATCCGGGTGGACCCCGCACAGGCGTCGGGGGCACTCGCGCCGAGGATGGGGGAGCTGATGGTGCGGGCCCTGTCCGCCATCGTGCGCGAGACCGACTGACGTGAATGCGCCAGCGAATCAGTGACTAGCGGATCAGTGACAAGCGGATCAGTGACAAGCGGATCAGTGACAAGCGGATCAGTGACAAGCGGAAACGAGGTTGGAACGTGGAGTACCGACGCTTCGGCAGGCTCGGGTGGCAGGTCAGCGAAGTCGGCTATGGAATGTGGGGAATAGCCGGAGGTGAGGGCGGCTGGTCCGGTGCCGACGACGCCACGGGCCAGGAGGCGCTCGAGGAGAGCATTCGGGGAGGCTGCAACTTCTTCGACACCGCCTGGATTTACGGGCGAGGCCACAGTGAAGAATTGCTCGGACAGCTACTCGAGAAGCATGCGGGAGAACAGCTCTACGTCGCCACGAAGATTCCGCCGAAGGACCGCAAGTGGCCGTCGACGCGGAACTCAAGGCTCGCCGATGTATTTCCTGAGGACCACATCCTCGAATACACCCGCAAGAGCCTTGAGGGGCTCGGTACGGAATCGATCGACCTGCTGCAGTTCCACGTGTGGGAGGACGGCTGGGCCGACGACCGGAGCTGGCAGGACCCCATCCGCCGGCTGAAGGACGAGGGCGTCGTCAAGGGCGTGGGCATCAGCGTCAACCGCTGGGAGCCGACCAACGTCCTGAAGACGCTCGACACCGGGCTCGTCGACTCGGTCCAGGTGATCTACAACATCTTCGACCAGGCGCCCGAGGACGAGCTGTTCGCCGCCTGCCAGGAGCGGGACATCGCCGTCATCGCCCGGGTCCCCTTCGACGAGGGCACCCTGACCGGGACCCTCACGCACGAGACGACCTGGCCCGAGGACGACTGGCGCAGCTCGTACTTCGTGCCGGAGAACCTGCACGCGAGCGTCGACCACGCGGACCGGCTCAAGGAGGCGGTGCCCGCGGACATGACCATGCCCGAGCTGGCGCTGCGGTTCATCCTGCAGCACCCGGCGGTGAGCACCGTGATCCCGGGCATGCGCAGCATCCGCCACGTCGCGGCGAACCTCGGTGTGAGCGGGGCGGAGCCGCTGTCGGCCGAGCTGTACGCCGAGCTGCGCCGGCACCGCTGGGACCGTACGCCGACGGCCTGGTCCCAGTAATCCCGGTCATCGCAGTCATCCCAGTAGGGGGCCGGAGAATGCAGAAGGCCGGGGGCGGGGAGATGAACTCCCCGCCCCCGGCCTTTCCGTGCGGTTCAGCCGGTGACGGCCGACGACGTCCGGGACTAGCCCGCCTGCGTGATCCAGTGGTGGCCGCCGTGCGTGAAGCGCGTCTGGCGGGCCGTTCCCGGCGCGTCCGCGAGGTCGAGCAACCGCTGGACCTGGACGTTCCCGCGGTACAGCGTCGCCTCCACGGTGCCGCTCACACCGGCCGCGAGCAGGTCGACGCCGCCCGCCGCCGCCCGTCCGGACGCGTCGTGGAAGCGCCCCTCGTACACGGCGGTGCCGAGCGTGGCGGACAGTTGGCGCAGCAGCGCGGTCGAGGGCTTGTCGAGGCACGCCTGGTACAGCGCGTCGAGGCACGGGCCGAGCACGTCGAGGCCCGGCGCCTCGTACACGCCCCGGCACTTGGTCCCGTTCACCCGGTTCTCGACCACGGTGCGCAGCGATATCCCGTGCCGGCCGCCGAGGGCGTTGGCCCGCAGCATCGCTTCGAGCGGGGTGACCGCCGCGCCGTCCACCGCGACGGGGCGACCGCCCTCGAAGCGGACGGTGAACGTCTCGGGCTCGGCGGCCGCGTCCTGCGGCCACACCGTCATCAGCGGCTCCACCGACGCGGGCGCGGTGGTCAGTGACTCCAGGGCGTCGCTCTCGTGCGAGAAGCCGGCGAGCCCGCCGTCGACCGAGTACGCCACCCAGTCCGTGAGCTCCTTGGCATAGCCCAGGCCGGACAGGTACGTGCTCATGTGCGCGCGGGTCGGGAACCGCTCCAGCATCCACGCCTCGGTCCACGGCGTGAACACCGTGAGGTCGGGCGTGAAGCGTGCCGCGTAACGGGCGAACCTGGACTGGTCGTTGCCGCCGCCCACGCACCCGTGGGCGAGTACGTCGCACCCGTCGGCGCGCAGCACCGGTCCGAGCCCACCGACCAGGACCGCGCGCGAGGCGCCCGTGGTGTTCCAGTAGCCGCCCTCGTAGGTCGCCTGGTACGTCACGAGGTCGAGCGCGGTGCCGGCCATCTCGGCACGGAGGTCGACGACCTTGGACTTCAGGCCGTACTGGGAGAGGCGCGCGGCGAGTTCACCGGCGGGCAGCGGCGCCTGCTGGCCGATGTCGGCGACGTAGCACGTCACGTCGACATCGTTCTCCGCCAGCCACGCGGCGACGGCGGTGCAGGAAAGCCCGCCGGAGGTGAACAGGCCCACGCGCAGGCCCTTGAGTTGATTCAAATCCATCTGCGTATTACCCCCGGGGCCGTGCGTCGACATAGTGGGTACCGAATTCCATGACGGACCGAGCCGTGACATTAGTATCCCCGTTCTCGCCGCGTCAACGCTCACTCAACCTGCGACGGAAGGGTCGCCAACGGAGCCACATCTGTAATTACGATGATTACGGACGTGGTAATCACCCAGCGGTATCGCGGCTGCTTGCGGCGGCCTTACCTTGTTCCGGAATATTCGGGGAATCACGATTCGTTTTCCCGGTTCGGAACTTCGGGTTCACCCGAACAAGTCCGAACAGTCGGGGCACAGTAGGCCGCCCACGAAGCGGCCCGTCAAGGGGGCGTCCGGTATGACCGAGCGGTATCGAATCGGGTCGCGTAGTGACGTTGCGGAGCCATCCGCCGACGATCCGGGAGACCGCACCGTTCTCCAGCTCTTCGAGGCCAGGGCGGCCGAGACGCCGCAGGCGCCCGCCGTCACCCACGGCTCGCTGACGCTCTCCTACCGGGAGCTCGACGAGCGGGCCAACGCTCTCGCCCGGCGGCTCGGCGAACTCGGCGTCGGCCGCGGCGACTTCGTCCCGCTCCTCGTCGACGGGGGAGCGGAGCTGCCCCTCGCGATGATCGCGGCGATGAAGCTCGCGGCGCCGTTCGTCCCGGTCGACGACTCGGGCCCCGCGGACCGCCTCGTCCGGATGATCGAGACGCTCGACGCCAAGGTGGTACTGAGCTCCGAGGGTGGCCGCCGACTGCCCCTCGCCGTCCCCGTACTGCCGGTGCGGCCCGCGGACCCGGCGCCCGCCACCGCGCCGCCGCCCGTGCCCCCCGCCACCCTGAACGACATCGTCTACGGCTTCTACACCTCCGGCTCCACCGGCCTGCCCAAGTGCACGCTCAACGTCCACCGGGGGCTGCTCAACCGCTTCGCCTACATGAGCCGCCGGCTCAGCAGCCGCACCGACGAGGTGGTGCTGCAGAACAGCAGGCACCAATTCGACTCGTCGCTCTGGCAGTTGCTGTGGCCCCTCACCACGGGCAGCCAGGTCGTGATACCCGAACGCTCGGGCATCCTCGACCTCGAGGCGACCGTGGACGTCATCCACCGGCACGCCGTCACCACCACCGACTTCGTCCCCTCGATCTTCAACACGCTGGTGGAGCTGCTCACCACGGAGCCCGGACTCATCCACCGCCTCGGCTCCCTGCGCCGCCTGCTCATCGGCGGCGAGGAGATGACGGCGGACGCGGTCCGCACCTTCCGGTCCTACCTGCCGGACGTGGCCATCATCAACACCTACGGCCCGACCGAGGCGTCGATCGGCAGCGTCTTCCACACCGTGAGCGACGCCGACCGCGACCCCATGCCGATCGGCCGCCCCATTGACAACACCTACGCGGTGATCGTGAACGACCGCGCGGAGCCCGTCGGGAACGGGGAGACCGGCGAGATCTGGATCGGCGGCGAGTGCCTCGGCCTCGGATACGTGAAGGACCCCCGCAAGACCGCGGCCGTGTTCGTGCCCAACCCCTTCCCGGAGATCCCGGGCGACCGCCTGTACCGCACCGGTGACCTCGGCTACCGGCGGCCGGACGGGCTCCTGCAGTTCGTCGGGCGCCTCGACCACCAGGTCAAGATCGGCGGCGTGCGCATCGAGCTCTCGGAGGTCGAGGCGGGGCTGCTGAGCCACCCGCAGGTGCGGGAGGCCAAGGTGATCGTGCACGAGGAGGGCGAAAGCCGGGCGCTCGTCGCCTTCGTGACCGTGCGCTCCGCCGAAGTCGGGGCCACCCGGCTCAGGGAGCACGCCGCCGCGAGCCTGCCGCCCGCGCTCACACCGCGCCGCTTCGTCGTCCTTGACGCCATGCCGCTCACCCCCAACGGCAAGGCCGACCGCAAGGCACTCAAACAGCTCGCCCACTCCGGCCAGGACCAGACCGCGTCGCCGGAGCCGACCGTCTCCGGCGCCGCGGCAGGGGCGGAGCACGCCCCGGACTCCGTCGAGGTCGTCGTGCGCGCCACCTGGCTGGGCTTCCTGCCGGTCGGGCAGGTCGACCCGGGCGCCGACTTCTTCGAACTGGGCGGTGACTCGCTCGGCGCCCAGCGCCTCGCCGTCGCCCTGAGCGAGCGGTTCGGCACCCGCGTGTCGGTACGGGACGTGTACGAGCGCCCGACCGTGGCCCAGCAGGTCGCCCTCCTGACCGGACACGACGCCCACCAGCCGGCCCCGGACGGCGCCGCCGACGAGGCCGCGGCCCGCGAGCTCAGGGAACTCCTCGACGCCGACGCGGTGTTGCCCGAGGACATCGTCCCGCCGTGCGTCGTCACCTCGCCCGCGCCCCCCTGCGACGTGCTGCTGACCGGCGCCACCGGCTTCGTGGGCGGTCAGCTGCTGCACGACCTGCTGGCGAACACCGAGGCGGTCGTGCACTGCCTGGTCCGTGTGGACGACGCGGCGAACGCCCGGCAGCGGGTCGTCGCGAACCTGCGCGAGTACCGGCTCTGGGACGAGGCCCACGCGGACCGGATCGAAGGGGTGCCTGGAGACCTGCGGCTGCCTCGACTCGGCCTCGACGAGGGGGAGTTCACCACGCTGGCCGAGCGTGTCGACACGGTTCTCCACAACGGCGCCATGATCAACCTGGCCCGCGGCTACCACGCCCACCGCGGCGCCAACGTGCACGGCACACTGGAGATCCTCCGCTTCGCTACCACCCACCGCGCCAAGCAGCTGCACTTCGTCTCGACCCTGGGAGTGTTCCCCACCGGGCAGGACGGCACCGGGTTCATCCCCGAGGGCCCCGTGCCCGCCGGCGCGGTGCCCGCCGACGGCTACAGCCAGTCGAAGTGGGTCGCCGAGCGGCTGCTCGCCGAGGCCGCCGAGCGCGGACTTCCCGTCACCGTCCACCGCTTCGGCGAAGTCACCCCGCACTCCGTGACGGGCGTCCCCAGCCGCTGGGGCCTGCACGACCTGCTCGTCAAGGCCTGTCTGCAGACGCGGATGTGGTTCTCGAGCCCCATCGTCACCGACTACACGCCGGTGGACCACGTCAGCGCGCTCGTGGTCGCCGCCGCCTGCCGGGGCGAGCGCGGATGGCTGCACGAGGTGCAGCCCCGTGCCGTGAGCTTCGACGCCCTCATGGCCGTCTTCCAGGAGGTGTTCCGCCTCACCGAAGTGTCGTACCCGGTGTTCTGGGAGCAGGTGCGACGCCAGTCCGCCGCGTCGCCGGACAACAGTGACCTGGTACGAGTGCTCGCGCTGCTCCCGCCGCCCACCGACGACGACGGCGCTGCCGCCGACGGAGGCGGGGGAGTGCGGGTGAAGGAGAGCCTGGCGGAGCTCTTCCGGCAGGACCCGGCGGCGGTGGGCAGGGAGCGCGCCGAGCGGCTCGCGGCCGAGGCCGGTCTCGCGTGGCCGCCCGTCGGGCAGGACGTGTTCCGGCGCTACGCCGCCTTCTACCGGTCCATCGGCTGGTAGCGGCATGCCCACCACCGCCAGCGGCGGGACCGTGTGGCTGACCGGTCTGCCGAGCGCCGGGAAGACCACGATCGCTCACGCGCTGGCCGAGCGCCTGCGAGGCGAGGACCACCGGGTCGAGGTGCTCGACGGGGACGAGATCCGCGCGTTCCTCTCGGCGGGCCTCGGCTTCTCGCGCACCGACCGGCACACCAACGTGCTGCGCATCGGCTTCGTCGCCGAACTGCTCGCCTCCCACGGCGTGACGGTCCTCGTGCCGGTCATCGCGCCCTACGCGGACAGCCGGGAGGCGGTGCGCGAACGGCACCGGAGCGAGGGCACCGTATACCTGGAGGTGCACGTCGCCACTCCGGTGGCGGTCTGCTCCGAACGCGATGTGAAGGGCCTGTACGCCAAGCAGGCCGCGGGCGAGATCTCCGGCCTGACCGGGATCGACGACCCGTACGAGGAGCCCGAGTCGCCGGATCTGCGGATCGAGTCGCAGCGGCAGACCGAGCAGGAGTCCGCAGCCGCGCTGTACGCGCTGCTCGTCGAAAGGGGTCTGGCATGACGATCAGCGTGCCTTCACTGCCACACGTGACCGAAAGCCCGTACGTGCTGAGCCACCTGGACGCCCTGGAGTCCGAGGCGGTGCACATCTTCCGTGAGGTGGCGGGGGAGTTCGAGAACCCGGTGATCCTCTTCTCGGGCGGCAAGGACTCGATCGTCATGCTGCATCTGGCGCTGAAGGCGTTCGCCCCCGCGGCGATCCCCTTCTCGCTCCTGCACGTCGACACCGGGCACAATTTCTCCGAGGCGATCGAGTACCGCGACCGCGTGGTGGCCGAGCACGGCCTTCGGCTGTACGTGGCCTCGGTGCAGGAGTACATCGACGCGGGCAAGCTGCGTGAACGCCCCGACGGGACGCGCAATCCGCTGCAGACCGTGCCCCTGACGGAGAAGATCCAGAGCGAGCGGTTCGACGCGGTCTTCGGCGGCGGACGCCGTGACGAGGAGAAGGCCCGCGCCAAGGAGCGGGTGTTCTCCCTGCGCGACGAGTTCTCGCAGTGGGACCCGCGCCGTCAGCGTCCCGAGCTGTGGCAGCTCTACAACGGCCGCCACGCCCCCGGTGAGCACGTCCGCGTCTTCCCGCTCTCCAACTGGACCGAGCTGGACGTCTGGCAGTACATCGCCCGCGAGGACATCGACCTGCCCGGCATCTACTTCGCGCACGAGCGGGAGGTGTTCCGGCGCGCGGGGATGTGGCTGACCGCCGGGGAGTGGGGCGGGCCTCGCGACGACGAGCCGGTCGAGAAGCGCCTGGTGCGCTACCGCACGGTGGGCGACATGTCCTGCACAGGCGCCGTCGACTCCGGCGCGACGGACCTGGAGCAGGTCATCGCCGAGATCGCCGCCTCCCGGCTGACCGAACGAGGCGCGACCCGCGCCGACGACAAGCTGTCCGAGGCCGCGATGGAAGACCGCAAGCGCGAGGGGTACTTCTAAACATGACCACCAGCACCAGCACTGGAATCGGTACGAGTACCGGGACCGGCACCAGCACCCGCACGGACGCCGACACCGGTTCCGCCGCCGGAACACTGCGCCTCGCCACGGCCGGTTCGGTCGACGACGGCAAGTCGACCTTGGTGGGGCGCCTCCTTCACGACTCCAAGTCGATCCTGACCGACCAGCTGGAGGCCGTCGAGCGGGCCTCGCGCAGCCGGGGCGCCGCCGAACCCGACCTGGCCCTCCTGACCGACGGGCTGCGGGCCGAGCGCGAGCAGGGCATCACCATCGACGTGGCCTACCGCTATTTCGCCACCGCCCGGCGCCGGTTCATCCTCGCCGACACCCCCGGCCACGTGCAGTACACCCGCAACATGGTCACCGGCGCCTCCACCGCCGAACTGACCGTCATCCTGGTCGACGCGCGCAACGGGGTGGTCGAGCAGACCCGCCGCCACGCCGCCGTCGCCGCCCTGCTCCGCGTTCCCCACGTGGTTCTCGCGGTGAACAAGATGGACCTGGTCGACTACGCCGAGCCCGCCTTCGCGAAGATCGCCGAGGAGTTCACCGCGTACGCCACCGAGCTCGGCATACCCGAGGTCACCGCCATCCCCGTCTCCGCCCTCGCCGGCGACAACGTGGTCGACCCTTCCGCGCACATGGACTGGTACTGCGGGCCGACGGTCCTGGAGCACCTGGAGACCGTTCCGGTCGGCCACGACCCGGACGGCTGCCGGGCCCGCTTCCCCGTGCAGTACGTCATCCGCCCGCAGACCGCCGAACACCCCGACTACCGCGGCTACGCCGGACAGATCGCCGTCGGCACCTTCCGCGTCGGCGAGTCCGTGACGGTCCTGCCCTCCGGACGCACCTCCACCGTCAAGGGCATCGACCTGCTCGGCACCGCCGTCGACGTCGCGTGGTCACCCCAGTCGGTCACCCTCCTCCTGGAGGACGACATCGACGTCTCCCGCGGCGACCTCCTGGTGCCCTCCGACGGAACCCCCGCCCTCAGCCAGGACGTCGAGGCCACGGTCTGCCACGTCGCCGACACGCCCCTCACCGTCGGCCAGCGGGTGCTGCTCAAGCACACCACCCGCACCATCAAGGCCATCGTCAGAGAGATCCCGTCGCGGCTGACCCTGGAGGACCTCTCCCAGCACCCCGCCCCCGGCCGGCTCGTCGCCAACGACATCGGCCGGGTCAGGGTCCGCACCGCCGAACCGATCGCGCTGGACTCCTACGCCGACTCCCGGCGCACCGGATCCTTCCTCCTGATCGACCCCGCCGACGGCGCCACGCTCGCCGCCGGGATGCGCACCGCGTGAGCCGAGCGGTCAGGTGCCGGTGCAGTCGGGGCACCGGCCCCGGAAGGTGACCTCGGCGGCGGCGACGGTGAAGCCGTACCGCTCGGAGGGCGGCAGGTCGGCCAGCGGGTCGCCGTCGGGGCGCACGTCGCGGATGGCGCCGCAGTCCGAGCACACCAGGTGCTGGTGGGGGTGGTGGGCGTTCGGGTCGTAGCGTTTGGCGCGGCCGTCCGTGGCCACCTCGGCCACCTCGCCGAGCGCGACCAGCTCGCCGAGGGTGTTGTAGACGGTGGCGCGCGAGATCTCCGGCAGCCGGAGCGTGGCCCGGGCGAGCACCTCGTCGGCGGTGAGGTGGACGTGGTCGCCGGAGAGCACCTCGGCGACCACACGACGCTGGGCGGTCATCCGCCAGCCGCGGCCACGAAGTCGATGCAGCAGGTCACTCATGAGCACCAGCCCTAACTGTGCATAGTCCCGACGATTGACTGCGCCCGCGCCTGTCCGTCGTACTGTCCTGTCCGCCGTACTGTCCTGTCCGCCGTATTGACTTGTCTGGCATATTGACTTGGATTAAGTCCATCGTAGGATCGGTTCCGGCTGACAGCCAAGGGACAGGGCAACAGCAGGGAACTACACGTGACTTCAGGAGACGGGCCCTCCCGGCCCGGCGTCCGGATCCACGGCTCGCAGACCGCACGCGTCGCGCGCGGTCGGTCGGACCTGTGCCCCCGACTGTTCCACCACCCTCAGCTCTTGAGCACCGTGATCCGCCCCCTCCGGAAGGATTCCCATGACTGAGAACCACGACGCGATCGTCACCGACCCCAAGCCGGAGGAGACAGGGAGCGGTTGCCCTGTCGCGCGCGCGGCACACCCGACACAGGGCGGCGGGAACCGGCAGTGGTGGCCGGAACGGCTCAACCTGAAGATCCTCGCCAAGAACCCCGCCGTCGCCAACCCGCTCGGCGAGGAGTTCGACTACGCCGAGGCCTTCGAGTCCCTGGACCTCCCGGCCGTGAAGCGGGACATCGCCGAGGTCCTGACGACCTCCCAGGACTGGTGGCCCGCCGACTTCGGCAACTACGGCCCGTTCATGATCCGCATGGCCTGGCACAGCGCCGGCACCTACCGGATCAGCGACGGTCGCGGCGGCGCCGGGGCCGGACAGCAGCGCTTCGCCCCGCTCAACAGCTGGCCGGACAACGCCAGCCTTGACAAGGCCCGCCGACTGCTGTGGCCGGTCAAGAAGAAGTACGGCCAGTCGCTCTCCTGGGCCGACCTCCTGGTCCTCACCGGCAACGTGGCCCTGGAGTCGATGGGCTTGCAGACCTTCGGCTTCGGCGGCGGGCGTGCCGACGTGTGGGAGCCCGACGAGGACGTCTACTGGGGCCCGGAGACCACCTGGCTCGGCGACGAGCGCTACACCGGCGACCGCGACCTCGAAAACCCCCTCGGCGCGGTCCAGATGGGCCTCATCTACGTCAACCCCGAAGGCCCGAACGGCACTCCGGACCCGATCGCCGCGGCCCGCGACATCCGTGAGACCTTCCGCCGGATGGCGATGAACGACGAGGAGACGGTCGCCCTGATCGCGGGCGGCCACACCTTCGGCAAGACCCACGGCGCGGGCCCGGCCGACGCGGTCGGCGACGACCCCGAGGCCGCCCCGATGGAGCAGATGGGCCTCGGCTGGCAGAGCACGCACGGCACCGGCGTCGGCGCCGACGCGATCACCAGCGGTCTCGAGGGCATCTGGACCGACACCCCCACCGCCTGGGACAACAGCTTCTTCGAGATCCTCTTCGGCTACGAGTGGGAGCTGTTCAAGAGCCCCGCGGGCGCCTTCCAGTGGCGGCCGAAGGACGGCGCGGGCGCGGGCACCGTGCCGGACGCGTTCGACGCGTCGAAGACCCACGCCCCGACGATGCTGACGACCGACCTCTCGCTGCGCCTCGACCCGGTCTACGAGCCGATCTCGCGCCGCTTCAAGGAGGACCCGCAGGCGTTCGCGGACGCCTTCGCCCGGGCCTGGTTCAAGCTGACCCACCGTGACATGGGCCCGGTCGTGCGCTACCTCGGCCCGGAGGTCCCGAGCGAGACGCAGCTGTGGCAGGACCCGCTGCCCGAGGTGACGTACGAGGGCATCGGTGCCGAGGAGATCGCCGCCCTCAAGGCGCAGGTCCTCGACTCGGACCTCTCGGTGTCCCAGCTGGTGTCCACCGCGTGGGCGGCGGCCTCGTCCTTCCGCGGCAGCGACAAGCGCGGCGGCGCCAACGGCGCCCGCATCCGCCTGGAGCCGCAGCGCGGCTGGGAGGTCAACAACCCCGACCAGCTGGCGACGGTCCTGAGCTCCCTTCAGGCCATCCAGGAGTCCTTCAACTCGGCCCGCACCGACGGCAAGAAGGTCTCGCTCGCGGACCTGATCGTGCTCGCGGGCGGCGCGGCCGTCGAGCAGGCCGCCAAGGACGCCGGCTTCGCCGTCGAGGTGCCCTTCACGCCGGGCCGCGTCGACGCGTCGCAGGAGCAGACCGATGTGGAGTCGTTCGCCGCGATCGAGCCTGCGGCGGACGGGTTCCGCAACTTCGTCGGCAAGGGCAACCGTCTTCCCGCCGAGTACCTGCTGCTCGACAAGGCGAACCTGCTGACCCTGAGCGCCCCCGAGCTGACCGTCCTTGTGGGCGGCCTGCGCGTCCTGGGCGCGAACCACCAGGGCTCGAAGCTCGGCGTCCTCACCACGAACCCCGGGACGCTGACCAACGACTTCTTCGTGAACCTGCTCGACCTGGGCACGACGTGGAAGTCGACGTCCGAGGCCCAGGACACGTTCGAGGGCCGCGACGGCGCCACGGGCGAGGTCAAGTGGACCGGCAGCCGCGCCGACCTCGTCTTCGGATCGAACTCCGAGCTGCGCGCGCTCGCCGAGGTGTACGCGAGCGACGACGCGAAGGAGAAGTTCGTGACCGACTTCGTCGCGGCCTGGGCCAAGGTCATGGACCTGGACCGGTTCGACGTCGCCTGATCCGTACGTACGTAAGTCCGGGTCGGTGCCCACCTGGGCCGGCCCGGACACTCGACGGACGGGCGGCTACCCGATGTCCACCACCCGGGCCCAGGCGGGGTGCGGACGACGAGATGCAGGGGCCGTGTGCCGCGGTGGCCCACGTCGTGTTCAGCGGTCTCGTACCGGGCCGGCGCGAGGGTCAGGCCCGGCCGGAGCAGCCCGTCGGGGGCGATCCTGGGCAGGTGCCGGCGCAGCAGGTCAGGTGCCAGATGGCGGAGGTCGGAACGGAGCCGGGCGACGGTGGCTCGGCCGTGGGTGCGCGCCACGGCGCGCAGGCTGAAGCCGATGTGGCGCCGGTGCCGCGATCTGTCAGATGCCTCAAGCCTCCGGGGCGCGCTCACGCCCATAAGTCAGCCTTATGGGGTCATAAAGATGACCCGCCTACTTACTTAGGCTTGCCTTAGTTTAGGCTTTCCCTTGAGTCACTCCATTCACCGCTCGAAGGGAACCTGAACATGCCTCGCCCTCTGCGGGTAGCCATTGTCGGAGCCGGCCCCGCCGGCATTTATGCCGCCGACGCGCTGCTCAAGTCCGCGGAGGCGATCGAGCCGGGTGTGTCGATCGACCTCTTCGAGCGGATGCCGGCGCCCTTCGGCCTGATCCGTTACGGCGTGGCCCCGGACCACCCGCGGATCAAGGGCATCATCACCGCCCTGCACCAGGTGCTCGACAAGCCTCAGATCCGCCTCTTCGGCAACGTCGACTACCCGCGCGACATCAGCCTGGACGACCTGCGCGCCTTCTACGACGCGGTGATCTTCTCCACGGGCGCCACGGCCGACCGCGCGCTCGGCATACCGGGCATCGAGCTCGACGGCTCGTACGGTGCGGCGGACTTCGTCTCCTGGTACGACGGGCACCCGGACGTGCCGCGGACCTGGCCGCTCGAGGCGGAGAAGGTCGCCGTCCTCGGCGTCGGCAACGTCGCGCTCGACGTGGCGCGCATCCTCGCCAAGACCGCGGAGGAGCTGCTGCCGACCGAGATCCCGGCCAACGTGCACGAGGGCCTCAAGGCCAACAAGGCGCTGGAGGTCCACGTCTTCGGGCGCCGCGGCCCCGCGCAGGCCAAGTTCAGCCCGATGGAGCTGCGCGAGCTGGACCACTCGCCGAACATCGAGGTCATCGTCGACCCCGAGGACATCGACTACGACGACGGCTCGATCGCGACCCGGCGCGGCAACAAGCAGGCCGACATGGTCGCCAAGACCCTGGAGAACTGGGCGATCCGCGACGTCGGCGACCGGCCGCACAAGCTGTTCCTGCACTTCTTCGAGTCGCCGGTCGAGATCCTCGGCGAGGACGGCCAGGTCGTCGGCCTGCGCACCGAGCGCACCGCCCTGGACGGCACCGGCAACGTCAAGGGCACGGGCGAGTTCAAGGACTGGGACCTCGGAGCGGTCTACCGAGCGGTGGGCTACCTCTCCGACGAACTGCCGAAGCTGCCCTGGGACGTCGCGTCCGGCACGGTTCCCGACCAGGCGGGCCGCGTGATCGAGGAGAGCGGCGAGCACCTCCAGTCGACCTACGTCACCGGGTGGATCCGGCGCGGCCCGGTCGGTCTCATCGGCCACACCAAGGGCGACGCCAACGAGACCGTCGCGAGCCTGCTCGACGACCGCGCGAACGGCCGCCTGCACGCCCCGGCCTCGCCCGAGCCCGAGGCCGTCGACGCCTTCCTCCACGAGCGCAACGTCCGCTTCACCACGTGGGACGGCTGGTACCGCCTCGACGCCGCGGAGAAGGCGCTGGGCGAGCCGCACGGCCGCGAGCGCGTGAAGATCGTCGAGCGCGAGGACATGCTGAGGGCGAGCGAAGCGTAGGCCTCTGACCGGCCGAGGCGGCATCAGTCACCTCGGCCGGTACCAGTACCGGCCACGAATCACCCGCGCCGCACCCTCTGGCCACGGTGCGCCGCACGCCTCCGCCCCTGCCTTCGCTCCTCTCGCGCGGGCAACCCGTCGAGCTGGCCTGATTCCCCTTGCGGCAGGGCGAGTCGAGGCCGTCGCGTCGTAGCATGACCAGTCGGTCGGGGACCGGGGGCGGTGCGGGGCAGGGACCCATGGAGCTGGGCGTGGACACGGCCATGCACTTCCGCTTGCTCGGGCCGGTCGAGGCCTGGCGTGCGGGTCGGCGTCTCGCTCTCGGCGGGCCCAAGCCCCGGGCGCTGCTCGCCGCGCTGCTCCTGGAGCCGGGGCGGGTGGTCTCCGCCGAGGCGCTGGTCGACGTGATCTGGGGGGACAGGCCGCCGGACACGGCGAGATCCCTGATCCAGTCGTACGTCTCCGCACTGCGCCGCGCCCTGCCCGCCGACGTCATCGAGACAAGACCGCCGGGCTACCTGATCCACGCGGACGCCGACCTCGTCGACCGCGCCGCGTTCCAACGGCTCTCCGCGGCGGGCCGGGAGGCGGCGGCCACCGGGGACCACGGGGCGGCGGCCCGGTTGCTCACCGACGCCCTGGCGCTGTGGCGGGGCCCCGCCCTCGGGGGGATCGGCGAGACGCTGCGCGCCACGGCAGATCAGCTGGAGGAGGCCCGGCAGGCGGCTCTGGAGGAGCGGATCGCCGCGGACCTCGCGCGGACGGGCCGCGAGACGGAGCTGGTCGGCGAGCTCACCGCCCTCGTCGCCACACACCCCACCCGCGAGCGACTGCGCGCCCAACTGATGCTCTCCCTCTACCGGTTGGGGCGGCAGGCCGACGCGCTCGCGGTCTACGGGGAGGGCCGCGACGTACTCGCAGAGGAGCTGGGGCTCGACCCGGGGCCGGTCCTCAGATCGATGCACGAGGCGATCCTGCGGGCGGACGCGGCGCTGCTCCCCACGGCTCCGCAGGGCACGCCCTCATCGACGCCAAGGGCCACGAACACGCCCGCCCCCGCCGGCCCCACCGGTGAGCCCGGCACCACGCACACCCGCAGCACCGTCACCGCCCCCGCGTCCGAAGGCCTCGCCTCCCACTCCTTCGCCCACGACATCGGCCCGACGGCCGTCGACTGCCCGCCACCCGCCCCGGCCCTCCTGCCACCCGCCATCGGAGACTTCACCGGACGCGAGGCGCAGCTGCGCGAGGTGCGGGCCGCGCTCACGGCGCCCGGCCCGCGGCAGGCCGTTCCCGTCGTCGTCATCTCCGGACCCGGCGGTGTCGGCAAGTCCGTCCTCGGCGTCACCGCCGCGCACCGGGTCGCCGACGCGTACCCCGACGGCCAGCTCTACGCCGAACTCCGGGGCGCCACCGACCCCGTGGCGCCCGGCGAGGTGCTCGGCCGGCTGCTGCGCGCCCTGGGCGCCGAACCGCCGGAAGGGGACGCCGAGCGCAGGGACCTGTTCCGCAGCCTCGTCGCGGGACGCCGCGTCCTGCTCGTCCTCGACGACGCGGGCAGCGAGTCGCAGGTGCGGCCGGTGCTGCCGGGCAGCGCCAGCTGCGGGGTGCTGATCACCGCGCGTGCCCGCCTCGGCGCCCTGCCCTGCACGCACCGCACCGATCTCGACGTGCTCGGCACGGAGCCGGGCATCGACCTGCTCGCCCGGGTCGCGGGTGAACGGCGCGTGAGCGACGACCCCGCGGCGGCCCGCCGCATCGTCGAGCTGTGCGGCGGCCTCCCCCTGGCGCTGCGCATCGCGGGAGCCCGCCTCGCGACCCGCAGTCACTGGTCGGCGCGTACGCTCGCCGACCGCCTCGCCGACGAGCACCACCGCCTGGACGAACTGTCCGTCGGCGACCTGGAGGTCCGGGCGGGCCTCGGCCTGAGCTACCGCGCCCTCGACGCCCCGGCCCGCACCGCCCTGCGCCGCCTCGGCCTGCTCGCCGCGCCCGACGTCGCGTCCTGGGTCGTCGCCGCGCTGCTCGACGCGCCGGAAGCCGACGCGGAGGGCGTCGTGGAGCAGCTCATCGACGCCCAACTGCTGCACTGCACGCTCGTGGACCGCGCGGGCCAGCCCCGCTACCGTCCGCACGATCTCGTACGCGTCTACGCGGCCGAACGCGCCGAGGCCGAGGACACCCCCGCCGAACGGTCCGCCGCCGTCGGCAGGGCGCTCGGCGCCGGGCTCTGGCTCACCGGCCGCGTCGCGTCCGCCATTCCGTCCGGCGCGGTCGAACTGCACCGCGGGTTCCTGGACTCGGGCGACCCGGCGAGCGCGGGCTCCGGCGCCCTGCGCCGCCTCGTGCGGCCGGTCGGGCCCGAGGCCACCCGGCGGGCGCTCGCCGACCCGGCCGCCTGGTTCGAGGCCGAGGCCGACGCGTTCGCCGCCGCCGTGGAGCGGGCCGCGTCCTTCGATCTGCACACCCTGGCCTGCGAGGCCGCGGCCGCCCTGTGCTCCTCCGCGTACGCGGTCGGCAACCGCTTCGAGGCCTGGTGGCGCAGCCACGATGCCGCCCTGGCCGCCGCCCGGCGGGCCGAGGACCGCTCCGGTGAGGCCCTGCTGCTCATCGGGCTCGGACAACTCCGTTATGAGCAGGACCGGTTCGGTGAGTCACAGGAGTACTTCCGGCAGGCGGCCGGCATCTGCGCCGACCTCGGGGACGCCCGCGGGCGGGCCGCCGCCCTCGCCGGACTCGGCAGCGCCCTGCGCGAGGCGGGACGGCTGCGTGCCGCGCTGGACGTCCTGACGCGGGCCGTCGACGGTTTCCGCGGGCTCGGCGACGACCCGGGGCTCGGACTCTCCTGCCGTTTCGCGGGCACGGTCCACCTCGAACTCGGCGACCGCGACGCGGCGTTCACCCTCCTCGACGAGTCGCTGCGGGCCTACCGCAGACTCGGCAGCCGACGCGGTGAGGCCCTCACGCTGCGATCGCTGAGCCTGGTGCACCGGTCGCTCGGCGCCTATGCCGAGGCCGAGCAGCTCGCCGACCGGGCCGTGGCCCTGCTCACCGCCATCGGGGACCAGCTGATGTCGGCGTACGCGGTGCAGGCCCGGGCCAAATGCCGGATGCGCCTCGGGCGTACGCACGAAGCGGCCGTCGAGCTGCGGCGCGTCCTGGACATCTGTCGCGCCCACCACGACCGCTTCGGTGAGGCGCTCGCCCTGCGCACGCTCGGCGAATGCGAGCTGGCCGACGGGCGCGTCGCCGAGGCCGCGCGGCGCCTCACCGCGGCGGCCGGACTCTGGGCGGCCCTGGACCTGCCCCTGGCCTGTGCCCGTACCCTCCGCGATCTCGCCGCGGCGCGGGAGGCGGCGGGCGAGCGGGCGGACGCGCTCGCGTTACGGGCGGAGGCGCGGGGCGTCTTCGCGGCGTACGAGGCACGCGAGCTGACCGAGCCCGGCATCTGAACGGACCGTACCGACGGTACCGACCGTACCGACAGCCCGATTGGCGCGGATTTGCAGAGGAATTACAGCGCACTGCGGCAGTGTCTTCGTGTCGGCGGTTCAGCGGCCGGCAGCAACGGCGGATCTAACGGGGGAGAGGCCACTGTTGCTCTCGCGGCCCATACGACCGAGCAGTCGGCCGTATGGGCCGTCTGTCGCGTGGGCCGAAGGGGCCGAGCATGCCGCCGATCATCCTCATGAACGGCCCCCGGGTCGTCGACATCCCCGTACACGACTGCGGTGAGCCCCTCATCGACCTGCGCCACCTGCCGTTCGTGGACGTCGACGACCGCCTCGCCGACCCGGCCGGTGCGTACGCCCAACTGCGCGAGGGCGTCGCGTGGCGGCTCGCCCGCGCCGCCCGGCTGCTGCCCGAGGGCCTGCGCCTGCTGATCACCGAGGGGTACCGGCCGATCGACCTGCAGATCAAGTACTTCGAGGAGTACGTGGCCGAACTCAGACGCGCCCACCCCGACTGGACGGGGAACCACCTCCACCGCCAGGCGAGCCGCTCGCTGTCGCCGCCGGAAGTGGCCCCGCACGTCGCGGGCGCCGCCGTCGACGTCACCCTGCGCACCGCGAGCGGCACCGAACTCGACCTCGGCACACCGGTGAACGCCGGCCCCGAGGAGAGCGGCGGCGACTGCTACACCGACGCCGACGACATCTCCTCCACGGCCCGCCGCAATCGCCGTACCCTGACGGCGGCCCTGGCCACCGTGGGCCTCGTCAACTACCCCACGGAGTGGTGGCACTGGTCCTACGGCGACCGCTACTGGGCCCTCACCACGAACAGCCCTCGGGCCCACTACGACGCGGTGACCTTCCACGCCTCGCAGTGATCAGTGATCAGTGATCGCCGACTCAGCGCCCCGGCGCGCCGGCCCGCAGTCCGTCCATGACGAGGTCCATGAGGCGCCCGGCCCGGCTCTCCCAGTCGCTGTGCGGATCGATCTGCCAGAGACCGGCGATGGCGAGCAGGAAGTCGTCGGGGGTCACGCCCGGCCGGATCGTCCCGGCGTCCTCGTTCGCCTTGAGCAGGAGCGCGATGGCCTCGGTCAGCGGTCCGGGGCCCACCCCGGCCATGCTGGTGAGCGTGCTCGTGGCCTTGCGTATGGCGTCGGCGAGACCGGCCTTGGCCATGCCGAACCGGACGAGGCGGTCCATCCACTCCCGCAGGGCCCGGTCGGGGGGCTGGCTCGCCAGCAACTGGCAGGCGGCGTCGCGGACGTGCTGGACCTCGTAGCGGTACACCTCGAGGACGAGCGACTCGCGGTTGGGGAAGTTGCGGTAGAACGTGCCCTGCCCGACGCCCGCCTTCTTCGCGATCACGCTGAGCGGCGCGTCGCTCGACCGCGTCAGCTCCGCCAGGGCGACGTCGAGGATCCGTTCCCGGTTGCGCTGCGCGTCCGAGCGCAGGGGCGATTTCTTGTGCAGGTCCACCGCTCTCCTTCCGCTTTCACGCAGCACGGCCTGGTTGTGCCTTGCTGAGCGGACAACTGTCCGCTAAGTTCAATGACTAACGGACATCTGTCCGCTTAGGCTCACCATACCGGCATACGCGGCTGCTGGGGACCCCTGCCGCCGCAGCGGCCGAGTGCCCTCTTCCTGTACAGCGCCATTTCCTCCCGAATTCCCCGCCGGGACCGCCTCGTTCGACGCGATTCGCGAAAGAAGGCTGCTCATGGCTCCATCGACGTCCAGTGCCGTCACCCTGAACATCAACGGTGAGAAGCACACACTGTCCGTCGACCACCGCACCACGCTGCTCGACGCCCTGCGCGAGCGGCTCGATCTGACCGGTACCAAGAAGGGCTGTGACCAAGGCCAGTGCGGGGCCTGCACAGTGCTCATCGACGGCCGTCGCGCCGTCTCCTGTCTGCAACTCGCCGTCGCGGCCGAGGGGCGTGTCATCACCACGATCGAGGGGGTCGCGGACGGCGACCGGCTGCACCCCGTGCAGCAGGCCTTCCTCGACCTCGACGGCTTCCAGTGCGGCTACTGCACGCCGGGGCAGATCTGTTCCGCCCTCGGCGCGCTCCAGGAGCACGCCGACGGCTGGCCGAGCGCCGCCACCACCGACGTGCGGCCCGAGGCGGGCGTGCCCGAGCTCACCGCCGAGGAGATCCGCGAGCGGATGAGCGGCAACCTGTGCCGCTGCGGCGCGTATGTGTCGATCGTGCAGGCCGTCGCGAAGGCGGCGCGCGCCGAGGAGGAAGCGGTATGAGGGACTTCGGCTACCAGCGGGTGTACGACGTGCCGGGTGCGGTCGCCGTGCTCGGCGCCGACCCCGACGCCCGCTACCTCGGCGGTGGCACCAACCTCGTCGACCTGATGAAGACCGGCGTCGAGCGACCCGCGCTCCTGGTCGACGTACGCGAACTGCCCCTGGACACCATCGAGACCACCGAGGACGGCGGGCTGCGCGTCGGCGCGACCGTCACCAACAGCGACCTCGCCGCCCACCCGGAAGTGCGGCGCCGCTACCCGGCGTTGGCGCAAGCGGTCCTCGCGGGCGCCTCGGGCCAGCTGCGCAACATGGCGACGGTGGGCGGGAACCTCCTCCAGCGCACCCGCTGCGGCTACTTCACCGACCTGAGCAAGCCCTGCAACAAGCGCGCACCCGGCACGGGCTGTTCCGCCGTCGAGGGCGAGCACCACAACCACGCGATCCTCGGCGCCACCGAGCACTGTGTGGCCGTCCACCCCTCGGACATGGGCGTGGCCCTCGCCGCCTTCGACGCCGTCGTCCACTACGAATCGGCGGCCGGTCCGGGCGAGTTGCCCATCGCCGACTTCTACCTGCCGGTGGGCGACACGCCGCACCTGGAGACCGCCCTGCCGTCCGGCGCGCTGATCACCGGCGTGACCCTGCCGCCCGCCCCGGTCGCGGCCGTGTCCCGCTACCGCAAGGTGCGCGAGCGCGCCTCCTACGCCTTCGCCATCGGCTCGATCGCCGCGGCCCTCGACGTGCGCGACGGCGTCGTACAGGACGTGCGCATCGGCATCGGCGCGGTCGCGTCCCGGCCGTGGCGGGCCCGGACGGCCGAGGCCGCGCTGACCGGCGGTCCGGCGAGCGCCGCCGCGTTCGCCGCCGCGGCCGACGCCGAACTGGCGGCCGCCCGCGCCCTGCCCCACAACGGCTACAAGGTGACGCTGACGCGCAACCTCGTCGTGGCCCTGCTGACCGAACTCACCGAGGAGGCCGCCCGATGACCACGACCACCGCAACCACCGCGGTGACGGGCGCCGTCGGCACCGCGCACACCCGCGTCGAGGGCCGCGACAAGGTCACCGGCGCGGCCCGCTACGCGGGCGAGATCCCCTTCGCCGGCCTCGCCCACGGCTGGCTCGTGCCGTCCACGATCGCCCGCGGCCGGATCCGCTCGGTAGAGGTGGAGCCCGTACTCGCCCTGCCCGGCGTCCTCGCCGTGCTGCACCACGGGAACGCGCCGCGGGTCGACGCGGACTACGTGGGCATGCTGGGGCTGCCCGACCCCGTTGTCGCGGTCTTCCAGCACGACCGGGTGCCCTTCGTGGGCTGGCCGGTGGCGCTGGTCGTCGCCGAGACGTCCGAACAGGCCAGGGAGGCCGCCGAGGCGCTGGTGGTCCAGTACGACCAGGAGCCGCACGACGTCGCCTTCTCCGCCGACCGTCCGGGCACGTACACGCCGGACGGTGCTGACAACCGTACGGAAAAGGGCGACCTGGACGCCCAACTCGCCGCGTCCGCCCACGTCGTGGACGCCGAGTACACCACGCCCGAGGAGCACCACAGCGCGATGGAGCCGCACGCGGCGACGGCGCGCTGGGACGGCGGGCGCCTGGAGGTCGTCGACTCCAACCAGGGCAGCACCTGGGTCGCGGACGAGCTGGCGAAGCTGTTCTCGCTCGACCTGGCTTCGGTGCGGGTGGTCTCCGAGCATGTCGGCGGCGCCTTCGGGTCCAAGGGGCTGCGGGTCCACCAGGTCCTCGCCGTGATGGCGGCCACCGTGCTCGACCGGCCCGTCCGCGTCGTACTGACCCGCCGTCAGCTCTTCTCGCTCGTCGGCTACCGCAGCCCCACCACGCAGCGCATGCGGCTCGGCGCCGACCCGGACGGCCGGCTCCGCGCCTTCGACCACCAGGCGCAGAGCCTGTCGTCGAGCGTGTACGAGTTCGTCGAGGCGAGCGCCGGGTACGGGCGTTCGATGTACGCCGCCGACGCGCACCACACCGTCAACCGTCTCGTACGCCTCGACGTGCCGACACCGACCTATGTGCGTGCCCCGGGCGAGGCGCCCGGCTCCTTCGCGGTGGAGTCCGCGCTCGACGAGCTCGCGGAGAAGTGCGGCATGGACCCCATCGCGCTGCGGGTCCGCAACGAACCGGACGTCGGCCCCGTCTCAGGGCTGCCGTTCAGCAGCCGCAATCTGCTGACGTGCTACGAGGAGGGCGCCCGCAGGTTCGGCTGGGCGGACCGCGATCCGCGACCCGGGCTGCGCCGGGAGGGGCGCTGGCTGCTCGGCACCGGCACGGCCGCGGCCACCTTCCCGGTACTCGTCGCCCCCAGTACGGCGGCGGTGACGGCGGAGGCCGACGGCACCTACACCGTGCGCATCACCGCGGCGGACGTCGGCACCGGCGCGCGGACCGCGCTCACCCTGATCGCCGCGGACGCCCTCGACGTGGCGACGGACCGGGTGCGCGTACGGATCGCCGACAGCGACTTCGGCCCCGCGATGATCGCGGGCGGTTCCATGGGCACCAGGTCCTGGGGCTGGGCGATCACCCTCGCCGCCCGCGGGTTGCGGGAGAAGCTGGTTCCCGGCGGGCACATTCCGCCGGAAGGCATCACCGTACGCTCGGACACCAGCGACGCGATCGGCGCCCTCACACAGAAGGAACGGCACTCCTTCGGCGCCCAGTTCGCCGAGGTCGCCGTGGACGTCACCAGCGGCGAGGTGCGGGTGCGGCGCATGCTCGGCATCTTCGCCGCAGGCCGGATCGTCAACCCGCTGACCGCGCGCAGCCAGCTGATCGGCGGCATGATCTGGGGCCTGTCGATGGCGCTGCACGAGGAGGCCGTCAGGGACGCGGCGTCGGGCGGGCTCGTGGGCCCCGACCTCGCGGGCTACCACGTCGCCACACACGCCGACGTGCCGCACATCGAGGCGGACTGGGTGGCCGACCCGGACGCCGACGACCCGGTCGGCATCAAGGGCATCGGCGAGATCGGGATCGTGGGCGCCGCGGCGGCGGTCGCCAACGCGGTCTGGCACGCGACGGGCGTCCGCCACCGGGCGCTTCCCATCCGCCCCGACCGCGTGCTGCGGGCGGCGGCCGAGTCCGGGGACGCCACGCGTGCTTGACATCGCCGATGACCTGCACCGCTGGGTCGAGGAGGGCAGGGACTTCGCCGTCGCCACGGTCGTGAGCGTCGGGGGCAGCGCGCCGCGCGGTCCCGGCGCCGCGCTGGCCGTCGACGGCGAAGGCACCGTGATCGGCTCGGTCTCCGGCGGCTGCGTGGAGGCGGCGGTCTACGACCTGTGCGTCCAGGCCCTTCAGGAGGGCGAGGCCGTCGTCGAGCGGTTCGGCTACAGCGACGAGGACGCCTTCGCCGTCGGCCTCACCTGCGGAGGCGTCATCGAGGTCCTGGTCGCCCCGGTGGCCGCGGACGCACCGGACAGGGCGGTGTTCGCCGCCGCCCTGTCCGCCGCGGCGCGCGGCGGGGCGGCGGCCCTGGCCCGGGTGTTCAGGGGCCCGGCCGAACTCCTCGGCAGACCGCTCCTGGTGACCCCCGCCAGTTCGGATGGGCGCCGGGCCGGACCGTACGAAGGCACCCTGGGCGGCCACCGCGAGCTGGACCGGACCGCGGTCGGGGAGAGCCGTGCCCTCCTTGCCGCGGGCCGCACCGGAGAGTTCGTCGTCTCCGCGAGCGGTGCGCACTGCGGGAGCGAGGTGACGGTCCTCGTCGAGTCGAGCACGCCGCCACCCCGCATGATCGTCTTCGGTGCCGTCGACTTCGCGGCGGCGCTGGTCCGCGCGGGCAAGTTCCTCGGCTACCACGTGACGGTCTGCGACGCCCGGCCCGTCTTCGCCACCCGGGCCCGCTTCCCGGAGGCCGACGACATCGTGATCGAGTGGCCGCACCGCTACCTCCGGGACACGGCCACGGACAGCCGCACCGTCCTGTGCGTCCTCACCCACGACGCCAAGTTCGACGTGCCGCTCCTCACGGCGGCGCTGCGGCTGCCCGTCGCGTTCGTCGGCGCGATGGGTTCGCGCCGCACGCACGAGGACCGCAACCGCAGGCTGCGTGAGGAGGGCGTCACCGAGGACGAACTCTCCCGGCTCCGCTCGCCCATCGGCCTCGACCTCGGGGCCCGCACACCCGAGGAGACGGCCCTGTCCATCGCGGCGGAGATCGTCGCGGCGCGCCAGGGCGGCACGGGCCGCCCCCTGACGGGCGCCCGGACACCGATCCACCACGACACCTCCGACGGCTCGGCGCGGAGACGGGCGGTGGCCTGACCGTCCTGAGAGGATCGGCCATGCAGATCAACGCGCTCATCATCGACGCCACCGACCAAGCCGCCGGACGTGGGCTGGAGGGGTACGCCGACGGCGGGTTCGGCTGACAACTGCCCCGAGCTGACAACTGCCCCGAGAGGTCAGTCCAGTTCAAGCACCCCCACCGTCTGGCCCCCACTGGTCTCTCCGGTCGGCCGGAACCCGAGCCCCAGATAGAAGGCTTCCGGACCGTCAGTTCCGGGATGCCAGGTGACCGTCAGGCGTGTGCCGCCCCGGCGCCGGATCTCGGCCGCCACGGACCGCACCGCGAAGCGTCCGTAGCCGCGGCCCTGCCGGTCGGCCGCGATGTTGAGCCGCCAGAGCCCGGAGCGGAAATCGGTGCCCTTCCCGGTCCAGTCGATCTCGAAGAAGGCCATGAGGAAACCGACGACCTCGTCGCCGTCACAGATGAGCCGGGGCCACGCGACACCGGGGTGCACATACGCCTCGGCCAGGGACTTCACCACGGGTGCCACCAGGTGCTCCTGGTCGGGGCGGACCCGCAGGCCGATCGCGGACTCGAAGGTGTCGGGAGTTACTTCCCGCAGCTGCAGTGACGTGGGCATGTTCGAACCCTAAGGAGGGCCGCAAGTGGTTTTTGCCGACCGGAACCGCCATGCTCTTCCCCGCCCGGCCTGACGCCGCCCACCGAGGCCGTTCCGGAGGGCTCCGCAGGTGCGTAACGTGTAATCGTCCAGCCACATCGGGTAGCGGTGCGGCGGGCGTCGGCGGAGGGGGTGCATGAGAATGGGCGTGGCTCCTGCCCTGCGGGCCGTGGGGCAGATGCGGCCAGGGGATCACCTCTTCCTCGGCTACGGAACGGACGAGGAACGCGCGGCGGTACTTGGCACCTTTTTCATGGACGGCCTGGCGGGCGGGCAGTGCGGGCTGTTCCTGACGTCGGCCGAGGAACCGGCGGCCGCCCTGCTCGGGGTCCTGGGCCGCGAGGGGTGCGACGTGGCGGGGGCGCTCGACGCGGGCAGGCTGCGGGCGAGGTCCCGGCTGAGCGTGAGCGGGGGAGCGCGCGGCATCGGTGAACTCGTGTGCCGCGAGGCCGAGTCCGCGACGGCCGACGGCTTTCTCGGGCTGCGGGTCGCCCTCGATGTGGCGTCGGCCCGTGCCGACCTACCGCCCGAGGCGCTCTGCGAGGCCGAGCGGCTGCTCGACCCCGCCTTCGCGACGCTGCCCGCACTCGGGCTGTGCCTGTACGACCGCCGCCTCTTCGGCCCGCACGAACTGACCGCGCTCGATGCCCTGCACCACGGCAGGGCCGTCGCCGACGACGTCTGGCAGGACGAACTGCTGCGCATCACCCGGACGTTCACGCCACCCGGCCTCGCCCTGTGCGGTGAGATCGACGACAGCAACGTCACCGCGGTGGCCCGCGCGCTGCACGCCGAGACCGAGCGCGCCACCGAGCGGACCGACGACCCGCACCGGACCCGGCTCGACGTGCGCGACCTCACCTTCATCGACGTGTGCGCGCTGCGCCTGTTCGTCTTCACCGGCGTCGCCCTGTACGCGCTGGGCGGCGGCCTGGTCCTCGACGGCATCGCCCCGCATCTGCGCCGGGTCATGCGCGTCACCGGCTGGGACCGGATGCCCGGCCTGGACATGGGAAAGGGACGCGAAGAGACATGACGCGCACCGGCTTCGTCCATCAGGCGCTGTGCTACGCCTCGGACGAGGAGTTCCTTTCCGGCACGGCCGGTTTCGTCCGGGACGGTCTCGCGGCGGGTGACGCGGTGCTCGCCGTCGTCGGACGGGACAACATCACGCTGCTGCGGGACGCCCTCGGCCGCGCTGCGCGGGACGTCGACTTCGTCGACGCCCTGGACTGGTACCACTTCCCGTCCCGCACCCTCGGCCGCTACAACGACTACTGCACCGAGCACGACGAGGGCGGCACGCGGCGCGTCCGCGTCATCGGCGAGCCGGTCTGGACGGGGCGCACGGCCGTCGAGACCCGGGAGTGGATGCGCTACGAGTCGCTGATCAACGTGGCGTTCGCCGACTCGGGTCACTGGATCGTGTGCCCCTACGACGCCCGCACCCTGCCCGACGACGTGCTCACGACCGCGCGGAACACCCACCCCGAAGTGACCGCGGGCCCCGAAGGACCGGCCTCCGGCGGCCAGTACACCGACCCGGCCGACTTCTACGCCGAGTGCGACGAACGGGCACGCTCCGCACCCGGAGTGGCCGAACCCTCCGCGTCGGCCCGCTCGGTCTCCTTCGCCCGGGGCGAGTCGGTGGCGGTGCGCCTCGCCGTCGCCGAGTACGCCCGCCGCTGCCGGGTCGCCGAGGACCGCGCACGCGACATGGTCGCCGCTGTGCACGAAGCGGTGGTGAACGCGGTCCGGTTCGGCGGCGGCCGGGGTGTGCTGCGTCTGTGGTGCGACTCCGACTGGATCGTCTGTGAGGTGGCCGACGCCGGGTGCGGCCGGTCCGGCCACCCGGGGGACAGGGGGGACACGGGATATCCGGGACACATTCCGCCCGCGCCGGGGGCCGCGAGCGGTCATGGCCTGTGGGTCGTACGGCAGTTGAGCGACCTCGTCACCGAACGCTTCGGCCCGCGGGGCGCGGTGTTACGGATCCACTTCCGGCGCTGAGCGGCGGCATGCGCGTCAGTGGCGCTGATCCGTCCGGTGGCGGAGACTTCGCCGAGCAGCTGTACGCGCCACGGAAGGTGGGCAAGGATGACCGACTCGACGACGCTCCGTGCACAAGTGGTCCGCACCGGACCGATTCGTTACGCCACGGCGGAACGTTTCGCCCGGCCGTTCCCGGTGGCGGAGAGCGATCCCCGCCCGTCCAGCGGCGAGATCGCCCCGCAACCCCCTTCCCGGCTCGACGCCGTGATGGGATCGCCGCGCGACGACCACCCGCAGGGCGAGGACTGCCTGAACCTGTCGATCACCACACCGGCGAGGGACTCGCGGGCGAGACCGGTGCTGGTGTGGCTGCACGGCGGCGGGTTCAGCAGCGGCGCGGGTCTGCTGGAGTGGTACGACGGAGGCGCGCTGGCCGCCGAGGGCGACGTGGTCGTCGTCGGCGTCAACTACCGCCTGGGCGCGCTGGGTTACCTGTGCCTCGACGGGGTGAGCGAAGGCAACCTCGGCCTGTACGACCAGGTGGAGGCGTTGCGCTGGGTGCGCGCGCACATCGCCGCGTACGGCGGCGACCCGGCGGACGTCACGGTGATCGGCCAGTCCGCCGGCGGCATCTCGGTCCGCCTGCTGACGCGACTGCCCGAAGCCCGCGGCCTCTTCCGCCGCGCGATTCTGCAGAGCGCCCCGATCGACATCACCGCGCGCCCCCACGAGGAGTCCCTCGAACTCGGCCGGATCTTCGCCGAGGCGCTCGACGGCGACCCGCACACGGCCGACCTCCCCGCGATCCTTGCGGCGCAGAACGAGACGGCGCTGACCCACCTGCGGAGGTCGGGCCGGACGATGGAACCCGCCTTCATGCCGGTCGAGGGCATCGCTCCGTTTCCCGGCCCGCAGGACAGGGCCGACGAGAACGTACGTGACATCGATGTCCTGTACGGCTGGAACGCCGACGACATGATCGTGTTCTGCCGGGACGACGACGATCCGGCGAAGCGGACCCGCGAGGTGTACGAAGTCCCTCTCGCCCGCTTCGGGGCGAGTCTGGTCCGTGCCGGAGCCCGGGCGCACGCGTACCGGCTCGACTGGTGCCCCGCCGGGTCCCCCTTCGGCGCCGCCCACTGCCTCGAACTGCCCCTGCTCTTCGGCACCCGCGACGCCTGGCGATCGTCCCCGATGCTGGGGGACACCCCATGGGAGGAGACCGACCGGCTCGGCAAGGCCGTGCGCGCCACTTGGGTCGCCTTCGCCCGCACGGGCGTGCCGGGCGCCCTGCCGGCGCCTCTGGTCGAGGTGCCGGTGCCCGGACCGTCATGAGCTCACGGGCCGTGGCAGGGGGGCGCCCGGGGTGGGGGCGGGTCAGAGCCCGTCGCGCGGCAGGGTCTCGTTCCAGGTGCGGGAGAAGACCCGGCGCTCCCCCTCGTAACCGTCGAGTGTCGCGTCGACGAAGAACTGGTCCTCGTCGCACGTCAGCACCGTGCGGGTCCGCACGCTCACGTCCCAGTCGCCGCGTCGGAACCGCATCGTCCAGTCCGATTCACCGCCCACCGAGGTGAAGTCGTCCCCGGTCGCGGTGTACCGCTCGTAGGCCCGGCAGCCGACGTCGAGGCCGATCTCCTCGTAGCGCACGGTGCCGCGGTCCTTGACGATCTCCAGGGCCCAGTCGTATCCGATCAGGTCCCGCTTGACCTCCCAGCGCTGGTCCGGCTGCGTGAGCTGGGTGGTGGTGAGCGGCCGGGTGCCCTCCGGTTCGCCGAAGGGGCGCTGCGGGGCGCCGTCCGGTTCGGCGGTCGGGCGCACCGGCAGGCGCAGCGCGCTGGACCCCTCGTACACGCTGAGCAGCACGGGCCGGGGCGGGGGCCAGGCCAGCGGCCAGTAGGAGGTGGACAGGGAGAGCCGGATGCGGTGGCCGGGCGGGAACGACTGGGCGACGCCGTTGAGCTGGAGGGTCGCCCGGTAACGGCGGCCCGGCTCGAGGAGTTCGGGCTCGCCGGTGCCGTCCCTGCGGGTCAGGTTGAGCACGCCGTAGGTGACCCGGGTGGCGCTCCCGTCGGGGGCGATGTCGGAGATGCGCGCGGCGACGGTGGCCACCGGCTCGCTGACCGACAGGTCGAGCTCCACGGCGGGCGAGCCGAGGATCTCCACGGTCTCGGTCAGCTCGGGGGAGTCGAAGACCAGCGATCCGCCGTCCTCCTCGCGCTGGTCGTAGGGCAGGTCGGGCGGCGCGTTGTAGGACGCCCACTTGCCGGCGAACTGTCCGACGGACAGCGGGGACTGCACGGTCATGGCCTCGCCCTCCGGCGCCCCTGCCTTCTCCGCGTCCTCCGGCATGGCGATGCGGTGCCGCAGCAGCGGGTGGCTGACCTGCTCGATGTGCGGCGAGGGCCAGTCCCGCTCGGCGACCCAGCGTCCGGGCCGCTCCTCGTACGACGTGGACGGCGGCACGCTCTCCTGCATCCAGGCCTGCAGCATCGGGCCGTCCATCACTCCGTTGTCCTCGCCCTTGAGCCAGTGGTCCCACCAGCGCACCACCTCCTGCAGGTAGCCGATGGCGGGGCCGGGCTCGCCCAGGTGCGGGTACTTGTGCGACCAGGGGCCGATGAGGCCCTTGCGGGGGACGTCGAGGTGGCCGAGGAGACGGGTCACGGCGTTGGAGTAGCCGTCCGCCCAGCCGCTCGAGGCGAGGACGGGGCAGCGGACGTCCTGGTAGTTCTCGCAGACCGAGGCGTGCCGCCAATACGCGTCGCGGCGCTGGTGGCGCAGCCACTCCAGGACCCAGGGCCTGGCGTTGTCGAGCCGCTCCTGCCACATGTCGCGCCAGCGGTCGCCGACCACCGCCGGGTCCGGCGGGCAGGTGGCGTAGGCGAACATGGTGCCCGCCTCGGCGAGGTTGTCCGACAGCATGGCGCCGCCCATGTAGTGCATGTCGTCGGCATACCGGTCGTCCGTGAACGAGGAGATGACGACGGCGCGCAGGCTCGGCGGCCGCCGGGCCGCCACCTGCAGCGCGGCGAACGCGCCCCAGGAGATGCCCATCATGCCGGTGGCCCCGTCGCACCAGGGCTGCTCCGCCAGCCAGGCGAGCACTTCCTCGGCATCGGTCTGTTCCTGCTCCAGATACTCGTCCGTGAGCAGGCCCTCGGACTCGCCGGTCCCGCGCAGATCCACCCGCACGCACGCGTACCCGTGCCCCGCGATGTAGGGGTGGTGCATCGAGTCCCGCTGGGAGCTCAGATCGCGTTTGCGGTACGGGATGTACTCCAGGACCGCCGGCACCGGAGCGTCGTCCGAGGACGTGGGACGCCAGATGCGGGCCGACAGCCGGATGCCGTCGGACATGGGGATGACGACGTGTTCTTCTTCTTTCGTCGCGTACGGGAGATTGTCCACGTAGCGCATGGGGCCGTGCCGTCCTCTCGGTTGCTTCCCCCGCCGGGCAGGCGGGTCCGTGCTGCGGTGCTGCGGTTCCGGGGTTCTGGGGTTCCGGGGTTCTGGGGTTCGCCGACTAGTCGTTGGTGAGGTGGCGTCCGCCGGGCTCGGTGCCGTCGAAGGCGAGTCCGAGGGCGGCCACGCACCGGTCGTACTTGCGGCGCAGGTCCTCCTCGCTGTCGCCGCCGGTGCTGATGTGGGCCAGCTCGAAGCTGTAGCTGTCCTGATCGGTGGCGTCGGACAGCTTGCGCCCCTCCTCGACGCCGACCTCGACGCGGGCGCCCGGAATCTCGCGCTCGATCCGGTCGATCTCCTCGCGCTCGGGCACCTGGTGCGCGACACCGTCGGCGAACCACCGGTAGTACCACTTGGCCGCCGCCGCGTACGGGCCCTCGCGGTAGGGGAGCGCGGGGTCCTCGCCGAGGGCGAGACTGACCATGCAGTGGTGGTTGGGCACGCCGTCGACGTAGGCGAAGAGCTCCGCGTGCGCCTGGGAGTGGCGCGGGTTGATCTCCAGGAGGTTGATGGCGTCGGCGCCCGGGTCGTAGAAGTACTCGATGCTGAAGGTCGCCTCGTCCATGCCCACCTGCCGTATCACCCGCTTCGACACGTCGTGCAGGCGCTGCTGAACGGGCTCCGGCAGGCCGGAGGGGTACTGATGGCGCAGGAAGCAGGAGGAGCCGGGATAGTTGATGGAGTCGAGGACGCCGTAGACGGTGACCTCGCCCCCGTGGACGTAACCCTCCACGGCGACCTGGACGCCCGAGAGCGCCTCCTCCGCCAGGCACACCTCGGCGCCGACGCCGGCCATCTCCGGCGGCAGGTCCACCTGCTGGAGTATGTGCTCGAAGGGCCGCCCGACCCGGCTGATGCCCTCCTTGATGCGGGCGCACGCCTCGCGGAACTCCTCCTCGTTCTTGACGCTGTAGGCCAGCTCGGAGGAGTACGAGAGCGCGGGCTTGAGCCACATCGGGTACCGCACGCCCTCGGGCGGCCGCGGTTCGTCCGCGTCGAGATCGACCCGGCCGAAGCGCGGGTGCTCGTCGATGACCTTCTGCTGCTCCAGCCTGCTCCAGTACTTGTGCTCGCACTTGACGATCGACTCGAGGCTGGTGCTGCGGGTGCCGTAGCGGTCGCCAAGGATCGCCACGAGGGTGCTGACGGGGAAGTCCCAGTAGCCGACGATCGCATCGATGGTGCCGTCGAAGGAGTCGAGGATTCCCTGCGCCTTGTCGAGGAGCTCCGGTACCGACACCTCGCCGCCCTGAAGCTCGTCGACGGTGAGCAGGGGGTGGAACCGGTACTCCGCGGCGCGGGGGATGCTGCCCAGGGCGGGCAGGTTGGCCTCGTCCAGACCGATCACGAAGATGTTCTTGCGATGCACAGCCACAATTCTCCTTCAGCTCGTCGTCGCGGCCGGGTACCCGCAGGTCGGACACGCACACGTCGGCTCGGCGCGAGCGGCCCGGCCCGGCCGTGACGGCACGCCGGCCTGGCTGTGTGTGTTCGCGGGGGCGGTCAGGTCCCGGTCCTGCGCGCAGGCGTGAGGGGTGACGGGCCGCGTCATTCGGCTGGAACGGCGAACCACCTGAGATGTACGGGTCGTGCGTCGGGCGAGGCGTCTTCCGGGCCGCGGGCGAAGCGGGCCAGTAGTTCCAGATAGGCGTCATGGAAGGCGCCCAGTTCCTCCTCGGTGAGGTGACTGAGGCTGCGCGAGCCTCGCATCAGCCCTGCCGCGTCGGCCTGTCCGGCCATGTAGCGGTGGGCGAGCTCGATGTCCTCGTTCATCTTGATCCGGTCGAGGGCTGCCACGATCGCGCCCTCGGCCTCGGTCATCTCGTCCTATGCGGGCCTGCGGACGTCCAGGCCACGTACCGCTCGCCACCAGCGCTCGCGGCCGCCGGGGGCGGTCCGGGGCGTCCTCGATGAACCCGCCGCGTTCCAGTCGGCGCAGGTGGTAGCTGAGGGTGCCGGTGTTCTCGCCGAGGGCGGCGGCGAGGGTCGTCGAGGTCGCCGGTCCGGAGATGGTGAGGTGACGCAGAATCTTCTGCCGCAGTGGGTGTTCTCACCGGAACAGTCACCCGGAGGTCGACATGTCCCATGCCATCCGTGCAACGCGCTTGCCCCGACGCCTGGTTCTGGCGCTGACCGCGCTGGCACTGGGGGCGGGAGCGGCAGCAAGTCCGGCCCACGCGAGCGTCCCCGCGGCCGAAGCCGGACCCGCGGTCGTGCGGGGGCCCGGCTTCGACTCCTGTCCGGCCCTCTCCGAACTCCCTGAAGGCGCCGAACCGGCGGACTGGCGTTGCGAGGCCATGACCGCCGACGGCCATCTCACCCTCGGCCGCATGGACCAGGCGCTCGGCAGAGGGATGACGATCACCTTCGCCGAGGGCACCGTGAACGGTGAGTTCCACCAGGTCTTCGGCCGGATGACCGCCGCTCCGGTACGCGTCGGGGGGACGTTCCTGAAGCTCACCCCGCGGTACGCGGGCCACTTCGACTTCCACGAGAACGACGAGCGGCGCGGCGAACTGGACCTGGCATTCCGGCTCTCGGGCCCCGCCGTGCCACCGAGCTGCTCCATAGGCACGGACGCGGACCCGGTCCGCCTGAAGCTCAAGGAGACCGCGGCGCCGACCGTCGTCTCGAAGGAACCACTGGTCGTGGCCTTCTCCGTGGCGGACAACGCCTTCTCGGCCCCGCGGACATCAGGCTGCGGCCGTCTCGGGCCGGCCATCGACGCGGCCCTCCGGCTGCCGTCCCCGACCGGCGCCAACGCCTTCGACCTGGATGCCCGAGTGGCCTTCCGCTCGTACAGCTAGCAGACCGGCAGCAAACGGGCGATCAATCCGCCGAGCTGCCGCGCGTTGCGGCACTCGTGCATGTCCACGAGGTCGGCGTACGCGTACGCGGCCGAGTCCCCGGTCGACCACTGCGGCCGCTGTTCGGGGTTGAGCCAGTACACCTGACGGGCCCGCTCCGCGATCCGCCGCAGCGCGGGAAGGTTCGGGTCGCTCATGTTCGTGCGGGCGTCGCCGAGGACGAAGACCGTGGAGCGCGGGCCGACCGCGTCGAGGTACCGCTCCGCGAACTCCCCGAGGGCCGTGCCGTAATCGCTGCTGCCGTGCCACCCCGTCACCGCGGCCTCGCCGAGGATCCGGCCGCCCAGGCCCGCCGGGTCGGCGGCGCCGTGTGTGAGCAGCCCCGTCACCTCGTCGACCCGGTTGACGAAGGCGAACACGCGCACCTTGCTGAACTGGTCGTGCAGCGCTTGGACGAGCAGCATCGTGAAGTTCGCGAAGCCCGCCACCGAACCGGACACGTCGCACAGCAGCACCAGTTCGGGGCGCGCGGGACGGCGGCGGCGCAGCACCGGCCGCATCGGCACACCACCGGTCGACAGCGAACCGCGCAGGGTGCGGCGCAGGTCGATGCTGCCGCGCGCGGCCCGTCGGCGCCGGGCGGCGAGGCGGGTGGCGAGCTTGCGGGCCAACGGATGCACCGCCCCGCGCAGTTCGGCCAGTTGTGCGCGGCCCGCGAGGAGGAAGTCGACGCGGTCGGCGGTGGTCGCCACGGCACGGCGGGCGATCTCCTGCGTGCCGCGCCGCTCGGCGACCCGGCGGCGCGCCTCGGTGCGGACGAGTTCACGGAACTCCTCGATGCGGCGCCGGATCTCGTCGGCCGCCAGGCGGTCCGTGAACGCGGCCTCGCCGGTGCCCTGTCCGGCGGTACCCGCCCGGAGCGCGGCGAGGGCCCGCGCGAGCAGCGTCTCAGGACGGACCCGGCCGAGCGTCTGGTGGGACGACCAGCCGTCCGAGCCCGACCCGGAGGAGCCGTACCCGCCGAAGCCGTCCACCGCCTCGCCCGCCAACTGACCGAGCAGCGCACGGTCACCCGCGGCGAGCGCCGCCACGAGGCGTTCGCGCAGCGCGTCCCGGTCGCCGTCGCTCCCCTCCGCGCCGGGAAGCTCGCTCCCGCCGTCCGGTGCGCCGACACCCAGCGGAAAGTACAGGTCGAAGACCGGGTCGAACACCGCGCGCTGGCTCTCCTGGTGCAGCAGTGAGGCGGCGAGCCCTTCCCTGACCCGCTCCCGGTCGGTGAGGCCGAGCGCCTCCAGGGCGGCCGCGGCGTCGACGGTCTCGCCCGGACCGATGCGCAGCCCGTGCGACCGCAGCGTCCCGACGAGACCGGCGAGTCGGCCGGTGAGCCCGTCGGCAGGGGTCCCGGGCCGCGGGGGCGTGGTCACACGGCGTCCAAGTCGAGCTTGGCGGCGGCCTTCAGGACGTCGTCCTGGTGCTTCAGAACGACGCCGAGACTGTCACGTACGACGGTCTCGTCCAGGGTGTCGGCGCCGAGCGCGAGCAGCGTGCGGGCCCAGTCGATGGTCTCCGCGACCGAGGGCACCTTCCGCAGGTCCATCGCGCGCAGCGCGCCCACCACCCGCACCACCGACGCGGCGAGCGCCTCGTCGAGGCCGGGCACCTTCATGCGGACGATGCGGCGCTCCAGCTCCTCGTCGGGGAACCCGATGTGGAGGAAGAGGCAGCGGCGGCGCAGCGCCTCCGACAGCTCGCGGCTCGCGTTGGAGGTGAGGACGACGAACGGGCGGCGCTCCGCACTGATCGTGCCCAGTTCGGGGACCGTGACCTGGAAGTCGCTGAAAACCTCCAGGAGCAGCCCCTCGACCTCCACGTCGGCCTTGTCCGTCTCGTCGATCAGGAGGACCTTCGGCTCGTCGCCGCGGATCGCGGTGAGCAGCGGGCGGCGGAGCAGGAATTCCTCGCTGAAGATGTCGGTGCGCGCGTCGTCCCACGACTCCTCGCGGCCCGCGGTGATGCGCAGCAACTGCTTGGCGTGGTTCCACTCGTACAGGGCGCGTGACTCGTCGACACCCTCGTAGCACTGCAGCCGTACGAGGGTTGCGCCGGCGACCTCCGCCACGGCCTTGGCCAGCTCCGTCTTGCCCACGCCCGCCGGACCCTCCACCAGGAGCGGCTTGCCGAGCCGGTCCGCCAGGAACACGGTGGTGGCGACCGCGGGAGAGGCCAGATAGCCTGTCGCGGCCAGCCGGGTGGCGACGTCGTCGACGGAACTGAAGTACCCGGTCGTCATGCGGTGTTCTCCTGAGTTCTGCGGCTCCGCCGGTGCCTCCCCCGGGTCCCGGTCCTCGTACCCGATCAGCTCGGGGCGCTCCACCACAACGGGCGGACACGGTTTGCGTCGAACGTCACGTCCCCGCTCCTGTCTGGTGGGTCTCATGGTGAGACCCTTCGTATGCTGGCCTCATGAGGCGGACTTCCTTTGCGAACTGGCCGTGTTCCATCGCCCGCACGATGGACCTGCTCGGCGACTGGTGGACGCCGCTCGTGCTGCGCGAGGCGTTCTACGGCATCAAGCGCTTCGACGCGTTCCAGCGGGAGCTCGGCATCGCCAGGAACACCCTCACCGACCGGCTGCGCCGCCTCGTCGACGAGGGGCTCCTGGAGAAGCGGGCCTACCAGCGGGACCCGGTGCGCCACGACTACGTACTCACCGAGAAGGGCCGTGACTTCTTCGGTGTGCTCGCCGCGATGAACAGCTGGGGCGATCGATGGCTCAGCGGCGAAGAGGGCGCTCCGGTCGTCTTCCACCACGACCGCTGCGGCCACGACAGCCAGGCCGAGGTCGTGTGCGCCGCGTGCAAGGAACCGATGACGGCCTCGGACACGAGCCCGCGCATGGGCCCCGGCTACCCGCCCCGGCTCGCCGAACGCCCGGACGTCAAGGCGCGGTTCAGCCGCTGACGGCACCGCGCCCCCACTACGCGCCGGGCCCCGGCCGACTCTTGACGAGTGAGTCTATCTACGCAACTCTCAAGGTCAGGCAAGGTCAGGCGGCGTGACTCTTAAGGGACGTGACTCTTAAGGGATAAGAGAGGGCGATCGACGATGGAGTGGACAGGCGCGCGCTACGCGGACGGGCCGACGGTCGAGGTGGCCGGGCGGATCGCCGCGTCACCGGAACGGGTGTGGGAACTGGTCTCGGACATCGGCCTGATGCCGACGCTGAGCGCCGAGTTGCAGTCGGTCGCGTGGCTGGACGGTGCGACGGGCCCCGCGCCCGGCGCGCGGTTCACCGGGCGGAGCCGTCACGAGTCGCTGGGGGAGTGGGAGACCACGTCGCACATCGTGGCGTGCGAGGCGCCGCGCGAGTTCGCCTGGGCGGTGGGCGATCCGGAACGGCCCGGCGCCCTCTGGCGGTTCGGGCTCGCGGCGCGGCAGGACGGCGGCACGCTCCTGACGCAGTGGGTGCGGCTGGGCCCGGGCCGCTCGGGGCTCTCGCTCGCGATCGAGCGGATGCCGGACAAGGAGCAGAAGATCGTGTTCGTGCGGTTGCGGGAGTTCGAGCGGGGGATGGCCGCCACGGTCGATGCGATCAAGGCGCTGGCCGAGGGCGCGCAGACCGTGGAAGGGGTGCGTGCCTGATGCGTACGTCAACGACCGTCGAGGCGTCCGGGGCGAACTGGCGGGAAACGGTCGACTTCGTCACCGAGGCGGAGAAGCTCGGCATGGACATCTGCTGGGTGGCGGAGGCGTGGGGCTCCGAGGCGCCGTCCCCGCTCGGCTATTTGGCGGCGCGGACCGAACGGATGCTCCTTGGCTCGGGCATCATCCAGCTCGCCACGCGCAGCCCCGTCGCCATCGCCCGGGCCGCCCTCACGCTCTCGCAGATCTCCGAAGGGCGCTTCCTGCTGGGTCTCGGCCCGTCGGGGCCACAGGTGATCGAAGGCCTGCACGGCGTGCCGTTCGCGCGCCCGCTCTCCCGGATGCGGGAGACCGTGGAGATCGTCCGGCAGGCGGTGTCGGGCGAGAAGATCGCCTACGAAGGGCGGGAGTTCACCGTCCCGCTGCCGGGCGGCGACGCCAGGCCGATGCGCCTGTCGCTGCGGGCCGAGCACGACCTGCCGGTCTACCTCGCCACCCTCTCCCCGAGGATGCTCCGCCTGACGGGCGAGGTCGCGGACGGCTGGCTCGGCACCAGCTTCGTGCCGGAGGGCGCCAAGGAGGCGTACTTCGACCACCTGGACGAGGGCCTCGGCGCGTCCGGGCGTACCCGCGCCGACCTCGACATCTGCCAGGGCGCCGAAGTGGCTTTCGCGGACGACGAGGAGACCCTGCGCGCGATGGTCGCCGGACGCAAGAAGGAACTCGCCTTCAGCCTCGGCGGGATGGGCTCCGCGACGACCAACTTCTACAACAGCGCCTACAGCAGGCAGGGCTGGGCCGAGGTGGCCGCCGAGGTCCGCGAGCGCTGGCAGGCGGGCGACCGCGACGGCGCGGCCGGTCTCGTCACCGATGAGATGGTGCTCGCGACCACGCTGATCGGCACCGAGGAGATGGTGCGTGAACGGCTGAGGGTCTGGCGTGCGGCCGGTGTGGACACGGTGCGCTTCTATCCGGCGGGCGACACGCTCGACGCGCGGCTCACCACGCTGGGCCGGGCGATCGACCTCGTGCGCGAGACGGCTCCCGCGTGATCCAGCTCACTGAGGCGCCACGGGACGGGCCTACCGCGCCTGGCGGCGGGAGCGGTAGGCCCGGGGCGCGGCCTGCGCCGGGCGGGATCAGGGCGCGAACGGAATCAGAATTCGAGCGCGATCAGGATTCGAGCGGGCTGAGGATGAAGAGCGGGATCTTGCGGGTCGTCTTCGTCTGGTACTCGGCGTACTCCGGCCAGACCGCCACCGCGCGCTCCCACCAGAGCTCGCGCTCCTCGCCGGAGGCCTCACGCGCGCGGTAGTCCCTCTTCACCGTGCCGTCCTGCAGCTCCACATGTGGCTGGGAGACCAGGTTGTGGTACCAGGACGGGTGGGCGGGATCGCCGCCCTTCGACGCCACCACGGCGTACTCCCCGGCGTGTTCGACGCGCATCAGGGGGTTCTTGCGGAGCTTCCCGCTCTTGGCGCCGATCGAGGTCAGTACGACGACCGGCGTTCCCTTCATGGTCGTCCCCTCCGTACCGCCGGAGCTCTCGTACACGTCGACCTGCTTGCTCGCCCAGTCCCAGGTACCGGGCTCGTATTCACCAGTCAGAGGCATACCTCTAGCATCGGCCCGCGCCCGCGCATTGTTACGTGTGGGTGGCAGCCGGTTCACGCCATTGTTCGCTCGGGGGCGCCGGACCGCCGTACGCGCACCCTGCCGACAGCCTCGGGTCCCTTGTGCGTTAGAAAGACCCCAAATGATTCAACCTACGGCGGGGGCGGACATGGCGGGGCGCGACATACCTGAGGCGTACCCCGTACCCGAGGCGTATCCCGTACCCGAGGAGTACCTCGACGGCTATGCGGGCATCCTGGCCGCCGCCGCGGCGACCGGGCGCCGGCTGACCCGCGAGGAGCTGGAGTCGCGGCGCGCGCTCGGTGAGCGAGCCGCCGACGCCGGTCTTGGACTGCGGGCGCTGGTGCGTGCGCACCTGGCGGCCACGCGGGCGCACTGGCCGGCCGCGGGGGCGGCCTCGGCGGACAGCGTGCTGGCCGCGGCCGAGCAGGCCGTGGACGCCCTCGCTGAGGGGTACGAGCGTGGCCAGCGCCTGGCGGTCCGTCAGGAGGAGGCCGCCCGGCGGGAGTTCATCGACGACCTGCTGCACGGCCGCAGCGACCTGGGCCTGCTCGCCGAGCGCGCGGAACGCTTCGGGCTGCGCCTCTCCTACGAGCACGCGGTCGCCGTCGCCCAGGGGGCCAGCGGATACGAGGAGGGGGACGCCGTCGCCCGCGAGGTCGAGCGCGCGCTGATCGGCCGGTTCGGGGGCCGCAGCATCCTGGTCACCACCAAGGACGGCCGACTCGTGTGCATCGCCCCCGGCGACCAGAGCGAGGTCCTCGCCTTCTTCGCCAAGCGCGCGTACGCGGCCACCGACGGCGGGCGCGTCGTCATCGGCCGCCCGCAGCCCGGTCCTGGCGGCGTCGTCCAGTCGTACGAGGAGGCGCTCAATACCCTGGACCTGGCCGAACGCCTGGAGCTCGACGGGCCGGTGCTGCACGCCGCCGACCTGCTCGTCTACCCCGTACTGACCCGTGACCGGCAGGCCATGGCCGATCTGGTGGTGCATACGCTCGGGCCGCTGCGGCAGGCGCGCGGCGGCGCGCAGCCCCTCATCGATACCCTCGCCGCGTTCTTCGACGCGGGCTGTGTCGCGGCGGAGGCGGCCCGCCGCCTCTCGCTGAGCGTGCGCGCCCTGACCTACCGTCTGGACCGCATCCACCAGCTGACCGGAGCCAGCCCGGCCGATCCCGTGCACCGCTACGCGCTGCAGACCGCGGTGATCGGCGCACGGCTGCTCGACTGGCCCGACCAGCAGTTCTGATCGCTGGGAAGCGACCGGGGCCGGGCGCCGGACGGGCGCTAGCCCAGCTGCGGGATCTCGATGGCGGGGCAGCGGTTCATGACCATCTCCAGGCCCGCCGCACGGGTCCTGTCGTACGCCGCCTCGTCGACCACGCCGAGCTGGAACCAGACGGCCCGCGCGCCGGCGGCGACCGCCTCGTCGGCGACCGGTCCCGCCAGCGCGCTGTTGACGAACACGTCGACGACGTCGACCGGGAACGGCACGGCGGACAGGGACGGATATCCCTGTTCGCCGTGGACCGTCTCGGCCTTGGGATGGACCGGCACGACCCGCTTGCCGAAGCGCTGCAGGACGGCCGCGACACCGTACGCCGCCCGGTCCTGGTTGTTGGACAGGCCCACGACGGCCCAGGTGTCGCCGAGCTCCGTCAGGATCCTGCGCACCGTTTCCTGGTCGCCGTACATGGCCTGTCTCCTCTGGGTCGTGGCCGGATGCCGTCAGGGACGCGCGCGGGTCAGACGTTCACACCGAAGTCCGACGCGATGCCGCGCAGCCCACTGGCATAACCCTGGCCGACCGCACGGAATTTCCACTCCGCCCCGTGCCGGTAGAGCTCGCCGAAGACCATGGCGGTCTCCGTCGAGGCGTCCTCGGACAGGTCGTAGCGGGCGATCTCGACGCCGTCGGCCTGGTTCACCACGCGGATGAACGCGTTGCGGACCTGGCCGAAGCTCTGGCCGCGGTTCTCGGCGTCGTGGATGGAGACCGGGAAGACGATCTTCGAGATGTCCGTGGGCACCTGCGCGAGGTTCACCTTCACGGCCTCGTCGTCGCCCTCGCCCTCACCGGTGAGGTTGTCGCCGGTGTGCTCGACGGAGCCGTCCGGGCTCGTCAGGTTGTTGTAGAAGATGAAGTGCTGGTCGGAGACGACCTTGCCGGAGTCGTCACAGAGCAGCGCGCTGGCGTCGAGGTCGTAGTCGGTGCCGGTCGTGGTGCGCACGTCCCATCCCAGACCGACAAGGACTGCGGTGAGGCCCGGGGCCTCCTTGCTGAGCGAGACGTTGCCGCCCTTGGCCAGGGAAACTCCCACGATGTCCTCCTGAGGTCAGAGATCTGGATGGAGATCTGGATACTGGAATCTGGCTTCCCGAAATCTACAGGAATGTAGAAGTGGGCCGTGCGGCGGTGCCCCGTTACGATAGGGCGCTCCCCGTCCGCCGTGCAGTACACAGAGGGTGGAGTACACAGAGGCTGGAGGGTTTCCGGGCATGACGCACCACGACGAGCACGACGATCGGCCGCCGCGGCTGCGCCGCCGCGCGCAGGGCGAGCTGGAGTCGCAGGTGCTCGCCGCGCTGCACGCCGCGCGCGGACCCGTCAGCGCGGCCTGGGTGCAGGAGCGGATCGGCGGCGACCTCGCGTACACGACCGTCATGACCATCCTCACCCGCCTCCTCGCGAAGGACGCGGTCACCCGCGAGCGCTCCGGCCGGTCGTTCGCGTGGCTGCCCGCCTCGGACGAGGCGGGGCTCGCGGCCTTCCGGATGCGCAAGGTGCTCGACGGCGAGAGCGACCGCGGGGCCGTGCTCGCCAGCTTCGTCACGACCCTCACACCCGACGACGAGCAGCTCCTGCGCGGGCTGCTCGGCCAGGCGGGCGCCGGGGCCGACGACTGACGCCCAATGGGGGTTCTCCGCTGATGGGCGTCTTCGTCTTCCTGCCGCTGGTGCTGCCGCTGACCGCGTGGCCGATCGCCCGCCTCGCCGAGCAGCACCTCCACCCGCGCACCGCGACCCGGCTGCTCACCGCCGTCGCCGGCGTGATGGCCCTGTGCAGCACGCTCTGCCTGGCGCTCCTGATGGTCGTCGGCACCGCCCAGCTGCCGGGCAACCCCCTGCCGGACGGCTGGTCCGACCCCGAGGTGCGCGCCGCCGTCCCCTATGACGAGGTCGCGGGCAAGGTCGCGATCCCCGCCCTGCTCGCGGTGTGCGCGGCCTGCGCGCACACCCTGTGGCGGCACGCGCGCGTACGGGTGCGCGGGCGGCGCGCCCTCGACGGGCTGCGCGGCGGCTCCGTCGCCGTGCTCGCCGACGAGGCGTCGTACGCCTATGCGCTGCCGTCGCGCGCGGGCGGGCGCGTCGTCGTCACCACCGGCATGCTCTCCCGGCTCGCGAGCCGGGAGCGCCGCGCGCTGTTCGCCCACGAGCGGGCCCACCTGTCCGCGCGGCACCACCGGCATCTGGTCGTGACGCAACTGGCGGCCCGCGCCAATCCGTTCCTGCGGCCGCTGCGCACCTCCGTCGCCTACGCCGCGGAGCGCTGGGCCGACGAGGCGGCCGCCCGCGAGGTACGGGACCGCCGGGTCGTCGCCCGTGCGATCGGCAAGGCGGCCCTCGTCTCGCGCGGTGTGCCCGCGCCGACCCTCGCGGGACTCGCGGCCCCTGGGCCCGTACCGCGCCGGGTCGCCGCGCTCCTCGCCCCGGCACCTGCGGTCCGCACCCGCCCGTCCGTGTTCACGGCGGTGGGGCTCGCCCTGTGGTCCGCGGCCTTCGGCACCGCCGTGTCCGCGATGTCCTCGGCGAACGCCGCCGTCACGATGGTCCTCATCCTGCGCGCGGCCACGCCACTCTGAACGCGTGGCCGCGGCGCCGGAAACGTGCGTTCCTAGAGGTCGAACTCGTGCGGCGGCAGGTCGAGCGCGAAGCACGCCTCCCGCACGACGGCCTGCTCGTCCTTGTCGAAGTCGCCGTCGGCGCCGCCGATGACGATGCCGATCTGGATGACCGCACGGGCCTCCGCGGGCTTCTTCTTCGCCTTGGCGACCTCCTGGAGGACGCTGACCTTGCCGAAGGCGAAGTCGGCGGTCAGCTTGTCCACGTACTCGTCGAAGCGGCGGCGCAGGTCGTCCGCGGGGAAGTTCTGCAGGACCTCGTTCGTGCCGATGAGCTGCGCCACGCGCTGGCGCTCGGACGGGTCGACGGTGCCGTCGGCGGCCGCCACCAGGGCGCACATCGCCATGCTCGCGTCGCGGAAGGCGCCGCTCTTGAGGTCGTTCTTCTTCGCCATCAGCTGGGTCTGCATCGTCGATGCGGATTCCTTGACGCGGTCCCACAGGGCCATGGGGAAAACTCCGTAAATGTATCGGTGGATCAGGGGTGTTGGACCAGTCGCCCGGTACGCTGCGCGCAGCTCCGGGTCCTCGCCCATTTCTACAGCAGAGTAGAAACTAGCAGTCGGGCCGAGAAGTTCCCGCCCGGTTCCCGCCCAGCGGAAGGTGTGCGCGATGACTCCGACGGCACAAGAGCTCCTGCAGGCCGCGGCCGCCCGCCTCGCCTCCGACCCCGCCACGAACCCCCTCGTCCCGCGCATCGCCGACGGCTCCGCCCGGGTGCGGACGCTCGCCGTCCTCGCGCTGGAGCAGCGGCATGTCATCCCCGCCGACCGGCGCTCCTTCCAGCACCTCGCCCGGCGCGCCACCGAGTCCCGGGACCTGGAGTCCGCCGCCTTCTTCGAGACCCTCGCCGACGGCGAGAGCCTCGCGAGGGAACGGCTCAATCCGCTGCTCGATGCCTGCGCGGTGAGCAAGGACGAGGCGGCCACGTACGAGCCGCGGGCGGGCTGCCAGGCCTACCCGGCGTACGTGGCCTGGCTCGCCCTGAACGGCGAACCCGCCGACGTCGTCCTCGCCCTCACCGCGAACTTCGCGGTCTGGGGCCGCAGTTGCGCGACCATCGCCCGGGCACTGCGCGATCACTACGGCTTCGCCGACGAGGCCTGCGGGTTCTTCGACCTCTTCGCCGAGCCCGCACCGGACCTCGACCGGCAGGCACTCGCCGCGGTGCGGGCCGGTCTCGGACGGGGCCGGGTGACGACGGCGCACCTGCGCTTCGGCGCACTGGTGGGGCGCTACGAAGAGATGTTCTGGGAGACGCTCGCGGGCGACGAGGCCGAAGGGACGGTCAAGGGCTGACCTTCCGCAAGAGCACGGCGAAGACGCAAGAGCACGGCGAAGACCGTCACCAGTCCTGGGAGAGAGGCGCTCACCCGACCGGCAGCGCGGACGTCACCGGCAGGACGATGGCCGTCGCGGCGATCCCGTCCTGGACGACCCACTGACCGGCGAAGCCCGTCAGCTCGACGCCGTCCACCACGGGTCCCTCGACCAGAAGCCGCGCGGTGAACGTCCCATCCGCGGCCAGCTCCACCCGGGCGTCCTCGAAACCGAGCCAGCGGCCGGTGAGGGGGAACCACGTCTTGTAGACGGACTCCTTGGCGCTGAACAGCAGCCGGTCCCAGGGCGTGGCCGGGTGCCGGGCGCCGAGCGCGGCGAGTGCGGCACGCTCCGTCTCGTCGGCCACCAGGTTCAGGACGTCGGGGTCGCGCAGCGGCTCGCCGGGCTCCGCGTCGATGCCGAGCGAGGTCACCTCGCCCGCGCGGGCCACGACCGCCGCGCGGTACCCGGCGCAGTGCGTCATACTGCCGACGACCCCGGCCGGCCAGCCCGGCGCCCCGCGCTGCCCCGGCAGGATCGGCGCGGGCGGCACGCCGATGCGGGCCAGCGCCGTACGGGCGCAGTGCCGCACGGTGGTGAACTCGTTGCGCCGCTTGGCCACCGCGTTCGCGACGACCGCCTCCTCCTCGGGGAAGAGGACGGCGTCGGCCGGATCGTGATGGGTCTCGACGACCGTGACAGGCACGCCGGCGAGCAGGGTTGCCAAGGGCCCGGCGGGGCCCGCGTCTTGGCGCACGGGTATCGAAGGTGACGTCACGAGAGATCACGGTACCGGGCGCGACCCCCGCACACGGGCGTCCTGTGGCCCACGCCACCCGGGCGCCCTGCCGGGTGCGGCCGGCCGCCGACGAGCGCCTACGCTGGCGTGATGCAGGACGAGTACCGCACAGTGGCCCGCGAGGGCGTGCACGAGACCGAGATCAACCGCTCGCGCTTCCTGTGCGCCCTGGCACCCGCGGCCACCGAACGGGAGGCCCAGGACTTCGTCGCGCGCATCCGCAAGGACCACCCGACTGCCAGCCACAACTGCTTCGCCTACGTCATCGGGGCCGACGCCTCCGTACAGAAGGCGAGCGACGACGGCGAGCCCGGCGGCACCGCGGGCGTCCCGATGCTGCAGATGCTGATGCGCCGGGACATGCGGTACGCCGTCGCCGTCGTGACCCGCTACTACGGAGGGGTCAAACTCGGCGCGGGCGGGCTCATCCGTGCCTATGGAGGAGCGGTCGGCGAGGCCCTCGACACACTCGGCACCGTCACCCGCCGCCGCTTCCGGCTCGCCACCGTCATGGTCGACCACCAGCGCGCCGGCAAGGTCCAGAACGATTTGCGGACGACCGGCCGCGAGGTGCGGGACGTACGCTACGGCGAGGCGGTCACGATCGAGATCGGCCTGCCCGACGCCGACGTGGAGGCCTTCCGGAGCTGGCTGGCCGACGCCACCGCGGGCAGCGCGGCGTTCGAGCTCGGGGGAGAGGCGTACGGGGACGCATGAGACGCGTACGGGGACGCATGAGACGCGTTCACCGGTGACCCCGAGGGGGAGCGGTTGCGGGAGGGGCCGCCCGTGATGTCCGACCCGCCCGTTAGTCTCGTGAATCATGAGGCTGCTGCACACGTCCGACTGGCATCTGGGGCGATCGTTCCACCGCGTGAACATGCTCGACGCCCAGGCCGCGTTCATCGCCCACCTGGTGGCGACCGTGCGCGAGCACGACGTGGACGCCGTCGTGGTGGCCGGTGACGTGTACGACAGGGCGGTGCCGCCGCTCGCGGCCGTCGAGCTCTTCGACGACGCCCTGCATCGCCTTGCCGACCTCGGCGTGCCGACCGTCATGATCTCCGGGAACCACGACTCGGCACGCCGCCTCGGAGTCGGCGCGGGCCTCATCGACCGCGCCGGCATCCACCTGCGCACCGACCCCGCCGCCTGCGCCGAGCCCGTGATCCTCGCCGACGCCCACGGGGACGTGGCCTTCTACGGCCTGCCCTACCTGGAACCGGCCCTGGTCAAGGACGAGTTCGCGGTGGACAAGGCAGGGCACGAGGCGGTCATCGGCGCCGCCATGGACCGGGTGCGCGCCGACCTGGCCACCCGCGCGCGCGGCACCCGCTCCGTCGTCCTCGCCCACGCCTTCGTCACCGGCGGCCAGGCCAGTGACAGCGAGCGGGACATCACCGTCGGCGGTGTCGCCGCCGTACCGTCCGCGGTCTTCGACGGCGTCGACTACGCGGCACTGGGCCACCTGCACGGCAGCCAGACCCTCGGCGCCCGCGTGCGCTACTCCGGCTCCCCGCTCCCGTACTCCTTCTCCGAAGCGGACCATCGCAAGAGCATGTGGCTCGTCGACCTCGGGCCCGAGGGGGAGGTCGACGCCGAGCGCCTCGACTGCCCGGTGCCGCGCCCGCTGGCCCGCCTCAAAGGCACCCTCGACAGCCTCCTCGACGATCCGGACCTCGCCCGCCACGAAGAGGCCTGGGTCGAGGCCACCCTCACCGACGCGGTGCGCCCCGACGACCCCATGGCGCGGCTCTGCGAGCGCTTCCCGCACACCCTCAGCCTCGTCTTCGACCCGGACCGGGCCCCCGACGACCCGGACCTCTCCTACGCCCAGCGGCTCCAGGGCCGCAGCGACCAGCAGATCGCCGTGGACTTCGTGACCCATGTGCGCGGCGCCGGGCCCGATGAGCACGAGCGGGAAGTGCTGCGTTCCGCTTTTGACGCCGTCCGGACCGACGACACCCTGCGCGAGGTCGCCCGATGAGGCTCCACCGGCTCCGCATCACCGCCTTCGGGCCCTTCGGCACCACCCAGGACATCGACTTCGACGACCTCAGCACCGCCGGACTCTTCCTGCTGCACGGCCCGACCGGCGCCGGCAAGACCTCCGTCCTGGACGCCGTGTGTTTCGCCCTCTACGGCTCGGTGCCGGGCGCCCGGCAGGGCAGCGGGCAGGGCATGACGCTGCGCAGCGACCACGCGCGGCTGGGCACGCGCACAGAGGTGTGTCTCGAACTCACCGTCGCCGGGCGCCGCTTGGAGATCACCCGGCAGCCGCCGTGGGCACGCCCCAAGAAGCGCGGCACGGGCACCACCACGGAGAAGGCGCAGAGCTGGCTGCGCGAGTACGACGCCCGGGCCGCCGGAGCCGCCGGGGATACGGAGCACGGCACGGGCGGCTGGAAGGACCTCAGCCGGTCCCACCAGGAGATCGGCGAAGAGGTCAGCCAGCTGCTCGGCATGAGCAAGGAGCAGTTCTGCCAGGTCGTGCTGTTGCCCCAGGGCGACTTCGCCCGGTTCCTGCGGGCGGACGCGGAAGCGCGCGGCAAGCTGCTCGGACGGCTCTTCGACACGCGGCGCTTCGCCGCCGTGGAACAGCGTCTCGCCGAACAGCGACGCACCACCGAAGCCGAGGTCAAGGACGGCGACGCGGCGCTCCTCGCCGACGCGCACCGCATGCAGCAGGCCGCGGGCGAGAGTGGCCAGGGCGCCGAGCTGCCCCTGCCCGACGCCGCGCCCGGCGACCCGGGGCTCGCCGACGCGGTCCTCACCTGGGCCGCCGTCGCCCGCGCGGGCGCCCGCGAACGCCGCACCGTCGCGCACTGCGCGCTCTCGGCCGCGGAATCCGCCCAGGCCGCCGCGGAGCGCCGCCTCGGCGACGTGCGCGAACTCGACCGGCTGCAGGGCCGGTTAGCCGAGGCGCGGTCCCGGGCCGACGGGCTCCACGCGCGCGAGGACGAGCAGCGCGAGCTCGCGGAGCGGCTGGAACGGGCCCGCAAGGCCGAGACGGTCGCACCCGCGCTCAGCCTGCGCGACACCACCGACGCGGAGCACCGCCACGCCACGGAGGCGGAGGCACGCGCGCGTGGGCTACTGCCCGAGACCTTCGCGGCCTCCGGCGCGGTGGGCCTCGCCGCCGCCGCGCGCACGGCGGCCGAGGAGCTGGGCGGCCTCGCGTCCGCCCGGCGCGCCGAGCGAAGGACCGCCGACATCACCGCCGAACGCGCGACGCTGGACCGCCAGGAGCGCGCCGACGACGAGCTGCTCCAGGACGCGGCGGGCTGGCTCGACGGCTGGGAGGCGACCCGGACCACGCTGCAGGAGCGCATCGAGTCCGCCCAGGAGGCCGCGACCCGCGCCGAGCGTCTTGCGGGCCGCCTCGAACCGGCCCGGACCCGCCTGACCGCGGCCCGCCGCCGCGACCACCTCGCCGAGGACGCCGCGGCGGCACAGGAACGCGCCCTCGCCGCCCGCGAGTCCGCCACCGCCGCCCACGAACACTGGCTCGCGCTCAAGGAACAGCGCCTCACCGGCATCGCCGCCGAACTGGCCGCGCATCTCAGCGACGGGGCGCCCTGCGCCGTGTGTGGCGCGACGGAGCACCCCGCCCCCGCACGCAAGGTCGCCGGGCACGTCGACCGCCGGACGGAAGAAGCGGCGCTCGCCGCCCACCGCGGCGCGGTCGAGGCACGCGAGGCCGCCGAGCGCGCCCTCGGGGACGTACGCGAATCCCTCGCGGCGGCGACGGCGGCCGCACGCGGCGGCCCGCTCACGGACCCGGACGGCGCCGATGCCGAGTGCGCCGAAGGCCACACCGACACGGACCCCACCAGCGACGAACTTGCCTCCGCCGTCGACGCGTTGCTGCGGGCACACGCCGAGGCCCGCGACCGCGCCTCCGGGCTGCACGCCGCCAGGGAGGCGCTGGCGCGGGCCGAGGGCGAGTACGACCGAAGGCTCGCCGGACAGCAGGAGGCCGCGCGCCGCGCCGCGTCCCGCGCCACCCTGCGCGACGCCCTGGTGCGCGAACAGGACGCCCTGGAAGCCGAGTTGACCAGGGCCAGGGGTGCCAGCGGCAGCGTCGCGGACCGCGCCGCCCAGCTGGAGCGGCAGGCCGCGCTGCTGACCGAGGCCGCGGACGCCGCCCGCGCCGCCGCCGACACCGCCGAGCGCCTCAAGGCCGCGGACGCGCGCCTCGCCGACGCGGCCTACCGCGCCGGGTTCGACACGCCGGCGGCCGCGGCCGCCGCCGTGCTCGACGACGCCCGATACCGCGAGATCCAGCACCGCATCGACGCCTGGCGCAACGAGGAAGCCGCGGTGCGCGCCGTCCTCGCCGAACCGGACACGGCCGCGGCCGCGCAGCAGCCCCCCGCCGACCTGACCGCCGCACGCGAAGCCGCGGAGGCGGCGGGCCTGCGCCTGCGGGGCGCCGCCTCCGCAAGGGACGCGGCCGACCGGCGCTGCGCCGAACTGGATCGGCTCTCCGCCCGCTCGCTCGCCGCGATGCGCAGGCTGGCGCCCCTGCGGACCGCGTACGACAGGGTGGCGCGGCTCGCCGGTCTCGCCGCCGGCACCTCGGCGGACAACGAACGCCGGATGCGCCTGGAGTCGTATGTGCTCGCCGCCCGGCTGGAACAGGTCGCCGCCGCCGCGACCGCCAGGCTGCGGAGCATGTCGTCGGGCCGCTACACCCTCGTGCACTCCGACGACCGCACGGGGCGCGGCCGTTCGGGCCTCGGGCTGCACGTCGTCGACGCCTGGACGGGCCGCGAGCGCGACACGTCGACGCTGTCGGGCGGCGAGACGTTCTTCGCCTCGCTCGCCCTCGCGCTGGGCCTCGCCGACGTGGTCACCGACGAGGCCGGCGGTGTCCGCCTCGACACACTCTTCATCGACGAGGGGTTCGGCAGCCTGGACGACCAGACGCTCGACGAGGTCCTCGACGTCCTCGACTCGCTGCGCGAGCGGGACCGCAGCGTCGGCATCGTCAGCCACGTCGCGGACCTGCGGCGGCGCGTGCACGCGCAGTTGGAGGTCGTGAAGGGGCGGGACGGGTCGTCCGTGCGGCAGCGGGGCGGGGCCTGAGCGGCGGGCTGGTCCGCGCCCGGGTTCACGGACAGGCTCTCAGCGTCCGAGCGGCCGGCGCGGCAGGGGAGAGGAGTAGACGACGCTCGTCGTCACCGACCCCAGCGCGCCGATCCTTCCCGAGACCTCTTCGAGGTGCTGCATCGAACGCGCGGTGACCTTGATGACGAAGCAGTCGTCGCCCGTGACGTGGTGTGCCTCAAGGATCTCGGGGGTGGCGTCGACCAGGTCGTGGAAGGGTTTGTAGTTGCCGTTGGGGTAGCGCAGGCGGACAAAGGCCAGGATGGGCAGCCCGAGCCGTTCGGGGTCGATCACGGCCGCGTACCCCTGGATGACGCCCGCCTCCTCCAGGCGCCGCACGCGCTCGGTGACGGCGCTCGCGGACATCGAGACGGCGCGCGCCAGTTCGGCGTAGCTCGCGCGGCCTTCGCGCTGGAGGACATCGAGTATGCGCCAGTCGGTGGCGTCCGTGGAATAACCGGTCATGCCCGAGAGGTAACAGGGAAATCCCCGGCCGATCAAGAGGGGGGCCGGGAAGTGCGCGTACTCGTCGGTGGCCTGCTCCGACGAGTACGCGCGGGCAGAGCGGGCTGTCCGCTCCGAACGTGCCGTCAGACGCCCGCGATGCTCTGGATCCAGGAGCGGTACGCCGTCACGTTGGTGTACGCCGTGGTGGTCTGGCGGTCACTGGTGGAGGCGACGCCGACCTGCGCGCCGTTGCCCATCATCGGGCCGCCCGAGTCGCCGCCCGCGGTGATGCCGTCGCCGCGCCGGGCGCAGATGGCCTGGCCCTGGTAGGCGTCACGACAGCCGCCGGTGACGACGACGTTGGCGACCTTGAGGAGCCGGGACTGGCAGTTGATCTCCTGGCCGCACTGGGAGGTCGCACCCCAGCCGTACACCTGCACGGTCTGGCCCACCGACACGGAGCCCGGCGAGCCGAGGCGCGCGTAGGTGCCCGGCACGGAGCGGTCGAGGCGCACGAGGGAGAGGTCGGCGCTCGGGTGGCTCTGGACGCCGACGCCGTTGGCCGTGGTGCCGCCGGAGGTCTGGTCGAGGCTGCCGATGCGGAACGAGAGGCCGCCGCCGCTGACGCAGTGCTTCGCGGTGAGGATCCAGGTCGGGGCGATGATCGTGGCGCTGCAGGTCTGGCGGCCGTTGGAGAAGAGCCGGGCTGCCCAGGGGGCGTTGCCGGCATAGCCGCCGCCGATGATCGGGCGGGGGGAGTTGACGGACGCCACCTTGGGCGCGTCCGCGCTCGCCACGGTCTGGGCCGCTGCCGTGGGGGCGAGCCCCAGAACGGCGAGTGCGGTGGCCGCGAGCGCGGGGACGAGTCTGGATATTCGCACGTTCGTCTCCATTATGTGGGGATGGAACATCCTGGATGAGGACGAGACTGCATAGGTATGCAGTAGCTGCCCGGACGGGAGGCGGGTATCTCCTGTCACGGGCATGCCATCTCTGGCTGGCTGGGGTGAATCTGGCAGAAGTGGCATCGGCGGCGCAAGAGGTCGGTTGCTGGTTCATTCGCCGGATCGGGCCGACTGCGTGATCTTGCTAGTGGCTGCATGATGAAACGGTTGTGGTCTGGACCAGCCCCGAAATTGGGAGATGTCGGGCCGCCGCCGTATGCCCGACTCCTGTCGCCCCTTACCGGGGATTCGACGGTGAGGTCGACGGGTCGCCGGGGATCGCGCCTTCAGGCCTCGCGCCGCCGCCCGTAGATTTTTCGCCATGAACAACATGACCGCCATGAACAACACGACCGCCGTGAACGCCACGACCGACATGAACACGCCGCTGATCGAGAGCCCCGTCCTGCGGGTCCCGCCGACATCACCGGCCGCGGCCGTCGCGTACTTCGGGGCGAGTCTCGCCTTCCACGCCGACGTCTCCGACGTGGCGTCCGCGCTCGCCGCCGAAGGCGACCCCGGCTTCGTCGTGGTGGACACCCGCTCCACGGCGTCCTGGGACCAGGGGCACATCCCCGGCGCGGTCCACCTGCCCACCGCCCTGGTCCCCGCCCAGGCCGAAGCGCTGCTCGACAGGGCGGTGCCGGTCATCACCTACTGCTGGGGCCCCGGCTGCAACGGCGCGACCCGCGCGGCGCTCGCCCTTGCCCAACTCGGCTTCCGGGTGAAGGAGATGCTGGGCGGATTCGAGTACTGGGCGCGCGAGGGCTTCGAGTTCGAGACGTGGGAGGGCCGTGAGCGGCGCGCCCCTGACGCGCTCACGGCCCCGGTCGGCGCCGAGGACTGCGGCTGCTGAGGGAGAGGGGAACGCGGCAGCAGGCCTCGACGCATGTCTTCTCAGAGCTTCGACAACTCGTCCACCAGGTCGTCCAGGCCCAGCGATCCCTGTGACAGGGCGGCCATGTGCCACGCCTTGGCGTCGAAGTCGGCGCCGTGCCGTTGCCGGGCGTTCTCGCGGCCGAGCAGCCAGGCGCGTTCGCCCAGCTTGTAGCCGATGGCCTGGCCGGGGATGGTCAGATAGCGCGTCATCTCGCTGGCCACGTACTCCGTGGGCCTGCTGCAGTGCGCGTCGTAGAACTCCTCGGCGAGGTCCGGTGTCCAGCGCTCGCCCGGGTGGAAGGGCGAGTCCGCGGGAATCTCCAGCTCCAGGTGCATGCCGATGTCCACGATGACGCGCAGCGCGCGCATCATCTGCGCGTCGAGATAGCCGAGCCTGCGCTCCGGGTCCGTGAGGAAGCCGAGCTCGTCCATGAGCCGCTCCGCGTACAGCGCCCAGCCCTCGACGTTGGCGTTGACGAGACCGACGGTCGCCTGGTAGCGGGAGAGGTCGTCCGCGACGTGCGCCCACTGGGCGAGCTGCAGGTGATGGCCCGGCACGCCCTCGTGGTACCAGGTGGAGACGAGGTCGTAAACCGGGAAGCGGGTGTCGCCCATCGTCGGCAGCCAGGTGCGTCCGGGGCGTGAGAAGTCCTCCGAGGGGCCCGTGTAGTAGGGGGCGGCGGCGGAGCCGGGCGGGGCGATGTGCGACTCCACCCTCCGTACCCGCTCGGCGAGTTCGAAGTGGGTGCCGTGCAGGGCGTCGACCGCCTCGTCCATCAGCTCCTGCAGCCAGACCCGGACCTCGTCCACGCCCTCGATGTGGGCCCCGTGCTCGTCCAGGTGGGCGAGTGCCACCCACGGCGTGGCCGCGCCGGGCAGGATCTTCTCGGCCTCGGTCTTCATCTCGTCGAGCAGCCGGTGGAACTCCGACCAGCCGTACGCGTACGCCTCGTCCAGGTCCAGGTCGGCGCCGTTGCACTCGCGGGCGAGGCAGGCGTAGCGCTCGCGGCCCACGATGTCGGGGGCGCCCTCGACCGCCGGTGCGTAGACGTCGCGCATCCAGTCGCGCAGGGCGACCACGGACGCGGTGGCGCCCAGCGCCGCGGCGTCCAGGTCGGCGCGCAGCGTGTCCGGCCCGGCGGACGCGAAGTCCTCGAACCAGCCGCGCCCGCCCGCCGCGCCGCCGGTCTCGCCCGCCCACTCGGTGAGCTGCCCGATGAACGTGGCGGTCGGCCGCGGCGGCGCGAACAGCTTGCGCTCCAGGCCGAGTTCGAGCGAGGCGCGATAGCCGTCGAGCGCGGTCGGCACGGCGCGCAGCCGCTCGACGATCGCGGCCCAGTCCTCCGCCGTCTCCATCGGGGTCACGTTGAAGATCCCGCGCACCTGATGCGGGAGCGTGTGCAGATTGCCGACGGAACGCAGCCCTTCGTCGGCCTCGTGCACGGCCAGTTGCGCGGTCAGACGTTCGCGCAGCAGCCGCCCGCAGCGCCGCTCGATCTCACTGTCCGCGCCGGGCCTGCGCTCCGCCTCATCCAGCCGGGCCAAGGTCGTGCGCGCCAGCCGCGCGAGGGCCTCCTGCCCTTCGGGCGAGCCGTCGGGGAGCTTGCTGTGGCTCTCCTTGACGCCGAGATACGTACCGGTGATGGGGTCGAGGGCGATGAGTTCATCGACGTAGGTGTCGGCGACGGCGCGGGGCAGGGGGCCGGCGTTCGGCTGCGGGGTCTTCGTGTCTGACATGCGGACATCCTGTATCGGGTCATCCGTCGGGCGCTAGAGGCTTTGACCTGCGAACTAGTCCACGAGGCTGGATATCGGCACGTACCGAACTGATCGTTTAGGAGAGATTTGGGAGATCACAATTCCCAGATCTTCTCCCAGCCGAGGCTGGTCATGGCCCGCTCGTACAGACCCTGGAGCCCGTCCAGTCGCTCCCGCCGCATCTCCGGTGTCGGATGCTGGTAGGTCCCCTTGATGCCAGGGTACTTGTGCCCCGCCTGTTCGTAGGCCAGCACCGGCTTCACGCCGATCTCCGCCTGGTAGGTGTCGTGACTATGCCTCAGCGCACGCATATCCAGGCCCGGCATGATCGGGTCCCACGCTGCCACACGCGCCGCACCGCGGGACCCAGGCGCCGGCTGCCTGCCGTCCGCTGCCTGCCGGACCCGAAGCTGCCATGCCGTGCGCCACCACAGCCCGCCCCGAGGCGCCGTGAACACGTGCTCATGCCCCTGCTCCGCCAGATGATTGCGCAGGCGGTCGGCAAGGAACGGCGGGACGTCGACGTCGCGTGCGCTCTGCGGGTTCTTCGGAGGTTCCAGGCCGCGGAACAGGCTGCGCCTGCCGTCATCGTCGTAGGTGTAGTACTCGACCAGTGCCCCGGTCTCCTTGTCGACCCGGACGACAGGGCAAGTGAAGAGGCCGCCGCTGTGCTTCTGGTTCCGGCTCAGGAGGGTGTTGCAGCGACGCAGCCCCAGCACTTCCTCAAGACGCAGCCCGAGAAAGGCTGTTGTCATGACGAGCAGGCCGTTCGTGGGCCCGAGGCGTCGGGCCATCTGGAGTACGACCTCGGGGGGTGCCCACATGTTCTCGGGCTTCGTCTTCCGCTTTCCCTCGGTCTCTGCGGTGAGGCCGGTGAGCTTGCGGTTGTACAGGAGATTGACGCTCAGATGCTGAGCGTCAACAGCCCCGGTGAGTATCCGCGACATGATCCCCACGCACGTGCGGGTCGTGCTGTGCGCACACGGCAGCGTCCGCGCCCAAGCCTCGACCTCGAACCAGTTGATGGTGTTGAGCGGGGCGTGCTGCCAGCGCGGGAGGATCGTGGCGTTCAGCCGCTCGCGCCGGTTCATCGTCGTCTGACCCCGCGGGCGCTGCGCCTTCATCCACTCTTCGGCAAACACGCCGAACGGCTTGCGGGCGAGATCCGGATCGACCCAGCGGCCGTTCCGGACGGCCGTCTCCTGCACTTCCCCCCACTCTTCCGCGAGCTTCCTCGTTGGGAACCCCGGCTCGCTGCCCCACGTGCCATCAGGCCTCTTGTAGCGAGACCGCCACGTGAACTGCTTGGTCGTCTTCCCGCCCCGGACCTTGTAGACCTTCTCGGCGTAGGCCACTGCTACCCCCTTGGTTCCTGTCAGCCGGCGTCGCCGTACTGGCTGCCCGGCTTGTCGGGGCGCCGCAGCCAGTAGGGCGACCGCTCCGTGAGCTTGCGGGAGATGACCTCCGCAGCGCGCTCGGTGATGAGCTCTTCGTCGACCGTGTACGTGATCTCGTCGACCCCGTCGTCGACGTGCAAGGCCATGACATCCGGCAGGTCCGGTTCCCGCTCTATTCGCACAGGGACGATCGGGCCCAGCGGTACGCCGGGGCCGCGGACGCCCCAGTTGCGAGCCTGGTTCGTCATGGCCTTGGTGAAGTATGCGGCGCCGTCCTCGGTGATGTCCGAGACGTGGAAGACCCAGGCGCAGCCGGTGTCCCAGTCCACGATCTTCGGCTCGAAATACGGTCCCCCGACCCGTTCAACCTGCATGCTCAAGCTCATGCCTACCCCACTCCGAGCAGTGGCCCCCCTCGGTGGTGTCTGGGCATAAAAGCACATGGCGGGATCTAGCACACCGGAAGTGCAAAAAGGATCTCTAAGTATCTGGTGAGGCGTCAGGGTCCGTTGCCACGCTCTGCAGATGACGACGTTTGCGCCGCCAGTCCGTCATCAACTGCTCAACCTCCTCCTCGGTGATGTCCACGTCACCCTTCAGGACGACGATGATCCGCGCGTCGGCGTTCTCCGGGCCGATATGCACGACCGTGGAGTCGAGCGTCCTGCCGGAGCGGAGCTCCATCTCCACGGCTGGCGAAAGCCCTCGCGGTGAACCGTCATCGGCAGCTGGCGGCGCGACCGATTCCGGTTCGCCGCCGCCGAGGACGCGAACGACCGAGTCGTAGGTCCAGCCCACGGCTTCCGCGTAGTCGCGAATGGCAGGCGTGATGTTCTTGAAGGGCGTGCCCGCTTCGATCTTCTGAATGGTGGCGCGCCCCACGCCGATGCGCTCGCCCATCTCGGGCTGCTTGAGCCCCACGGCCTTGCGGGCGTGCGCCAGCTTGGCGCCCAGTCGACTCCAGTCGCGATCCATGACTCCTCATCATGCAGCACGTGCGTGCAACCGCATATGCCTGCCCATACATGCTTGACCTGCCTACTTTCGAGACTACAAGTAGGCAGTGGTTGCACAACAGGGGCGCACTATGAGCGCTCTGGTGCATGGCGCATAGTTTGCTACGCCTGTTCGAGCCTAGAAAAGTAGGCATGAAGCCTTGTGTAGGTAGGCACGCATGCCTATCTTGATGGTGTGAGACCGAACGGCACCGCAATCCGGGACATCAGAAAAGGCCAGAACCTTGGCCTGCGATCGCTCGCCGGCCGCATCGGGCTCGATCGCAGCCACCTCTCGCGGATCGAGCGCGGAGAAGTCCGAACCTCAGCGAGCGGCACCCTCCAGCGCATCGCAGACGGCCTGAAGGTCCCGGTCGATGCCATCAGCCACCGAGGAGAAGACGTGACAACGCCCGAGCCTCCCCCCACCACGGCTCTCGACCCCACCCGTATCGACCCGCTCCGCCGGTACACACCGGAAGAGGTGGCCGCCAACAAGTGGCTGCCCTGGAGCGCTCGCAACATCCGGCAGAAGGCGTACAAGCACGAGATCTACTGCCACAAGGACGGCGGGAAGATCACGTTCACCGCCGAGGACATCCGGCGCACGAACGAACTGAGCGCGATCGAGCCGTTCAAGAAGGCTCCCGCCAAGTCCGCCGCCTAGGGCGGCATGCGGCCCCAACCGCCGGGCTCTCACACACCGGCAGCCGGGGCCTACGACCCACCTCTCATCATCCCTGAAGAGACGAGGCAGATCGTGCCTTCATCATCCCAGACCCCTGACGGTGGGCAGCAGCCCGAGCCGTCGACCGAGGATTTCTTCCGTGAGCTGACCGCCGAGTTGGCCAAGGAGTCGTACACCCCGTTCCGGGCTCTGTTCGAGCAGGCGCAGTGCCGTCTGCAGCACGAGTCCCCACACGTTTTCGAGCCGACACTGATCGGCCGCCGCGCCTGGGAGGGGCTGCACGCCGAGGAGCAGGAGACGGCTCTGAACGACCTGTTCTACGCGTACTGGTCGGTGCAGGAGTTCGAGCGGGACGAGCAGGAGCGTTACGCCGCCCGGGAGGCCGAGTCGCTGCTGGAGGCGTTCGACGTGACCTCGCTGATGGGCGAGGTGGACCGCCAGCCGGGCGCTGAGGTGCTGGTTGGGCGTGCCCAGCTGGCGCGTGTGCTCGCAGAGCTGGAGCGCCTGCAGTCCCAGGCGCTGGACGGCGGTGACGAGCGATGAACATCTCCACCTTCCTGGCCGCCCTGTCCGGCGGCGACCTTACGGCCGATGCGGTGGCGGAGGAGCGGTGTCTGCGCCCGCCGATTGGCTGCGGTGAGCCGCTGGTCGACGAGGACGGCACGGCGCGCGTGTTCTGGGACGCCGTCGAGGCGGCCCGCTATCAGGCGGAGTGGCGGATCAGCGGGCTGTGCCCCGGCTGCCAGGACCAGCTCGCCGACGGCGAGGTGGCGTCATGACCGCTGAGAACCGGTCCGGGCTGCGTGGGGTGAATCGCGGAGCCGAGGCGGCTGCCGAGCTGGAGCACCGGCTGACCCTCCTGGTGGCGGACAACGCCCTGCTGCGTAAGCGGATCGAGGACGTCGATGACCTCCTCGCCGACGTGATCGCCGACCGTGACCGGCTGCGGGCGGAGACGGCGCACCTGGGCCGCCGCCTGGCCGCTGTGCACGCGGTGTGCGATCACGCAGAGAAGCAGGCCCGACGGTCCGCACCGGGGTGGGTGGCACATATCCGCACCGCTGCTGGCGGCGACTCCGCGACCGTCCTGACCGCCACGGCCGGCGAGGAGGCCGCGTCATGACCACTCGCCAGTATCCGATCCAGCCCGTCCCGGAGGACGACTCCCGCTTCACCTTCGGTCTCACCGTCGATGTAGCGGCAGTCCTCGAGCAGCACGGATACCCGAAGGTCGCCAACGGTCTGGACTTCGTGGACCTGCAGCAGAGCCTGTTCCAGTTCCTGTACGGCGGCGCCGGTGACCAGGAGGCGATGTCATGACGACGATCCGCCCCCGCGACATCGCCGCCCTGGACGTGCCGCTCGCCGATGTCGAGGCCGAGGTTGCGGCGATCAGCGCCCGCGCGCACGCCGCCGTGCCGAACCCGGACGGCCAGCACCTCGATCAGTGGCACGCGTTCTTCGACATCGACCCCGACCTGCTCGGCCGGGACTACAGCCAGCCCACCGACGCGCGCCCCGGAGGTGCCGCATGAGCAGGACCCGTGTCAGCCAGGCCGTGATCATCCTGGGCGGTATCCCGGAGGACATCGTGCTCGACGTCCACGACGGGCACACCTGCCTCGGCCTCGGAACCGCCGCCGCGATCAACATCGACGACGCCTCACCCGAGGTGCTGTACCGGGCGGCCGCACTGCTCGCCGAAGCCGCCGCCAAGAAGGCCCAGCTGAGGGCGGTGGCGTGATGACCGCCATGGTCGCGGGCCGCCCACTGGCGGACCTGGAAGAAGAGTCGCTGGTCGCCGTCGAGCAGGAGTGGGGACGGCGGGCCCACAGCGCCAAGCCGTGGACGACGGAGGAGTACCTCGACCATGTCGCGAAGGTCCACGCCCGCTACGCCAACTTCCGCCACTGGCAGGAAAGGCAGGCGTCGTGACCGCCCTGCTCCCCGAGCGGACCGTCCTTGACGAGCTGCCGCCGATGCCCGACACCGCACCGCCGATCGTCCTGCCTGACCTCCTCGCCGGTGTCGGCCTCAAGCCCCGCCGCGTACCGGCCTGGATCACCGACCGGGGGCTGATCGAGTCGATCCTCGCCGGACACATCGACATCCCCGACGACCTCCACCCGGAGGCCGTCTCATGAACCCGCACGCGTGGTGGCTGCTGGTCACCATCTTCGCCGGTCAGGTCCACGCGGCCGTGGTCCTCGCGCAGATCCACCACATCCGCGCCAACCACCCGGGGAGCCATCGATGAGCATGCTGACCCGCGCCCGCAGTATCGGACGCCACCGCGGCAAAACCCCCGCGCAGCTGCGGGCCGAGCTCGACGAAGCGATCTGCATCGGGCTCGCCCAGCAGACCCTCATCGCCGAACTCACCGCGGAACGCACGCGCCTCGAAGGCCAGTTGGATGCGGCCGGGATCGAGTTGTCCGGCGCCCGCGAAGACCTGCGCGCCGCCCGGAAGCAGATCCGCCACCTCGAGGCAATCGTGCTGCTGCGCGACCGGAAGATCGACGACCTCAACCGCAAGATCGACGTTGGCGTGAAAGCCGAACACGTCATCTCCAAGACGCAGGAGCTTGACGGCGAGGAGATCCGCCGCCACTGCGCCACGGCCATCCCCGTCCTGCCGCTGCACGCCTCCCCGCAAGCCGCGGTCACCAACCCCGGCATCGTCCGGCAGACCAGCTGGGGCCAGGCCGCCGAGGGGGTGGCGTCATGAAGGAGCCCAGTCTGCGTCTGCTGTCTCTGGGCGCTGGTGTCCAGTCCACGACGCTCCTGATGCTGTCAGCGGATGGCGTTCTGCCCAGACTCGACGGTGCGATCTTCAGTGATACCGGCTGGGAGCCCGCCGCGGTCTACGAGCACCTCGACCGTCTGGAAGCCGAGGTTGCGAAGTCTGCAGGCATTCCGATCTACCGGGTGTCGGCGGGCAACATCCGCCGCGACGCCCTTGACCCGGCGCACCGCTTCGCCAGCATGCCGCTGTTCATCAAGAACCCCGACGGCGGCGACGGCATGACCCGCAGGCAGTGCACTGCCGAATACAAACTGAAGCCGATCAAGAAGAAGGTTCGCCTCCTCCTCGGCTGCCCGCACCCCAGGCCCGTGCCGCGCGGCCTGTTCGCCGAGCAGTGGATCGGCATCTCCCGTGACGAGTTCGGACGCGCCAAGGACTCAGGCATCGCTTACCTGAAGAGCATCTTCCCCCTCCTCGACCTGGCCGGTGCCGCTGACGGCCGCGAAGGCTGGACCCGCGACGACTGCCTCCGTTACCTGAAGGCCAACGGCTGGGAGTCCACCCCCAAGAGCGCGTGCATCGGATGCCCCTTCCACGGCAATGCGCAGTGGCGCCAACTACGAGATCACCACCCGCAGGAGTGGGCGGACGCCGTCGACTTCGACCACTCCATCCGCGCCGGGAACGCCCGCGGCAACGCCCGCGGCAACGCCCGCGGCAAGCCCCTCCTGGGTGAGGCCTACCTTCACCGCTCCCGCCTCCCGCTCGACCAGGCCCCCATAGACCGCGTCACCGCCCACGAGTGGGGCAAGCAGCAGACCGACATCTTCGGGCAGATCGCCGACGCCGAACTCGAACAAGGCGACCCCGATGGCTGCTCGCCCTGGGCGTGCCGGTCGGGCAACGCCGCCTAGACCGCCGGGCTCGCCGGATGGACAGCGACCAGCGAGCCCGGCACCAACCACCCCATAGCCGCCGCGTCGAGCAGCCGGCCAGCTCCGCGGCACCCAGGGCCCGCCGCCCCTACCTCCCCCCGGTCCCGGGGCGGCGGGTCCGACCCTTCACACCCAGAACGGAGTCACATGAGCACCACTGAACGCACCAGCTACACCCCGTCCGGGCTGCACATCGGCTACCTCACCCCCGGTACGGCTGCCTGGGACGAGGCCCGCGCCGGGCTCACCGTCACCGCCACCGAGATCGCCGCTGTCGTCGGCCTGTCCCCGTGGATGTCCCGCTTCAGCCTCTGGCACAAGAAGTCGGGCCTGCAGACCCCGCCGTTCGAGATGACCCCCGCCGTCGAGTGGGGCGTCCGGCTCGAGGACGCCGTCGCCCTCAAGTGGGAGGAAGAGCACCCCGGCATGCTCGCCACGGCGGCCGGAACATGGCAGCACCGCGAGCGTGAGTGGCAGCGCGCCACCCCCGACCGGCTCGTCCTCGGGCCGCCCGCCCACGAGTTCACCGTCCCCGACACCGTGGACTCCCTGCTGGAGGTCAAGACCAGCCCGTATGGCGAAGGCTGGGGGCCGTCCGGCAGCGACGAAATCCCCGTGCACTACCGCTGCCAGATCCAGTGGCAGCTCGACACACTCGGCCTCACCACCTGCCACGTCGCACTGCTGGTGGGCGGATTCGACTACCGCGAATACACCGTCGACTACGACGCCACCGAAGCGAAGATCCTCCGCGATGCGGCCGACCGATTCCTCGACGACGTCCGCAACAGCGTGAGGCCGCCCATCGACGGCGCCGACGCCACCTACCAGACCATCCGCGTCCAGCCCGACGGCCTCGACGACATCGACGTCGAAGTCCCTCTCGAAGACGCAGCCCGGTACGAGATCGCGCAGCAGCAGATGGCGGTCGTCAAGACCGAGCTGACCGCCGCGAAGGGCGTCCTCCTCGACCACATCGGCACCGGCAAACGGGCCGTCGTTGGTGAACGCCGCATCGCCTACCGCACCGTCCGCGACGGCAAAACCCACAGCCTCAGCCCCTACACCAGCAAGGACGCCGCCGCATGAGCCAGATCAGCAACGCCATCGCCACCCGCGATCAGGGCCCTGCAGCTCAGATCGAGACCTACCGCAGCGAGTACGCCGCTCTCGTCCCCTCCCACGTCAACGCCAACCAATGGATTCGTCTCGCCGTCGGCGCCATCCGCGGCAACAAAGACCTCGAGCAGGCCGCTGCCAACGACGTCGGCGTCTTCCTGCGCGAACTGAAGACCGCCGCGCGCCTCGGCCTGGAACCCGGCACCGAACAGTTCTACCTGACGCCCCGCAAGAAGAGCGGCCGCAAGGTCATCCAAGGAATTGTCGGCTACCAGGGCATCGTCGAGCTCATCTACCGCGCGGGCGCCGCCTCCACAGTGATCGTCGAGTCGGTCCGCGCCAACGACACCTTCCGCTACGTGCCTGGCCGAGACGCCAAGCCCGTCCACGAGATCGACTGGTTCGGTGCCGACCGCGGCCCCCTCGTCGGCGTGTACGCCTACGCCGTCATGAAGGACGGCGCCGTCTCCAAGGTCGTCGTCCTCAACAAGCACCGCGTCATGGAGATCAAGGCGAAGTCGGACTCCAAGAACTCCGAGTACAGCCCGTGGAACACCAACGAGGAATCCATGTGGCTCAAGTCCGCGGTCCGCCAGCTCGCCAAGTGGGTGCCGACCTCAGCCGAGTACATGCGCGAGCAGCTCCGCGCCCAGGCCGAAATCACCGCGGAGACGCCCAGCCTCGCCGACGCCCCGCCGCTCCCGCCCACCGCCAACGCGCTCGACGACTACGACCCCGCCGACGAGGGCCCGATCGAGGGCGAACTCGTCGACTAGCCCGCACACGATCGAGCCGCCCGCGGGCTTAGCGCGGGCGGCTCCCTCCCAAGGAGACCACGTCATGAAGGCACTGACCATCAAGCAGCCCTGGGCGGACGCGATCGCCCACAGCACGAAGCGGACCGAGAACCGCACCTGGACTACCCGCTACCGCGGCCCGATCCTCATCCACGCAGGTGGCGCCTACGACCAGACCGCCGGGCGCACGGTTTCCGACCTGGCCGCTCTCCACTCCTGGCCCGACTACCGGGGCGCGATCATCGCCACCGCCACCCTCGCCGACATTCACGTCGCCGACGGCTGCTGCGCGCCGTGGGGTGAGCCGGACGTCTACCACTGGCAACTCGCCGGGGTGCACGCCCTGCCCGAGCCCGTGCTCACCAAGGGACGCCAGCAGCTCTGGAACCCGGCGCCCGCCATCATCCGCGCCGCCCTCGACCAGATCGAGGAGGACGCGTCGTGACCTACCGCCCGCTCACCGTGTACGTCGTCGCATGCGACGCCCGCGGCTGCACGCAGACCGTCCACTTCTACGACTACGACGCCGACGAGCAGTACGAAATGCGCCTCGACAAGCCGGAGATGAGCCCGCGCCTCCGCCGGGAGATCACACAGCAGGGCTGGATGATGTCCGGCCGCTGGCTGTGCCCCGACGACGCGAAGGCGGCAGCCGACACCGCCGTCGAGCGCATCGAGATCGAACTCACCCACGAGGCGCTGTTCGACCTGCAGCAGCACGACGCACCGACGGGAGACGCGTCATGACCGCGACCGTGCAGCCTGCCCTCGACGGCAGCATCCCCGCCCCGACCAAGACGCGGACGCAGCGGCAGGCGGAGGACTACGAGACGTGGCTCGCCGAAGTCCGGCCGCGCTTCATAGACGCCGCAGCAACGGGACGTGTCTTCACCTGCTACGAGATCGCCGACGCCCACGACCTCCCGGCGCCCCCGAATCCCCAGGCGCACTGGGGGCGGCTTATGACGCTCCTCCGTGAGGAGGGCTACGTGCGGACCGCCGGATGGGCCTGCTCCGACCGGCCCACCGCCCACCACAGCGGAGTCCGCACCTGGAAAGGCACCGCCGCCGCCAGGAGGGCCGCCGCATGACCGTCTGGATCTACCCCGCCGCGGTCGTCCTCGCCGCCGCCATCGAAACCGTCCGCTGGGCCGTCAGGAGGCGGACGTGAAGGAAGACGCGCTCGACCTGATCGCCACCTACACCGCCATCGCCAACGGCGTGGCCGCGGTCATGGGTGCCGCCCTCGTCATCGTCCTCGGCTTCGCCGCCTGGGTCGTGATCTCCCTCGGACGGGCCGCCTTCGACCGGATCGGCGCCTCCTTCACCCGCGCCAACCAGACCATCACCGACATCCAGCAGCCCAGGCAGGAGAAGTCATGACCACCCGGCCCATCCCGCCCCACGGAAGCGAAGCCCGCTACCGAGGCACCAGGACTGGACGCCCCGGATGCCGATGCAACGACTGCGTCCGCGGCCAACGCCAGGCGGGCATCGCCCGCGAACGGCGCCTCCTGCGCGGCGAACGCAACATGATCCCCCGCGCCGAACTCCTGCCACACATCCAGACACTCGTCGACAGCGGCATGAGCCGCATCCTCATCGGCCGTTACGCGAACGTCGCACAAAGCACCATCACCTACCTCATCAACGGTCGCAGCCAGGCATGCCGTCACGACGTCGCCGCACGCATCCTCGCCGTGCAACCCAGCCACTTCGACAACATCTCCGAACGCCCGGCCATTGGCACCATCCGCCGCGTCCGGGCCCTGTACTCCCTCGGCCACTCACGGCACACCATTGCCACCCTGACCGGCCTGAGCACCGCCGGAATCAGCCTGCTAGCCGACGGCCGCTGGACCGTCATCGATGGCAGCCGGGCAGCCGCAGTCGACCGCGCCTACCGGCAGCTCATCACCACCCGCGGCACCAGCTGGAAGAACCAACGGCGGGCAGCTGCCGAGGGCTGGCACGGACCCCTCGCCTGGGACGCCGTCGATGACCCGCAGGCCACACCCGATGTCGACGAGTACGTCGACAGGCGTGGCCGCCCCGCCGAGATCGACGCTGCCGAAGTTGCCCGCCTCACCCGCGCAGGCCACAGCACCGCCGAGATCGCACTCCAACTCGGCTGCCACGTCCGCACCGTCACCCGCGCCCGCGGACGCATTTCACCGCAGGAGGCGGCGGCATGAGCGACCGGCCGCACGGCTACGCCCGATACCGGCTCGACGGATGCCGCTGCTACCCCTGCGCCATTGCCCGCAGCCAGTATGACGAGAACCGCACCAAGGCGATCACCGCCGGAACCTGGCAGCCCTGGGCCGACGCCGAGCCAGTGCGCGTCCACGTGCGCACCCTCCAGTCCTGCCACATGGGCCTGCGCACCATCGCAGCCCGCGCCAACGTCAACCGCAAGCGCCTCCAGGCGCTGCTCGTCGGCCGGCCCGAGCGCGGAACCGGACCGCAGGAGAAGGTGCGCCCCGAATTCGCGGTCGCCGTCCTCGCTGTCGAGCCGACTATGGAGAACCTCGCGCCGTCCACGCTCATCAACTCAGCCGGGACCCGACGCCGCCTGCACGCCCTGGTGGCCGCGGGATGGCCGCAAGGACAGCTAGCCATCCGGCTCGACATGACCCCCGGAAACTTCGCGATGATGATCGGCTGCGAACACGTCCTCGTCCGCCGAGCCCTCGCCGTGCAAGCCCTCTACAACAAGCTATGGCGCGCCGACCCTCTCGAGCACGGCGTCGGCAATCAGGCCTACAGCCGGGCCCGCAACCACGCGGCGGCCCGCGGCTGGTCACCCGTCGGCGCCTGGGATGACGACACCATCGACGACCCGGCCACGGAACCCTGGTCTCCCGACGTGCAACGGATGAGCCGGAATGAACTGGCCACCGCCCGCAGAGAGGAAGTCGAACACCTCGACGGCTGCGGCCTCTCCGAGCACGAGATTGCAGACCGGCTCGACGTGGCCTACACCACGGTCCGCAACATCGTCCTCGAACTCCGCTCCGGAACCCGCCGCGACCGCACCCCACCGCCCGCGCAGTCGACGAAGCCCAAGGTCGCGCGGCAACCGGCCCAGTGCGGCACTCGATCCGGCTATCAGCGTCACGTCCGGCTGAAGGAGCCCATCGACGCGGCCTGCCGACAGGCCAACACCGACGCCGACAACCGCCTCCGCCGAACCGGCAGCACCAAGGCCGCCGCGTGACCGCGCCGGGGGGCCGCCCGCACGGCAACGCGAAGTACCACCTGGAAAAGTGCCGCTGCCGCACATGCTGCGACGCGGCCAGCGCCTACGACACCAACCGATCTCGTGCGATCGCCTACGGACGGTGGCATCCCTACGTCGACGCCGAACCTGTCCGCACCCACGTCAAAGCGCTCTCCGAGTTCGGCATCGGCTGGATGCGGCTCGCGAAGATCGCAGGAGTGCCGCGAGGATCGGTCTCCAAGCTGCTGTACGGAGACCCCAGGCGCGGGATGGCCCCGTCGAAACGGCTCCTGCCGAAGAACGCCCAAGCGATCCTGGCCGTTGAGCCAGCCCTGGAACACCTGGGCTCCCGCGTCCCCATCGACGGCACCGGCACCCGCCGCCGGCTGCAAGCCCTCGTGGCCAAAGGCTGGAGCCAGTCGGAACTCGCCCGCCGACTCGGCGTGGACCGCGCCAACTTCGGCGGAACCATGACCCGCGGACTCGTCTGCGCCTCGACAGCCCGCACCGTGAACGGCCTCTACGACGAACTGTGGCGGCTGGACCCCGAACAGCACGGCGTACCCGCCCGCTGGGCCGAACAAGCCCGCACCCTCGCCGCCGACCGCCGGTGGGCGCCACCCGGAGCGTGGGACGACGACCAGATCGACAACCCCGACGCATGGCCCGACTGGACCGGCTGGTGCGGAACCCCCGACGGCTACCGCATCCACTACCGAGTCCGCGTCCCCCTCTGCCCGCCATGCCGCACCGCCCGCACCGACGCCCGAAAGGCCGCCGCGTGACCGGCCGCCGGAGCCGCGCCGGGCCCTGACCCGGACACCACCCGCAGACCCATCCGCACCGCAACCAGAGAGGAGGACCGCGTGAACGAGATCGTCCAGGCGTCCACCGCAGAAGAAGCCCGCAGCCGAGCCGACCGCATCCGTACCGGCATGCGCGTCCTCGCCGAATGGCAGACCGACGTCATCACCGCCTACGCCGCCCAGGACTGGCTCGCCCTCGGCTATGACACGTGGGACGCGTACCTCGACGGAGAGTTCGGCGAGCACCGCGTCAAACTGCCGCGAGACCAGCGCCGCGAGATCGTCGCCAGCATGTCCGCCGCTGGCATGTCCAGCCGCGCCATCGGAGCCGCCGTCGGCGTTGATCAGAAGACCGTGGTTACCGACCGGGCTGCAACTGAGGAATTTTCCTCAGTCGGTTCCACGGTGCTGTCCCTCGACGGTCGTGAGCGCCCAGCTTCTCGTTCGACGCCCCTCGAGCAGGAGGTCGTCGAGGCCGAGCTGGTCGACGAGCCCGCCCGCCCGGAACCGCCGAAGCAGAAGCGGCGCCCGCTGCCCGAGGCGTTCACCGACGCAGGCCGCGACCTCACCCGAGCCGCCGAGCGCCTCGCCCGGCTCACCGAAGACGACCGGTTCGCCAAGAACCGGGAGACCACCCACCACCAAGTTCCCGAACTCCTCGGCGCCTTGGAGCACACCACCCGCCTCGTCACCGCCATGAACCTCCCCGCGGCCGAGGCAAGCGAAGAGGCCCGCCGCTGGTGGGCGACGAGCCTCCACAAGATCAGCGACGCCCTGACCGACGTCGCCAACTCCATCGAGAAGGAGCAGTAATGCCTAAAGCAACCGTACCCGCCGCACGCGGACCCCAGTACAAGGTCATGGAGGTGACCCCCGACCTCGCCGAGAAGTGGCTCGCCCAGAACACCCACAACCGCAACCTGCGCGAGAAGGCCGTGATGGCCTACGCCCGCGACATGGAGTCCAGGAACTGGGCCGAGAACGGCGAGTCCATCAAGTTCGCCAAGGACGGCACACTCCTCGACGGCCAGCACCGACTGCAGGCCATCGCCCTGTCCGGCGTGACGGTCAAGATGCTCGTCGTCACCGGCCTGGAGAACCGCAGCCAGGAAACCATGGACGACGGCCGGAAGCGCACGCTCTCCGACGCCCTCCACCTGCGGGGAGAGACGAACTCCGTCATCCTCGGCTCCTTGCTGCGCCGGGCGCTTATGTGGGAGATGGGCCAGTACCGCAACAGCGGCGCCTACACACCGACCAACACCGAGTGCCTGACCTATCTGCTCGAGCACCCGGACGTGCGGGTATCTGCTTCAGCTGCTGCCTCCCTGCGCAAGCCCACACGCCTCCCCGCTTCGGTGCTTGGCCTGACGCACTGGGTGTTCTCCCGTATCGACATGGAGGACACCACCTGGTTCTTCGATCGCCTCGGTTCCGGGGTCGGGCTGGAGCAGTACCACCCCGTCTGGACGCTGCGGAAGCGCGCGGCGGAGGCCGCCGACAGTCAGGGGCGAGTACCGGAAGACATGCTCCTCGCCTTCGTGATCAAGGCGTGGGACGCATACCGGGACGGCGACGAGATGCGCCTTCTCCGGTTCAAGCCAGGCGGGGCCACGCCTGAGCGCTTCCCCTTCCCGAAGTAGCCGTACCGCGGGGCCGGTCACGGCCTGCCCCGCCCCTCTCCCCGCTCCTGCGCACCGAGAAGAGATCCCGTGAGCATCAAGGTCACCAACTGGGTGTGGGCCCGGTCCGAGTCCCGCAACGGGGCCCGGCTGGTCATGCTCGCGCTGGCGGATCGGGCGGACGATACGGGGTTCGCGTGGCCGTCGATTGATGACCTTTGCGAGCGGGCCAAGCTGTCGCCGAGGGCCGTCCAGAAGGGCATCGCGAAGCTCGTCGAGATAGGGGAGTTGGAGGTCGAGGAGGGGGGTGGGCGAAGGGTCCGGAACCGCTATCGGATCGTCCCCAAACCCCGCACATCTGACGGGGTAACTGGCGAGTATCCCAGTACATCTGACGGGGTTACCGCCGGTAAACCCCGCACATCTGACGGGGTATCGCCCACAGAAACCCCGCACTTTGCGACGGAAACCCCGTCGTTTGCGACAGAAACCCCGTCGTTTGAGCACGGAAACCCCGTCATATCTGCGGGGGAACCATCAATAGAACCGTCAGAGAACCGTCAGGAGAACCACCACAACTACCCGGCAACGAAAGAAGATCGACTTCCTGCCGTCCGGAGCACCAAAGAGCCCCGGCTCCCTGACGAGATCACCCGCCTCCAGGACGCCATGAGCGGCGCCGGAATCAACGTGCCGTGGAAGTTCTACGGCGACGACATGATCCGCACCCTCAACGACATCCAGCGCCTCGGCATCCCGCTGATGGTCGAGCAGGCACTCAAGGCCGAACAGAGCGCCACCAGGCCGATCTTCAGCAGCCGCTGGTTCTACGACGGCTGGCACGCCATGCGCGCCCCCGTCGCCCTCGATACGCCCGGCGGGAACGTCGTCCGCCTCCAGCACCAGCCTCTCGTCGGCACCGACGCCAAGGTTGCCGGCTGGATGGCCATCGCCGAACAACTCCGCCAGGAAGGAGACCCCGCATGAATGCAGACGAGGCTGCCGAACTCCTCGCGCACTGCTCCGGCTTCGACAACCGTCAGCCGTCCGTGGCCGCCGCCAAGTCGTGGGCCGCCGCACTGCCCGACCTGCCGTTCGACCACGACACCCGGGCCGCCGTCGCCGCCTACTACACGACTCCGCCGAAGGATCCCGACGCGAAGCTGTGGATCCTGCCGCACCATGTCCGCACGCTCCGCTCAAAGATCCGCTCGGCGCGGCTGGAGAACTTCCAGTACGAGCCGTTGCCGGACGAGACGGTGCCGGAGTACCTGGTTCGCTACAAGGGCCAGGTACAGGCCATCGCCTCCGGCCGCGTCGCCGGACCCTCGAGCGCCCCGATGCTCGAGGGTGGCCCGGCCCGCGGGTTCACCGCCGAGCTCGAAGCCCGCGGCTGGAACGTCGGCCGCGACGTGCCCGACTCCGACGAGGAGCCGGTCGAGGCCGAGCTGATCGACAGCGTGCGCCGATCGGGACCGCTCGGCGTCGAATGCCCGGTGGAGCAGTGCCAGGCGGCGATAGGCAGGCCGTGCAAGGGCCCCGGCGGCTCCGAGAAGCAGCCGATGGGCAAGCCGCGCCTGAGCCCACACCATGCCCGCGTCCGCGCCGCCAGCGGCGAAGCAGAGCTGACTGCTGCGGAGCGCCTCGAGCAGGAGCGGGCGATCAAAGCCCGGTCCGCGCAGCACCTGGCCCGCGAAGCCGACGACATACCCGACGCCGTGATCGTCGACGAGGAGGCCGCTTCGTGAGCGATGCCCGGATCCCTGACGACGGCGGCATCCAGCCCGCCGACATCCGTGCCGTGCGCGGTGAAGGCAGCAGCGAGCTGCGGGCCTTGATGCGGGCGCAGGTCGACATCGGGCGTGCCCGTCGTGAACCGCCGAAGAAGCCGCCCCCGCCGCCTCCCGGTCACCGGCCTGGCGAGTGGCCGCCGGGCACCTCGTCGCCCGGTCCGCCGCCGGAGTGGAGCTACCCGCCCGAAGCGTGGCGGGCCGCCGCCCGGCACCTCAGCAACGAGATCAACCGACCTGATCAGCCCTGCGACTGCGGCAACTGCCCCAGCGCCGACACCGAGGAGAACCGATGACACCCGCCGAAGAGATCCGCGCCGCAGCCGAGCTCGCCGACTTCAGCCCTGCCGAGATTCGCCTCTCGGCTGACGCCCTTCAGCAGCCCCTCGTTGATCTGCTGCTGCTCGGCGCGCGGCATACCGAGGAAGGCACGTGGTCCTCGGTCCTCGTCGACCACGTGCTCGCCATGGCGCGCGCCCTGAACGGAGGTCCGCGATGACCCTGCACGCCGGTGCTCCGATGCCTGAGCAGCTCCGTCACTGGATGCGTGCCAAGGCCCACCCCGCCCGCTCCGTGCCGTGCCCGCACTGTGGGGCCGCCGCCCACAAGCCGTGCCGCCTCCGCACCCGCAACGGGTTCAAGACCGAGCCGCACCCGCAACGGATCTCCGAGTGGGCGAAGACGACCGCCTGCTGCCCGGCCTGCCAGGTCGAGCCCGGCATCGACTGCCACGACGACGGCTGGGCCCGCGCCACCGTCCACGCCCGCCGCTATCAGGAAGCCGAGGAGACTGCCGCGTGAGCGCCTACGACCGGCTGATGGCCGAGGCCCTGCCGACCGGGACGTTCGGCCACGCGGAATCTGTGGTGCCACGCCGCACCGTGCAGTCGGCCCGGTGGACTGCCGTCGAGCAGGCCGCCCACGTCGCCGCTCTGGAAGCCGAGTTGGAGCGCCTCGAAAGCCGTGGCACCGGTAAGCCCGAACTCCGCCTCGTCGAAAACGAGGCCGCCTGATGCCGCCCGCTGAAGCCCGGCCGCCGCAGCCGCGCGGGGACCGGTACGCGGTCGGGTCGCCCGCGCGCGCCGTGGTGACGCTGCATCTGCCGCGCGGCCTGCCTGGCTCGGGCAAGTCGACGCTGGCCCGCGGTCTGGCGGCGGCGGGGGCCGTGCATGTGGAGCTGGATGCTCACCGGCGCCGGGTGTGGCCGCAGTGTCCGTCGTCGTGGGATCCGTACACGGGGCCGGGGCTGGCGGTGCAGATCGAGTTCGAGGCGGAGGTGGCCGAGCACCTGGCTGCGGGCCGGGATGTGGTGGCCGACCGGACGAACCTCGACGGCCGCGGCGTGGCCCGGTTGCGGCAACTGGCGCCGTGGGCGCGGCTGGTGCTGCATGACCTGACGCCTGTGCCGCTCGGGGTGTGCGTGCGCCGGGATGCGGTCCGGCCGGTGGGGGAGCGGGTCGGGGAGGCGGGGATCCGCGCGCTGTGGGAGCGGTGGCTCGCACGGCCTTCCGGTGAACCGGTGCGAACCACCTTAAAGCAGGCTCCTGTTGTGTCGCTGGACGTTCCCTCTCCCGCAAACGGCACCCGAGGAGCCGCGAGAAGCCGCCCAGGAGCTCCCGAACCGGCCCAGCCGGAACCGAGCGGCACCCGGGGGGTCCGTTAGGCCGTCAGGGAGCCGCACAGAGCCTCGAACCCGACCGAGCGGCCCCGAGCCTCCTCCGACAGCCCCGAGAAGGACCCGTGACCGAGACACACCCCGACGACCGGTGGGAACCGGCCCGGCGCCCCAAAGGCCGCATCCGCAACCTCAGCCCCGCCCAACTCGCCCTCGCCGACGACCTCCACATTCGCGCGCTGGCCCTCCGCGCAGCCTCCGACGGCGACCTGTCGATACGCGAAGCCGTCCACCTCGCCGCCGTCCAACTCGGCCTCGAAACGCCCGCACCCGACGAAGGAGAAGACCGATGACCACTCGAATCCGAACCACCACCCCGGACCGCCTGAACCCTGACGGCTCGACGACGTTCCACCTGAAGCGCTGCTGCAACGGCTGCGGCCAGAAGCTGGGCGATGTCGCCGACTGGGATGTCGACGATCACGGCAACCTGACCGACGTCCGCGACGAGTGCCCCAACTGTGCTCCGCTCGTCGAGTTGGAGGCTGCGGGCTGCAAGACGTGGCAGCTGACGCCCCGGAGCATCGCCCGCGTCGCCGACCAGATCGACCGTCTGCGCCCGTGGGTTTTCACCAAGGGCTACTGGCAGGAGGTCGACGGGAAGCTGCAGGTCGTTGGTCTGCGGATCGGCGAGGGCGAGACGCGCGTCGTGGCGTTCTTCGACGACTGGATCATCCGGCACCCCGACGACCGGTTCTCCGTGCACGCCGCGCCGGAGGAGGCGCAGCGATGACCACCTTCCACCGCCTCTTGATCGCTGACTTGGAGGCGGACCGCGCCCTGCAGTTGTCGATCGTCGCGAACCCGCCCGCGCCGGAGCTGGTTGCTGGCGCCCGTGAGAGGGCGTCCACGTTCCTTGCCGCGATCGGCCGGACTCTCGCCCGCTTCGAGGGTCCGGAGGCCGCCCAGCGGTACATCGAGCAGCACGCCACGGCCGGAGTGCTGGCCCCGAACTCGACCCGAATGGAGGCCTGATGTCCCGCGAGAGCGAGCGGGTGGCGTCCGAGGTGCAGCGGTCGGTCCTTGCCGACACCCTCGACCTCGCCGTCCCCCTGGCCATGGCCGAACTATGGGACTGTCCCGACAAGGCGCTCGCCGCCATCGCCCGTGAGGCAGCCAGCATTGTCGGCTCGCGCGGTGACGTGCTGCTGTTCGGGGGCCAGCACTGTGCTAGCACGTTCAACCAGCTGGCCCGGGGTCTCGCCGCCATGGCCCTGGTCGCCCCCGGCGGCGCGACGTACCTCGGCCGGCACTGGTGCTGCATGCCGGGCTGCAGCGGCTCCGCTGCCGACCACCCGCAGCCCGGTGAAGGTTCGCGGACCGTCACCGACTTCCCCCTGCCCGTCACTTCCGCCGACGGCGAGGTGGCCGCATGACCGACGACCTGCACGTCGCCCACGGCTTCACGCTCGGCGACCTCCACGCCATGGCCGTCGCCGCGTGCAGCGCCGACCGGTCGCTGGCCTCCGACGCCCGCACCCGCTACGACACCGCCTGGTCCGCGATCGCCGACGCCCTCGCTGTCGCCGACGGCGACGATCCGCCCGCCCGTACCGACCTGGTGCGCACCGGATGGCAGGCCATCTACGCGGAAGTCCGCGAGATGCGGCACACGTTCGGCTTCAAGGACCGCGACGGCACCACCGGCGTCGCGACCGCGCCCCGCTACGTCACCTACTGGACGGTCCGCCACCACGACCCCGAGGACGGTTTCATCGAGCGTCTCGCCGTCCGCCAGATCCTGCCCACCCTGCCCGGCCTCTACCGGGACGCCGTGATGGCGCTCGCGGTGCACGGCAACTACCAGGACGCGGCCGATGCTCTCGGTATCGGCTACACGGCTTTCGTCGCCCGTATCCGTACCGCCCGCCGGCGTCTGCATGCCTTGTGGTTCGCCCCGGAGACCGCCCCGCCGGTCCGCGGCACGGACCGGCGGGGCGCCGCTTACGGCAAAGCCCCGGCCACGCACTGCTCGAGCGGGCACGAGTGGACGCCGGAGAACACCCGCATGTCCAGCAGCTGGCGCGGTGCCGGGCACGCCAAGGTGCGCCGCTGCCGGACCTGCGAAGCAGAGCGCAGTAAAGCCCGCCGTGGCGCGGAAGCCGCCTGACCGCCCCGTGATCCCCGACCCGACCCGAAGGAGCAGCACCGTGACCACTTCCACTACGTCAGCGCCGACCGTCATCGCCCCGGACCACCGGGCTGCGCAACTCCACAACATTGGCGCCACTTACGGCGCCCTCCAGCCCGGCAAGCCGACGCTGCGCGAAATGGTCCTGCCCGACGGCTGGACCGTCACCCAGCGCGGCGAATCGGTGTGGGTGCACGACCAGCACGGCCGACGCCGCCTCGACATCGGCCCCGACGTCTTCACCGGGCGCCTTGATGTCCACTTCATCGAGGCGGGCAGCCACGCAAGGCACGTCGCCGAGTACGGAGCGACGCTCGTCCTCGACGAGTGGGCGACCCCCGGCGCCCTCCTCGCTGTGGTCGGGGAACGCATCGAGACCTACGTCCGGCTCATCTACGTGAACGAGTCCGGCGTCATCCGCTGGGCCGTCGAGCAGCCCCGTCACGCTGACACGCTCCGTGCGCAGCTCGAGGGATACCGGCGGAAGTTGACGGCCTACCGCGACGTGCTGCAAACGCTGACCGAGGCGATCACGTCCGGGTGGACGCCGGGATGGACCGACCAGCAGACGCACGTCCACCACGCCGACCCGGCGCGACCCGCCCTGTCATCTCTGACCCGACCCGAAGGAGCCCCTGATGCGCAGCAACTGTGAGACCACCAGCCAGACCACGTGCGACTACGAGGACAGCGACTACAAGCGCTGTCACGCCTACGCAATCACCGCCTTCTGCCAGACGACCGCGCCCGAGGAGCAGGCCGCTAAGCACGCCCGTGACCTTGCCGCTGACGGATGGTCGGACCAGGAGGGCAGGGACTACTGCCCGGACCATCCGATCGACATCAAGGCCAACGATCTCACCCCGTGATCACGCCAGCGCAGCGCCCGGGTCGTAGCCGGGCGCTGCACCCCCGACCCTCTCAGACCCGACCGGAGATGACCATGAGTGAGACCGACTACGAAGAGCACTACGAGCCCGCCCCGCTCGCCGACCGGTACCAGCTGGCGTGGCAGAACGCTCGAGCGCGCGCCCGTGTCCTGTCCGGCGAGCTGACCCGCCGTGCTCCGCTGCTCGGCGAGTACGCGCAGGCCGCGATCAAAGCGGAGCAGCGGGCGGCTGCTATGGAGCGCGGCATGCAGTCCACCGCCGCCGACGCGCTGAAGCACCGTGGCTGTCACCGGGAACTGATGGCGCAGTGCCAGCGAGCCGAGCAGGCCGAGGCAGAGGCGGAGCGGCTGCGTCCCGAGAACGCGCGGATGCGCCACGAGCTGGAGGTCATGTACGGCGGCGCCTTCGACAAGACGCCGTCTGCGCCTGCCGACGCCGACCTCCGCGAGCGGGTGGCTGCCGCGATCGCGGGCGTCGACGTCCCTGGCTGGCCGACCATGCCCTGCTACGAGGCGGCCGACGCCGTCCTGGCAGCCCTCCCCGTGGGGATGTCGGCCGACATTCGGAAGCTCGTCAACCGTCTCGTCGCCCACGCCAAGGGTTTCCAGGATGTGCTCGAAGAGTCCGACCGCGATCCGTGGGCACGGCTCGTCAGGGCTGACATCGACGAGCTGCGCACAGCGATCGCCACCCCATCCGAGCCCGCCGTCGCCGACCTTCGCACCTTCCTCCGTGGTGTGATCCGGGACTGCCCTGCCCGGTATCCCGACGACATCGCCGACCGGGTGCTGGCCGCCCTTCTCACCCGCTACCCGTTCGACGCGCAGGCCGGACTGCAACGCCTCGCCGACGCCCTGCGCGACCACGGCATGGTCCACCTCGGCGAGCAGGCCCCGGCTGACGAGTACGACTGCTGCGCCGATGCCGTCCTGGCCATCCTCCCCGCGCCCGCCGACCGGGCCGCCGTGCTGGGTGAGGCTGCCGACGGACTCGCCGCGTACATCGACCGCTACCGAGCCCCAAGCATCGCGAGTTGGTCCGGCGCCGTCGCGTTCCTCCGCCGCATGGCCGACGAGGCGAAGACCGTGGCGTACCGCACGTCCGGAGCCCGGCTGTTCTGCGTCATCTGCGCGCGGCAGGAATCCGACACCCAGCCCCTCACGCCCGCCGAGGTCAGCGACGACACCGTGTGCCACTTCTGCGGCGGCCGCGTCCTCGCCATAGCCGCCGAGAGCGTGGGCGCCGTCGTGAACCGCCACTTCGACGACGAGCAGCAGGCCAGGGAGGCGTGATGGCTGACGACCAGGTCACCTGGACCGGCAAGCACGGAACGCCGTGCGCCAACGAGCGATACCTCGCCCACTTCGGACTGCAGGTCGACCCGTGGCGCCTCGACGAATGCCGCGAGTGCGAGTTCTGCGGCTCCTGCCAGATCCACATCTGCTACAGCGACGACGCATCCACGCTCCTGCACTTGGACTGGTTCAAGGACTTCGCCACCCCCGGGGATCCCGAGTGCGGCCACATCGGCGGGCCCGCCAACCTCGTCCCCTCGACGTACCAGCCCCGGCCATGCAACCGCGTACCCGGACACGACGGGAAGCACCGGGCACGCATGGGCTGGTCCTGGCCCGCAACGAAACCCGCACCCACCAACTAGCCCCAGGAGGAACCATGTCCTACTCGCAACTGCTCACCCCGGAAGAGAAGCTGGCCGAGGGGATGAAGGCCCTCGGCATCGAAGACGTCGTTGTCCTGTGCGGCTCGATGCGGTTCGCCGACCAGATGGCCGAGGTTGCCATCGAGGAGTCGGTGGTCGGCGCGCTGGTGCTGAAGCCCGACTGCAACATGAAGATCGCGCACCGCCTGTGGGCCGACCCGGTCGAAGCGGACGCCCTGAAGATCCGCCTCGATGACCAGCACCGGCAGAAGATCCGTCTCGCTCACCGGGTGATCGTCGTCGGGGACTACGTCGGCGACTCGACCCGTGCGGAGATCGCCTACGCGCGGGAGCTCGGCAAGCCCGTCTGGTTCACGCACCCCGAGGTCGATCCGGACGGGGAGGTGGCGTGATGCCCATCGAGCCCGGCCAGATCTACCGCAGCCTCTCCAGCCGCCATCACCCGGTCGATGGTCTGACGCGCGTCAAGGTCGTCGGCAAGGTGCAGACGATCCCCGGTGTGTGGGGCTTCGGCAAGGTCGACATCGTCACCGTCACCCGCGACGGCCGAGAGATCCGGCGCCGCGCCATCGAAGCGACCAAGCTCCACGAGAGCGCCCTCACCAAGGACGGGCAGCCCCGCCGCACCGGATACATCCTCGAGCCCCCCAACTAGCCCCGGTGGGTGGCGGTCACGGCCGCCGCCCACCCCCAACCCGAAGGAGCACACGTGCACGTCCACGAACTCTGCCCGTTCTGCGCGATCGTCCTCGGACGTGCGCCCGCCGAGATCGTCCGCGAATTGGGTAGCGCCCTCGCCATCGTCCCGCTTGACCCCGTGGTCGACGGCCACCTGCTCGTCATTCCGAAGCACCATGTAGCCGACTTCGCCGACGACCCGTACATCACCGGGATCACCGCCCAGTGCGCCGCCGAACTCGCCCGCGATCTCGGCCTGGTGAGCGCGAACCTGATCACCAGCAAGGGGCGTGCCGCCACGCAGTCGGTCTTCCACCTTCACCAGCACCTGCTTCCGCGCGCCGAGAACGACGGGCTCGCACTGCCCTGGTACAGCGGGCGACGGAGAGCCGCCTCATGACCGCCCCGCGCTCGGGCGCCCGCCGTCCGCAGGCCCGCAAGTACGTCAACGCCGCAGCCGGGGAGATCCTCGCCCGCTGCTTCCCCGGCATGATCCCCGCCCGCGTCATCGAGGAAGCCCTCCGCGAGAAAGCCAAACGGGAAGGGCGACTCCCGCCGAAATCCCAGCCCAGGAGGACCCCGTGACCAGCCCAGAGCCCTGCCCGTTCTGCGAAATAGTCGCCGCACGTGCCCCCGCGACGATCCTGCGAGAGTGGAGCGACGCGCTCGCCATCAAGCCGCGCGGCGGCGTCAACGACGGGCACGTCCTGGTCATCCCGCGCACCCACGTCGCCGACGCCGGCACCGACCCGACGGTGTCGGCCCGCACCATGGCGTGCGCCGCCGAGCTGATGGCCGAGATGCCGAGCGCGAACATCATCACCTCGAAGGGCTCCGAGGCAACTCAAAGCGTCTACCACCTGCACCTTCACGTACTCCCTCGCAGCGCGGACGACAAACTACTTCTCCCGTGGACCCCGCAGCAGGAAGCAGCGATGAAGGCCGCCGGGGCCGAAGACGGGGTGAACGTCGTCTATGCCCGCGAGGAGATCCCCACCGGCGTCCCCAAGGTCTTCCTCGCTGGGCCCACTCCGCGCGCAGGCGGGAACGTCGAATCCTGGCGCCCGGCCGCCATCACCGAGCTCGCCGCCCAATGGAACGGAGAACAGCAACTCACAGTCCTCACACCCGAATCGCGGGGCGGTAAGCGCGCAGCCCACTACGACGACCAGGCCGGCTGGGAGACCGCCGCCCGGAAGGCCGCCAGCGCGATCCTGTTCTGGATTCCCCGCGACCTCCAGACGCTCCCCGGCTTCACCACGAACGTTGAGTTCGGGTTGGACGTTGGCAGTGGCAAGACAGTCCTCGGTTGCCCCCCGGACTGCCCCAATCCGGAACGCAACCGGTACCTGATTTACGTGGCCCGTCGGCACGGCGTTCCGGTGTGCACCAGCCTGACCGAAGCGGTGAACGCCGCCATCGCCGTCGCCGAGATCAACGAAGGTGCGTCATGACCACCCGGATGGCCATCGAACCCTGCGGCCCCTCCGACGCCGACCTGTTCACCGAACCCGACCCCGACGAACGCCCCGCCGACATACGCGGGCAGCACGTCACGGAGGAACAGTGGGCCGACGTGCAGGATGTGCCCGCAGGGGAGTGGCTGTGAGGACCGCGCCGAACCTGACCACCCGTGAGCTCGAGGTCCTCCAACTGATCGCCAACGGCTTCACCTACGCAGAGATCGGTGAACACCTTTCGGTTGGGATCGATGGCGCCAAGGGCAGCGCCAGCCGCCTCATGGTGCGCCTCGGAGCGCTCAACGCCCCGCACGCGGTCTTCCTCGCCTGCCAGGCCGGAATCCTCCGCGGTCGCCCCGGCAGACCCCCAGGGCCGCCCCGACGGCCCCTCACGGCCCGGCAGGCCGAAGTCCTCACCGCCGCAGCTGACGGCGCCCCCCTCGCCGTCGTCGCCCGGCGGCTCGGTATCACCCGCGAACAGGTCTCCTCGCGGCTCTCTGAGGGGTACCTCCGCCTCGGCGTCACCCACCTGCCCCGCGGCCAACGACGCGCCGCAGCCGTCGAGACGGCCCGACGGCGCGGACTCATCCCACCCGCCAAGGAGAGCGCCGCATGACCGCCACCCCGCCCGCGCCCTGCCCCGTGGACCTGATTACCGCCGCCCGAGCCCGGCTGCTGGCCTGGGCCCGGGACACGATCATCGCCGACGACCCGGCCCTGTCCGCCCGCCACCGCCGAGGCCTCGCACAGCTCGACGACCCGGACCCGGCCGTGAGCAAAGCCGGAGTCGACGACCTCAGCGCCGTCCTGCACGAAGCCACCGACCGCGCCGGAGGACAACCCCAACACCTCGCCGGACCGTCGATCGCCGAGCCAGCCGCGAACGACCGCAACTGGGACGTCGAACAGGGAGACGAGTGACCAGGTGCCGTCAGCCGCGCCGCCGCCCACCCGTCCCACCAGCAAGGAGCACGCCATGAAACTGGGCACCGTAATCGTTCACGATCCGCGCCTGGACATCGACCGCCGGTTCGACATCGCGAAGATGGAGTTCAGGGACGGGAGCCTCTACCTCGAAGCCGGTGCCGTCATCCGGGTGGCCGGGTCCGTCGAAGACAGCGACGTCGTATCCGTACACGATCCTGCCGGACGGCTCGTCACCCGGTACTGGCTGACCATTCCCGGCCGCGGCTACCACTTCGAACGCGGCGACCGATTCGTACTCATGCTGCCCATCAGCCTCGGCGGCCCCGGCGGCATGGCCTTCGCCGACTCCACCCTCGACATCGACCTATGAGGCCGCCCCGCCCACCAGCGCCGTCACCCCCGCGACGGCACCCGGGCGGCCAAATTCGACAGCAGCACCCCCGCTGCCTCCACATCCGGCTGGTCGCCGGACGCGATCGCGGCCAGCACGTCGAGCACGTCGTGCGCCTCGGCCAGCGACAGGAGGGGGAGCAGGGGCTCGTCGTCATCCATGACCCGCACAACCGGCGATCTGCCGGAGCGGACACGGGCTGGCCGCCGTCCCCTCCGCACGCCGACCAGGGCACGCGAGTGACGCGATCTGACCTGCGACAACACTGAGACCGGTATCAGAACGGTATCGGTCTCGGTACGCTCGACATGGAAAAGCCATCTTCACCCGGAGGCAGCGATGAGCGGCGGGCCGTGGACCATCGACGCGATCACTCACGCGATCCCCGTCGCGGAAATGCGCCAGACGTTCCTCCGCGAGGTCAACCTCACCCCGCTCCCGGACCTCCCTGACGTCCTCGCCCGCTGGCAGACCTTCGTCGAGCGCTGGCAGACCGAGACCGCCCCGCACGTGGACGACGTGCTTGAGTACGCCCGAACTCACGACGGGCAGCTCCCGCCGGAGTACGCCGACGACGGCGGCACCGGCGACTTCCTGAACGAGCTGCGAGAGAGCACGGCGAAGCGGCAGACTAACGCGGCGTGACCTACGAGCTCATTGTTCCGCCCAGCATCCGCCGGCAGATCAAGACACTGCCCGTAGGAGACCAGGCCGAGCTCATCGCCTTCTTCGACCGCCTCCCCACGGAACACGAGTGGGTCACCGAACCCTACGGACATGACGTCCCCGGGCCCGTCCGGATGCGCACCGCTGGACTCAGCCGCCTCGTCGTGGTGATCCTCGTCAGCGACACCACCGTCACGATCACCGTCGTCGAGATCGTCGACGCACTCTGACCCACGGGAGCAGCCGTGACCGACTGGACCCCGCCCCCGCCCGGCGACACCCGAGAACAGCTCCCCGACGACATCCTCCAGCTCATCGACGTCCCGTCGTACACGTCGACCGCCTGTGAAACCGCCCAAGCCCTCACCGCCGCCGCGGACCGGCACCCCGGCCAGGCAGGGGACCTCGAGGAGTGGGCCCACCGCATGCACCAGCGGTGCCGACGAAATCACAAGTTCACCGGCGTGCACTGCGACTGCAGCTGCCACTGAGGCGGACACCGGGCGTTGCCACCTGGCCAGCCCGGCGAGACGCTGGACAGCGACACAAGGAGCACCTGATGGCCTGGGTTGATCGCCAGCACATCCCCGCCCTCGAGCAGGACTGGCGGTACACGCGCCTCATCAACGCGACCCGACGGCTCCTGGAGGAACGCATGCCCGCCTGCGGCAACTGCGTCGGAGGAACCATCACCGTGCAGGACGCCAACGGGAACGAGACCGTCGTTCAGTGCGACGCGTGCGGCGGAACCGGCGAAGTCGGGACCATGGCCGACAACGAAGACGACGGGCAAGCCAGCGGACGGTAGGGCGGCACCAAGCCAGGGGAGAATCGCCCCCGGGCGGCGCCGGACGCTGTCACACGCGGGCCCCGGCGAGCAGCGACCGGAACCGCCCGTTACTCGGCAGGCAGTCGACCCGCCCCACCTGCGCCTCCCACTGCCGGCACGTCCCGGCAACGAACGCAGCGACCGCCCCGGCGTGCGCGCCCGTCCATACCGAAAACTGGTCCAGCCAGTCCAGCGCCTGACCTGCCGTCGCCCCGTCCTCCATGAGGCGCACCGCCGTGCACGCCGCATCCACCCACGCCGGACCCGCCGCAGGCATCGCCCAGTCGACCAACCACGCCCGCCCACCGCCGACCAGAAGGTTGTGCGGATTCGTGTCCGTGTGCAGCAGCATCCCGCCGGCCAGCAGACGAGCCTCCTCCGCATCCAGGAACGAGGCCAGCCGGACCGCCAACTGCGGCACCTTATGCGGGGCCCGAACCGTGGCCGCCGACGTCAACGCCCGCGCAACAAGGGGCAGATCCGCCGAGCCGGGGGACAGATCCGCATGCCGACCGTCCACCCAGTCGAAGCCCAGCACCTCCCAGCCCGCCGCCTCCACCCGCCACCGCAGCGCCGGTGACACGGCGCCCGCCACCGGCGCCACCAGCTGCTCCCAGCGCTGCCCGGCCCGGCCCTCCGCATCTGGGGCACCCTTCACGAAGACGGGCCCGTCCGCCGTATCCAGGCGGGCCGCCAGCGAGCAGGTGAAGCCGAACTCCACCGCGGTTACATCCAGCACCGGCCCGGCCGCACCCGCAACGGCGCTGCGAACCTCGCCAGGCAGATCACGCCAGGCCACACGCGGCATCACAAACACCCCTCAACGCGACGGAAGAGGTCGCCGAAGCAAGCCCCTTCCGCAAAGTACGCTACGCGGTCGCCCCGCACTTACGACACCGCTGCTTGCCACTCCACTGCGTCCACTCATGATCGCAATCGGCCATCGTGCACCCCTTCCCGACACCTCAACCCAGCCTCAGACAACGACTGCTCCAGCGGAAGGGCACACGTGGAGCGCACAACAGCGTCACAGCTCCAGCAGCGCCCAGCGCCGGTTGCCCGGCTCATCCCCGTCGGTGTCCGCGCCGCACGACAGCACCCCGAGCGTCGCGACCGACGGCAGGAACGACTCATCAGCCGCACCCGGCCCGTCGAGGTGGGACAACACCATGATGAGCGCCGCACCGTCCTGATCGGCCACATGCACCGTGATGCGCCGGCCGCCATCCCCGAGCGCGGCCCGAGTCAGACGCCGGGCCACCGCCGCATACCGCTCTTGCTGCGCCGCGGCGCCGAGGTACCCCCAGGCGCGCAGTTGCTCGACCACCCGCATTCCGGCCTTCTTCTCCGACCACGGAGCGTTCTCCAGAGGCCAGTTGGCCGCACGCCGATTCGCGATCAACACCGACGGACGCCGACGAGTGGGAGGCGCCGCAGCCCGCTTCGTCGGAGGCTCCGGAGGCGGCGGAGACGGAGGCTTCTTCGGAGGCGGAGGAGTCTTCGGCGGATAGTCCGGCCGCGGCCTCGAAGCCGCATCCTGCCGCGCATCATCCATGAAACGACCGTACCCCCGCACACCCGAGCGGGACCCCGACACGGCACGACTCAAGCCCAACGAGGGACAGCAGCGCGGCCCCGACGCTGGCCGACGATGACGGGCAGGCCGACGGTACGTAGAGCGACATGGTACGCGCGCCGGGTATGCGCCCCCATTGGCCGGTTCACGCGCTTGTCGACCATTCAATGGGCCTCCACTCTGGCGACGTCAGCTGACGACCACAGGGGGGCCTATGGCGATCTTCGGCAACGACAACGCAGAGCTGCTACGGCAATTGATCGCGCAGCTGAGCCAGATCGGAACAGACGTCACGGCGCTTAAGCAACAGGCCGCCGACCAGCAACTTGCCATCGATCAGATTCGGCAAGACACCACCGCCGCCATCAACACCGGCCTCACCGAGAACCGGGCTGTGATCCGCGACGGACTTGATCGCACCCGCGACACGATCGGCGACCCACTCACACGAATCAGCACCGAACTCGTCGCCATCCGCGGCAGCGTCAACGGCCTCGACGGTCAACTCAGAGCACTCGGCGACCAAGCGCCTCCCGCCCCGCAGACCGCACAGGAGCCCGCCCCAACGCCGAGGCCGGAACCCGCTGAGCAAACCGACAGCGAGCGCGTCGTCGCCCTCACCGAGCCCGTCGACTACGACCCCGACATGCCCGACAGCGCAATCCTCACGGCCGCAGCCGGCGTCGCCCACGCCACCCTCGAAGCCCACCGCGATACTTGGGCGTTCCTCGTCCAGACGGCAGGTAACGCCGAGCACTTCCACATCCCTGGCGCCGTCAACGATCAGGACGGCTTCGTCGAAGTCCGACTCTCCGGCCCCAGCCTCGTCGCCGCCATCATCAGCCTGGCCCACGTCACCCGCGACACGGACAGCCCGGTCACCCGAGCCATCGCCGACCACATCCAGGGAAAGATCACGGACGCCGTGCAGGCCATCATCGACAGGCCCCGCATCCATGGTCCCGGTGCAGCCGTCCGTATCACCATCGATGACCAAGCCCAAGCCGACGATGACAGAGACGAGCCGTAGCAACACGATGCCCCCGCACCGATATGGGGCATCGGTATGTCAGGAAGGTCGAGAAGGCCCCGCCAGGTACTCCCACACCGGCCCGTACACGCCGCCAGGGATCCACGCCTGCATCTCGTCCACCGTCACCCACTCCACCGCCGACACCTCTCGCGGCGACGCCGCCCGTGCCTCACCGGACACCCACCGGCACGCCACGTACACCACCCGCCGCCCCGTCACCGGATGCACCCGCTCACCGATCACCTGGAGCGGCTCGACCGTGACGCCCGCCTCCTCCAGCGCCTCCCGGGCCGCGGCATTCAACGGCGTCTCGCCCGGGTCGATCTTCCCCGCGGGGAACTGCCAGACGAGGGCGGCCTCAGGGGCGGTGCGGCGGATCAGGAGGACGTCGCCCTCGTGTTGCACCACCGCTGCGACGACGGTCGGATCAAGCGGCACGGCGGAGGCATTGGGGGTGCGGTGCCACGAATAGCCCGTGCCCCGACTCGAAGCGGAGGAGACCCTCACGCTGAAGTAGTCCGGCTGCTTTGCTCGCGATACGCATGCTTACCCCGGCAGCAGTGCCGAGAGTCCGCAACGAAGGGATCCGGTAGCCCACAGGCCAGGCACCGCCCAGGATCTCGCAACGCATCAGCTCAGCGACCGGTACGACCTTGAGGCGTGCGGTGACGGGGGTCCACGACGTCGGGTCGAACTCCACGTCGTCGTAGTTGTGCTTGCGGTTGTAGAGCGGCTTCTCGGTCTTGACCGCCTCCTCTTCTGCCCGAAGGGCGAGGGGGCGTGTCGGTAGCCACTCGTCGACGCGGCGCACCGCCCGCTTCGGCCACGAGTCCGGTCGTCGCTCGTAGAGATGCGCCCTGCTGCGGAAGTCGGGATTGTTCGAGATCCCGACGTACAGCAGTACGCCGTCGGCGTCGAAGTACCGGTACAGGGCCGTCCGTTCAGTCACTCGGACGCCCTCCGTAGCTCCATGTCTTGCCTGTCCCGCGGTACTCGGAGACGGGGATGGGCTCGACGCCGTCCCGCATTCGCGACCGGTACAACTGGCCGTGAAGATGGTCGACTTCGTGAGCGACGAGGCGGGCCAGGCCGCGCTCAAAAATGGTGATGCGCTCGGTGCCGTCGATGTCGGTGTGCTCGACAGAGACGGCGAGCGGGCGGGGGACCTTGCCCCGGACGTCGAAGAACGAGAGGCAGCCCTCGTACTGCTCGTCGCTGTCCGGCGACTTTTCGACGATCGTCGGGTTGAACAGCGTGATCGACTCACCGTCGGGGGTGCGGACGATCGCCGCAGCCCGGTCGATGCCGACCTGAGGTGCGGCCATACCCATGCCCTTGCCGAACACGTGGACCGTAGCGGCCCGTTCGCACGCGGAGACCAGCTCGGCGACGACTCTGCGGGCATCCTCGGCCTCGGCCGGGAGATCGAACCTACGCGCAGTCTTGGCGAGGATCGGGTCGCCCTCTTGGACGACGCCGACGGCGCGCATCCTCTCGCTGGCCGTCGCTTCGGGCACGGTCTCTGTCACCTTTTGGGACTCCTCGAGGTCGGGGCGCTGGCGGAACTTCCATTCGAGCCGGTACCTGGCGTGTAGCGGAGGGTCCTCCGTCGACCACGAGTAGATCCGTCGGCCGCCCGCTTCGGCGCGCCGGATAGGCGTCCGCAGGGGGCCGCCCTCGGCGGTCATGGTCGTCTCGGTGCCCCACACAGTGGGGTCGATCTCAGCCGGGAAGTCGAGGCGCACGCTCATGCGGTGCGTCGGGAGACGTACCGCGCGCTGGAACCAAGATCCCCACTTGTCGTCACCAACGGTGTAGCTGTACTCAAGCCAGGCGGATTCGCCAGGATATAGCGGCGATTGGTCGAAGAGCAGCCAAAGCTCCTTGAACGCGTCACGATCATGCTTTACCCGCCACGTCAGCGGCTCGCCGTCGAACGCGGCGCTGAGGCTGATCTCTTCCCAGGTCAGCGGGTTCTGCCGGTAGTGTTCGTTTGATCGCTCAGGGTCGCCGGGGTAGCGGTCGACGGAGATCCGGATGAGGTAGCGGGTCACCGGGTCGGGGGAGTCGTTGTACAGGCGGCGGCGCTGCGTGGCCTGGTAGACGTGCCCGTCGTAGTGCAGCGTCGTGTCCTCGTGCTCGACGATCAGGTTCGTCGTGTGCGAGTCCTCGCCGTTCGAGGCAGGGTGCGGGGCCACGGGGTGGCCGTGCTTCACGATGTCCCGGAACGCTCGGCGGATCGCCCCGCCAGCCTGCAGGGCATCGTCCGCCAGGTTGGCGAACTCCTCGGAGGCGGGCAGCTGTCCGCCCTCGACCTTCGACACGTAGGACGGCGTGTAGCCGACCTCGCGCGCCAGCTTCGACTGGCTCTTGCCGCGAATGTCACGCCAGTGCTTCAGCTCGGCGATGAACGCCTCGGCTGCCGCCTGCATGGCCGCCCCCTGTGCCTATGAGTGAGTTGTGAGTGATCGACTCTCAGGCTGCCGTCACACCCCGCGTAGGCGGTGTCCTTACTGGCGAGAGGCGGGAATCCCCGCCGCGCCACGAGGAGCGTTCGTGACGACAAGATCCAGAGATTACGGTGCTGGAGACGGCTTCGGAGGTCGCCTCGGAAGGTCATCTGTGTCGTGTGCAAGCCAGCTCAAAAACGCGCAGATGTACGCGTTCATATCGGAGTCCATCGCCTTCACGGCCGCTGCGGCGCGCGCGTGCAGGTCCGGTTCGGGCCGGTACGTGCGAGCTGTCTTCTTGTGGACTCCATGCGGCATGGAGAAATCTTCGCACGGTGGATTGCCACCAGTCCACACGTGGGCTTATCTTGGTGGAGTGCCACCATGGCAGGCGTCTTCCACCGCCCGCATGGCCCAGGCATGCAAACGGCCCCGCCACGGGCTTCCACACACCGCGGCAGGGCCTAACCGATCAGGTCTGTAGAGGAGACTCTGATGGCTATTGCTCATTCTATGGGTGCATCTGCTGGGGCTATCGCACCCCCCGCGTCGGCCTCGACTGCCGACCGTCTACTGTCGGCTCCCCTCGAGCGGCTGCTCGTCGAGAACAACGCCGAGCTGATCGACAGCTCGACCACGGACCCCGGCTTCTTCGGCGCGGTCGTTCAGCGCAAGGACGGTGACGTCTTCCTGACTATGCCGACCGGCCGCTCGGAGCTGGAGCACGACACGATGGCCCGCTATCTGCTCGCGCAGATCTTCGACATCGACCTGCCCAAGCTTCCCGCCCCGTTCATCACGACTAGCGCGGGGAGGTCGTGATGGCCACGGCATCCCCCGCACCCACTCCTGCGTTCACCCGTGAGGTTCTGTCGGACTTCGCTAGCCGTATCGCACGCACTCCTGACCGGGTGTTTTCGTCGGAGCAGTTGCGGTTCACGTTGACGATGAGTGCGCGTCTGACGCCCGACACCGCCGCCGCGAACGAGGCTGCGTATGAGGCGTGGTCGGTGAACCGGCATGGTTCGTGGCGTACCCGTGAGGCCCGGGAGCGGGCGATCCGGGAGGCTCACGAGATCGCGGACCTGGTGTGGTCTGAGGCGTCCGCGGATGCCGAGCGCGCGCATGCCGTGCTGTTCGCTGGCGCCGGTGAGACGGTGACGGCGGCGGTCCTGGTCGAGCGGATCGAGGGCCTGCTGGCCGAATCGGGGGCGAAGTGATGAGCACCCCGACCCTGAGCCCCGCCGATGTGGCCGCGCATGCTGCGGGCTCCTACGTCCGTCGCCGCATCCTGCACCGTGTCCCTGCGGGTGGTCCGCGTGGCAGCTGGTCGGCGGAGGAGTTTGCCCGCGACCAGCGTGAGGCCGGTGTTCCGGCCGAGGTTGTGATGGACCTCGCGTCGGATGACTTCCTCGTCGTGGTGAGGGCGGTGTCGTCGTGACTGCCCGCGAGGTTTTCACCGCTGATGTTGTGGTCCTGTCCCGGGATGGCCACGTCCTGCTGGTGGAGCGCAGTAAGCCCCCGTTCAAGGGGTATTGGGCTCTTCCCGGGGGTCACGTCGATCCGGGTGAGTCCGCCCTCGCGGCCGCTGCCCGTGAGCTGGCCGAGGAGACGGGCGTCGAGGTCGACGTGCGTGATCTCCGCCGGGTCGGGGTGTTCGATGCTCTGGGCCGTGATCCTCGCGGCCGGTACGTGACCGCGGCCTTCCTGACGGTCCTGCCCGCTGGGGCGCCGCTGTCGGCCGGTGATGACGCTGCCGCCGCGGCGTGGTGGCCGCTGGATGGCCTGCCGATGCTCGCGTTCGACCACGCGGAGATCCTCGCCGTAGCCACCGCCGCCACACGCTAGTCCCCATTGCCGCCGTGGTGGCGGGGTTGCCGACATCCCCCAGGCCTCCGCCGCCACGGCTCCACTTCACCGACTTCGGAAGGACCCGCCATGCCTCTCCCTGCCTGGAAGAAGGGCCGTCTCGCGGCCGAGGCCAACAACCGGCCCGATGTCTGGAACGGAAAGGCCCTCCCCGACCGGAACGTCAGCCACACCAACATCAACTACCGGCTGTACGACCGCCGAACCGGGACGCTCCTCAGCTTCAACTCCACCAACAGCCTCGACTGCCTTGTCGCTGACGTCCTCCGCACTCGTGACGAAAACCCCACGGCCCAGATCGTCGCTGTCGAATACGACGGCCCGGCTTACCCCAACTAGCCCAGGAGCCCGCCACCATGTCCGCCACCATCGCCCCCGCGATCCTCGTCAACGACATCGCGTTTGTCGCCGAGGAGAAGCCCGCTACCACCCCTCAGGAGCTCGTCGGGCAGCTCCAGACGGCTGCTCACCGTCTCGGCTACAACGCCGGGATCAACGGCGCAGAGGATCTGGAGACCGCCGCCGCGTACCTGTCGGACGCCGTCACATCAACGGGCAGCAAGCGACAGGTCCTCCTCGACCAGGCCGTCGAGTACCTCGTTAACACGGCCGACATGGTCGACGAGCACCGGCTCATGGTCTGACCACCCCATGCCGCCTCGGTGGCGGGTGTTCACGGTTCCCCTCCACTCCGCCGCTACGGCTTCCTCTTCTCTTCGAGCCCTGGAGGGCTTCATGACGTACATCTCGATCGCCCCGGACCTGAAGTTTGAGGTAGCCCAGATGGTCCGAGCACGCCGCAAGGCCATCGCGGCGGAGGCGGACAAGGGGCGCAGCTTTTACGGCAGCACGGACCGCGATGAGGCGGGCAGCTTCGGCACGGCCGGCGGATCGCAGGTCACTGTCCACGCGGTCGTCCGGTCGAGCGAGGAGCGGAAGCCGGGCCCCGTGTACGGCTGGGAGATCCAGGTGCGGGTCGGTGCCGTCGCCAAGTGCCACGGTCACGGCTGCGTCAGCCCCGACTTCGAGAAGCAGCACGACGCCCACTTCCTCCTGGACGACGACGCCGACGTCACTGCAGCGGCTGTGTTGCCGATGGTGCAGGCGGCCCGTGAGTGGGCGCAGGCGCACGCCGAGAAGTGCCGCGCCCAGCCCTACACCGGCCGCTAGCCGCCCCCACATTCCCATCTTGGAGGAGACAGCTGTGAGCGACAGGGACTACCAGCCGACGCAGGCCACCGACGAGAACGGCGAGTTCGTCGGTACCTACCCCAGCCCGTTCCTGGCGAAGGCCGCCGCTCGGGAAGGCCGGGTGGACGGGCCGGAGGAGCGGCGGGAACGCTACGACGCCCGCTCCGAACTCACCTCGGCCCTCGACACGATCCACCTCGCCACCGACAACCCGCAGCTGCTGGCCGCCGCGCAGGACGTCTTCGACACCGCCGTAGCCCTCGGAGACGCCGCCGACGACGACCAAGTCGAGACGACCGGGCTGCACGCCCGGAAAGCCCACACCGTCCTGCGGCTGGCAGGCGCCCGAGCACTGTACGGATGACCGTCCCACCGGGAGAGGACTACTCATGCACACCCACGACATGCGGCCTGCCGCATTCCTGGCCTGGATTCTCGGCATCGCCTTCGTGATCGCCTGCCCGCAGGCGTTGTCGGTCGCGCTCGCCGCGTTCGGCTGGCTGTTCGCTGATCCGGCCGGCACCACTCTCCTCGGCCTGGCGTTCGTCGCCTCCCTGCTCTCGTGTGCCCGGTCCCGCTACCGCGGCTACACGGTCGGGCGGTCGTGATGGAGACCGAGCTGGTGCTGGCGACGGTGCGCGATCGGTGGCTGCTGGTGCTGCCCGGCGCGATCAGCTTGGCGCTGCTCTTCATGCTCCTCCGCCGCCGGAAGGACAGGGTGCGGAAGCGCCCGCCGCTGGCAGTGGTCGTTGCTTCCTTCGCCGCGATCGGCTGCACCGCCTACAGCGCCGACACCAGTTGGCGGTTCGCTGAGCATCGGCTCGACATGACCGAGGGCGTCGAGCGCGGTGTGATGTTCGCCGCGGCGGAGCTTGCGCTGTTCGCCTGCGCGCTCATGGCGCGGCAGAACCTGCGTGAACGGGGTACCCCCGGAACTCCGGGACTTCTCGTCTGGGCGGTCACCCTCGTGCAGGTCATCCCCGCCTACACCGAGTCGGGTGTGCTGGGCGGCACGGTGCGCGCCGTGGTCGGCCCGGTCCTGGCCGCGGTCCTGTGGCACATGGCGATGGGCCTGGAGCTGTGGCATGCCAAGCCGGGCGCCCTCTCCTCGAGCCTGCCGGCGGTCATCGAACGCGAGGTGCGCGAGCGGCTGCTGTCCCGGCTCGGTCTGGCGACGCGGGACCGTACCGCGGAGCAGATCACCCGCGACCGGGCGACCGTGCGTGCGGTGCGGCTGGCCTCACGTACCGGCCTGCGCGCATGGGGCAAGCACCGTCTCGCCGCAGCTGTAGCCCGGTCGGGTGCCGGTGTTGACGCCGGGCAGCGGGACGTCCTCCTGCAGCTTCTGGCGGCCCGGCGCAGTGCCGAGTCGCTGTCGACGATCGTGCTGCCGTCGCCGTTCGAGGCGGAACCAGAAGGCGGAACCGCAGCGGAACCAGTTCCGGCCCGAGTTGTGCTGGTTCCGGTTCCGGACCGCGACCGCCGCCTGGTTCCGGCGGGGGCGGAACCGCGCCCGGAACTACAAGCCGTGCCGGAACCAGCCCCGGAGGCGGAACCGAAGAGCGCCCCGGAACCGGCACGGCGGAACCGCCGGACGACCCGCAAGAGCGAGAAGAACTCGGCGTTCAACAAGCACGTCCGTTCCGCCCGCCGCTGGCTCGACGCCGACCCGAAGCTCTCTGGCGCCGACATCGGCAAAAAGCTCAAAACCAGCGACCGCTACGGCCGCAAGGTCCGCACCGCGGCACTCGCCGAAGCCAGCTGAACAACCGCTATCGCGGCCGGTGGCCGCGTGCACCGACGACCGACCCAGGCAGGGAGTGAACCCGATGGACATCGGCGAGATGCTGACCCGCGACGGAATGCGCGACTTCACCAGCGATCAGCGCGACACCTACGTCAACGACGCCACCGAAATCCGGCAGCTCGGCCTCATCTTCAAGGCCCGTATCGGCCAGACCCGTATCGACGGCGACAAGCCCTGGTCAGCCAAGCGCCGTGCCCACAAGGTCGGCCGCCGTGTCGACGAGGTCGCCCGCCTCCTGGAGAGGGCCGCCGCGAAGGTCGAAGCCCTCGACGCCACCTACGGCAGTGAGGTCCTCGACCTGCCTGAACGTCGCGCCAAGGCTCTGGCCAGGAAGCAGCAGCGCCGCGATGCGCGGGAGTTGACCCGGCGGAAGGCGCAGGCCCTCACTGGCCGCACCCTCGCCGAGTCCGCCGCCGGTCTGGCCGCCGACCCGCGTACCGAGAAGAACCAGGCAGCCCCGCCGATGCCGCAGAGCCCGCCGCCGGTGTACGTGCACCCGCACGGATTCCAGCAGCCGCCGACCGGAGCGTTCGGTGAACCGCTCGAGGACATCACCAGCTACTTCGCCAACGACTTTCCGGAGGCGCGGTGACTGCCCCGATCGACCGACAGAAGAACCAAGCGGAGTACTGGAACCAGCGGCAGAAGGCCGCTGCTCTCCTCGGCCCGGACGCGGTCGCCGCGGTCTGGTACGACGCGTGCCGCATGGTCGCCCGGCAGTCGCAGAAGCACGGCGACACCGAGGTGTGGAACCGGCTCGCGTCCCACCTGCACGACTTCTTCCAGCATCACAAGGCGTGACTGGACTTCGTCATCATCACCTCCCGGATACGCGGTGATGAGTTGCCCAGCCTGCGCGCACGTCGTGCGCGCACCTGCGCGCGCGAGGCTCTCTGAATCATCACTGTCTGTCAACCCCGAAAGGAGGCTCCCATGAGTGACGAGCACGGCTCTGACGGCGATGCGCGGATCTTCAACTTCCCCCGGATCGGCTTCAATGTGCCGCCTGCCGGCTCCACCGGCCAGGGGGCTCCGGCGGGCCCGGTCATTCCGCCTCCGCCAGCTGCCGCACCGTCAAACGGAACCGGCGGAGCGCGGGTGCGGCGCAGTCCCCTGCAGACTCTGGACGCGCTGCACAGCCCCGCCCTGGCCCGCCCCCCGGTCGTCGCCACCGGCAGCCCGGAGGGCGGTCTCCCCGACACCTTCCGCGGCCCCCATGCGCCCGAGCCGGCCGGGCCGCGGATGGGCGCCCTGTCGATGGCCGCGGTCCTGGCGATTGCCGTGGCCGCGTTGCGCGGGGCGTGCATCGTGCTGGAGGACTGGCGTCAACGCCGTCTGGAGAAGGCCGAGGAGTCCAAGCCGCTGCGGGAGGCGCGCGCCAAGCACAGGCTGGCGATGGCGCAGGCCGGGCACGCCAGTCAGGAGGCCGCCGCGAAGAGCGGCGCCGCCGGGGATCAGGCGGCGGCCAAGCATGCGCAGACGCTTCGCGGGATCCGCGACAAGAGTGCCGCGCAGCGCGCCAAGCAGAACAGCAGGGTGCCTTCCAGTGCGGAGTTCGGCCAGAAGGCGGCCGGCGGGCGGGGCGCTCAGGGAGCGGGCGGCAAGGGGCCGGGTTCTAGCGGGGCGAAGAGCCCCGGCGTGAAGCAGAAGGACACCGTCCGGGGCCCGAAGCCCACCCAGGACCGCGGTCGCGGCTCCGGCTCGGGTAAGGACCCGGGGGGTGTCAAGAAGCCGGACACCGGCGTCCGGAAGAACGATGCCGTCGGCAAGACGCCTCAGGCGCCGGACAAGAAGCCGCGCACCAAGATGCCGGACGCCCCGGGCAAGCAGAAACCGAAGTCGCCGGTGCAGCCCTCCCAGGGCGCCGGGCCGGGCCTGAAGAAGCACCTGCCCGGCAAGGACGACGGCCGCACCCGGCTGCCGAAGGCGATGAAGGACCATGCGCAGCGGGCCGCCGAGAAGCGGCTGCGGGAACGCCGCAAGAACCCCGACAAGCCCGTCGCGTGGAAGCACGACCCCGCCAAGGGCCCGAAGACCAAGAACGGTTCCAAGGACGCCTCCAAGCAGCGGCCCGGCAGCAACGGGCCCACGACGGTCAAGACACCGAAACCCGACCCCACCGCCAAGCCCCCCGGCACGCCCAAGAACACCACCGGAGCCCGCCGCACGAAGCTGTGGGACGCCCTCAAGAAGGACACCCAGACCGCGGCGACCGACCGGTGGGCCAAGCGGGGCGGCGGCCGCGGGGCGCCACCGCTATGGAAGACGGAGAAGCAGCGGCGGAAGAAGCAGGAGCAGCAGCCCAAGGCGTCCACGACACCCAAGTCGAAGAACCCCAAGCCCGGACCGCACGGCAACAGCCAGAAGCGGCAGCCTGAGACGCCGGGCGGCGGCGGAACCCACAACGGCAGCCGGGTGAAGGACTGGTGGACCAAAACCCGCGATCGGGCCCGCCGCGAGGCGGGCGGCTGCAGCGGCTGGATGAGGGACGACGACTTCGGCCCACCCATGGCCGACGAGCAGCCGCCCGCCCCCGGACCGGACGGCGCTGGCAGTGCCGGACCGTCATCCGGCAGTCATTCGCAGCGGCGCAGCCCGTACCAGAACGCTGGCCAGGCCTCCCAGCAGACCGGGCACTGGTGCGAGGGCCGCGCCGACAAACCCGACCCGAAGCGCTCGCCCGCGGCCGCGATCGACCAGGGCATCCCGGGCCTGCCCGCCGCACCCGAGCCGCACACCCAGCGTCCCGGCACCAGCCGCCCCCGCCCCGTCCACCCGATGCCGCCCGCGGCCGCACCGGACTCCCGCACCTCCGGCAAGGAGCGCCCCCGCATGACGGTCCCGCACCCGCGCGCCATGGGCGGCCAGCAGATGGCCGCCGAACACGAAACCGAGATCACCCTCGATGAGTCCCTCGACCAGCTCGGCGAGCTCACCAACGACGGGTTCACGACCCACGAGCAGAGCAGCCGCATGGCCCAGCGAGCCCGTGCCCTGCGGGGCGCCTTCAAGCAGCTCGCCGCCTACCTGGCGACCAAGCACAACCTGACCGGCCCCAAGTTCAGTGCGGCCATGGCGTTCCTCGCCGAGTCCATGGACGTCCTCGCCACCAGCGCCGAGGACTTGAACCGCTCCGCGCTCTATGCGGCCGAGGCGTGCGAGACCGCCGACAACGAACTCAACGACGCCTACCGGCCCTACACGCAGGAAGCCGCCGACCGCGGCCTGGCCGCCCCGTCCGCCCCCATCCACAACCAGACCTGAGGAGGCCCATGTGAGCGACGCGCAAGCCATCGAGCCGACCGCGGTGCAGACCGGTGCGGAAGCCGCCGCAACCGCCAGCGCTCCGCCCGCCACCGTCGACGCGCCCGCTGCACCGTCGCGGTGGTCGGGGCTGATCCACGGCATCATCAACTTCGTCACCCTGACCGCCCGGATCACCGCGCTGGTCACCGCCGCGATCCTCCTCAAGGAGGGCATGCACCGCCTCGAGAGGCGCATGAACCGCAACGCGGCCACCGCCCGGCGCCTCGCCGAGTACTTCAGCCAGGCCGGAGTCGACCCCTACCACCAGGGGCTCGCCCTGGAGGCGTCCAAGGCCTTCAACGCGGCCGCGGACGACGCCGCCGGCGTTACCGAGGCCGCCGACAGCATGCAGGCCCGCGCCCAAGCCGTCGACGACGCCCACAAAACCGAGTACGGCGGCTTCTACGAGCTGTCCAAATCCTCCCGCTATAACCAGCCGAAGCCCGGCTTCAACAAGGTCCCCTGACCCCGCCCACCTCGACTCGAAAGGACACGGCCGTGGCCCTGACCGGCAAACTGCCCGACCTCGCCCCGACGACGCCGCCGCGGATCGTGCCCGCCCGCAGCATCCGCCGCCGCAAGTGCCTGGAACGCTTCGTCTACGGGGCTGCGGCGCTCGGCCTGACCATCGCCCCGCAGCAGCCCGGGGACTGGTGGCCCGCCCACCTCGGCGCCGCCGGAGTCGGGGTCGGGACGATCGTCTGGCTGTGGCGGCGCTTCGACCGCGAGCCGCTGGGCTGGACTCTGCTGCGCTCCGCGCACCGCTGCACCCCGGCCGTCCTCGGCGCCGGCGCTTACCTCACCGCGCTCTGCACCCCGGGGGCCGCCTGGTGGGAGTGGCTGCTCGGCCCCGCCTGGGGAGCCGTCATGTCCGCCACCACCCCCCTCACGGCTGCTGCGCGCCTCACCCCCGAGCAACTCCTGATCGAGGCTCCCGAAATGGCTCCGGTGCCCGTGCAGGCCGTGCCGGTCAGCTACGCGACCTACCGGGCCGCGCAGTGGGACACGGCGAAAGGCACGGCGACCACCAAGCTGACGAACGTCACCCAGTTCACCGGCCTCGACGGGCAGCCGGTGCCCGACTTCTGGGGCATCGTCATCGCCGAGGCGGGCGACGCGGTACCCGACCTGAACGACACCGCGCTCGCCGCAGTCTTCGATCTCCCTCCAGGCACGGTGAAGCTGCAGCTCATTCAGGGCTCCGGGCCCGGCCGGAAACTCCTGACCGCCCGCCCCACCCTCGACGCGCTGGCCCAGCAGGACACCGACCCGGTCCACCGCATCTTCACAGAGAAGCTCGCCCGGCCCAACGGGGGCGCCACCGGCATGCTCCTGGTCGACTACCGGATCGAGCCCAACCGGATCGCGCTGCGCGTCACCGCCCCCGACGACCAGATGATTCAGCTCAACCAGATGCAGGTCGCCCGATCCCTCGGCTATAAGGACGCCAGCCTCATCATCGTCGAAACTGATGGGCTGGCCGACGGCGTCGTCTCCGTCTACCAGGACCACCCTCTGCTCAATGTCCGCGAAGCCACCGTCGAGGACCTCACCATGGACGCCGACGGCACCATCGCCATCGGCCTGCGGCCCGACGGACGCCAGGCCCGCGTCTCGCTCTACGACCCGCAGATGGGCGCGGTCACTGACCTCTATGTCGGCGCGCCCGGCGCGGGGAAGTCCGTAAGCCTGCTCACCCTGCTGGCCGCCGAACGCATCAACGGCATCGTCTCCATCGTCGCCGACGCTCAAGACGGCATGTCGATCCCCGAAGCCGAAGGTCGCGTCTACCACTTCGGCAAGGGTGTCGCCGCGGTGGCCGCAACCCTCGCTGCCTCCAACGACCTCGGCAAATACCGGGAGAGGATCAGCGCCGCCAACGGGTGGGGGTCCTTCGAACCCGGACAGCCCTGGCGCATCGCCAACGAAACCCTCGATGAGCTCAACCGGATCCTGTCCGCCGACTCCCCCGTCCCCCGCCTGTTCCGTAAATGGGTCACTGGTCTGGTCGGCGACAGCCAGTCCACAGGCCGCAAGCTCGGCAAGGGAAACCGGTTCGCCGCCCAGTCCATCCACCTCGCCGACCTGGGCGACAAGGACCGCATCCGCGCCAACTCCAAGAACGGCACCGTCTGGCTGGGCCGCACCAACTCCTCCACCACGCAGCACATGGCCACCGACGGAGTGCTGCCCCCCGGCGTTACACCGGAGCCCATCCCGCGCTACTTCAAGCTGGGCTCCGGCAGTGACATGGACGCCGCGTTCCACGGCATGGAGGTCAAGAACGGCCCCATCACCGCCGGAATGGCCAACATCATCCAGGGCGGCACGCTGTTCCTCTCCCGCACCTGGTTCGCCCGCAAGGAGAACAAGACCTACCCCGGGCTCATCGCCCTCATGGAGAGCGCCCCGCTCCCGCGCCTGACGCCCGAGGAAGACCGCGTCTTCCAGGAGTCCTACACCAAGTGGCTGGACTACGCCGAGCAGCTCCTCGCCAGTGACGACGTCGACGGCAGTAGCGATTACACCGCCGCGGAAGTCACCGACGCCCGCGAGCTCTTCGAAGACGAGAGCGACAGCCTGTCGGCCAGCGCCATCAAGCGGCGCATCCTCGACGTCCTTGCCGATGGCCCCATGGCCCTGCGGGATGTCCGCAAGCGGCTCCCCGAGTTCGCACCCGGCAGCGTCAACAACGCCATGGGGGAGCTCCACAACTACGACGGCCTCGTCGAACCTGCCGGACGCCGCGGCACCTACCAACTAGCCGACCCCGCCCGAACGGAGCACTGACCATGGCCCCACGCAAACACCGCATCAACGGCTGGGCAGCAACCGCCACTGCCGTGCTCTTCCTGACCGGACTCCGCTCGGCATTCGATCACCCTGCCCTCGCAGCCCTCGTGCTCGCCGCCGCAGTTGCCGCCACGGTCGTCGCGAGGCGCATACGCAGGAAGGCGAGAGCCGCACGGCGGGGAGCGGTCAACCTGCATCAGTTGGAGCCGGTCGAGTTCGAGCACTTCCTCGCCGACCTGTGTCGCCGCGACGGCTGCCGGGGCGTCCGCGTGGTCGGCGGCGCGGGTGACCTTGCCGCCGACGTCCTGTACACCGATCCCCGCGGACGCCGCGGACTGATCCAGGCGAAGCGGTACCAGCGTGGCAACGGCGTCGGCAACGAGCACGTGCAGATGGTCAACGGGACCTACCGCGACGCCCACGGCTGCGCGCACGCCTCCATCGTCACCACCTCACATTTCACCCCCGCTGCGAAGCAGTTCGCCTCACGCGTTGGCATAGCACTCGTCGACGAATCCCGCCTCAACGCATGGATCGGTGGCCGACGCGCTGCCGCCCCGTGGAACTGACCCGCCCTCCGAAGGAGCCTCGATGACCAGTCCGCTGCCTCAGCGGTACCAGCGCTACGCCGCCCCCGCCGGGCAGCGACCCGTCTACCCTGCCGCGGTCGAGCTGCACGGCGAACGCGAGGCGGTCGTATGGGTGCCGTCCGCCGAACGGCCCGGCGAGATGGTCGCCATCCCCAAGAGCTACTACGTGCAGCCCGAGCCCGCAGGCCCGCCCCGCGACCTGACTCCGCAGCCACTCCTCGACCGACAGGCTCAGCGAATGGTCGGCGGCGGCATCGGAGCCGGCGCGGCCGGTGCAGGTGTGGGCTGGGGCTTCGGCCAAGCCGCTGCGGGCATCGCCACCTTCGGCGGCTCCAGTGCCGCTCTCGTCCTGCTCCTCCTTCTGCTGGCCGCCCGCATCGGTGGACGCCGCAGCGGCGACACGATCACCGTCTACAACCACACCAGCTGGTGGGGCAGGAGCTCCACCCGAATCTGAAGGAGACCCCGATGCCTCAACTCCCCAACTCCAGAAGCCTGGCCACTGCGACGGCTGCGTCCATGGCCGCCATCGGCGCCGCCACGGCAGGCGCGATCAGCGTCGGAGCGTCCGGCCCCGTGACCGTTGCGACCGCGGTCGCCGCCTTCGGTGCCGCGGCCGTCACCGGATCGGTGCGACTCGGTGCGAAGCGGATCGTTCCTGCTGGTGGCCGGTGCACTCGGGCGGGTGAACATCCCGGTGTGGCGCTGGATTCCTGCTCGTCGCGGCCGTGATGCTGGCCCGTACCGGTGGGGTTCGACGAGGGGAAGCGTCTGTGAAGCGACAGCTCGGCACCATCTGTGCGGTGATCTTGTTGGCGGCAGGGAGCCTCGGCATGGCGCCGCCCGCGGTCAAGGACCCCGACGGCTGCGGGAAGACGGACCGCGGGTGGCTGTGCATGACCAGCCCCGCCGGCGGCCACAAGCCGGGCGTGTACAAAGCCCACTACGCCCGCCACCAAGGCCCGGAGATCACCGTCAAGCTGGGCTACGAAATCAAGATGAAGCGCACCGGGATCATCGCCGAGTCGAAATGGCTCGGCAGTAAGAAGACCCGCAACGGCTACGCGGCCTTCTCCAAGCGCCTGCCGATGGGTAACGACGCCTGCATCCGGGCGAAGATGAAGCACCGCGGCAAGTTCTACATCTCCAAGTACCTCGACTGCTGACCCGGCGGGGCAGGGGAGTCCGGCGTGTGGCGCATCGTCTTCTATGTGAACGCGTGGACGGTGTCCCTGTTCCTCGCAGCCGTCGCCGCGGTCGCCGCCGGGCTGGGCGTGTGGCGCCGGATGGCGCCGCACCAGCAGCGTCGGGCAACCCGGGTGATGTGGGCGGCATGTCTGGTGGCAGCGCTGGCGGCCACCGTGGTCCCGGACCGGCCGATCGGCTCCGGTGTCCCCTACGTCGCCCTGGTCCCGGGTGAGGGGTTGTGGGGGAGCCGCGCCGACTACCTGTACGCCAGCGAACGGCACATGATCCTCGTGCTGCAGACCGCCAACGCCGCCATGTTCGTGCCCCTCGGCCTGTTCGCCTACGCGGCAGCCCGGCGCCCTTCCGTGCTGCGGGTCGTTGGGGGCTGCCTGGCCCTGAGCGTGTTCATCGAGGCCGTGCAGCTGGTGATGAACGCGGGCCGGGTCGTCGACATCGACGACGTCATCTTCAACACCACGGGGAGCTTGATCGGCTGCCTGCTGGCGAAAGCCGCGTGGGCGGCCACAGGGCCCACGGGCGAGAAGGCCGCGGGCCGGCATGCCGCGCAGACGCACCCACTCCGGTCATGGCTGGGGCAGTTCAGGGACTGACGGGCCTCCGCCCCGTCGTGCGGGTACGGCGCGGGCCATCCACCGGTCGTCGCTGAGGAGCCGGGGCAGCAGGGACGGCTCGAGACCGAGCCGGGCACACAGGAGATCCAGGGCCTGTCGGCACTCCCGCTCCGTGTCAGCGTGGACTCCGAAGCGGACTGCCATGACGGCAGTGTGACGCGCCAGGCGGGGGAGCAGGGCGGGAACCGTTGAAGTTGCCTACCGCCGGCGCCGGAAGTGCAGCCACAGACGGGCAGCGACCAGCCCCAGGACTACGATGCCGACGGTGATCTGCGCCCAGCGGGGGAGAGCGCCCGAGCCGGGCAGGTAGAGGGCGAGGTCAGTCATCGGAGCCTCGCTCGTCGCGGGTGCGGCTGTCACCGTTGATGTCCTTGCAGATGGTGCGGGCGCGCTCGTGGTTGAGGCGAGCCCAGCGGCCGATCTCTCGGAAGCTTCTCCCGTCGAGGCGTGCGGCAGCGATGTCCTCGTTGAGGGCCTTCTTGGCTTGCTCTACTGCCGCTGCTCGTTTGGTGAGCTGCTTCTCCCAGTCGGTGGTCATGAGCTGCATGGTCTCATGCCCGGTGTCTGTTTCCTAGACGGGTTCCGTCTAAGCCGTAGACAGTCAGCAAGTGTCGTGCCATGGTGTGTATGTCTAGAAAATAGACACCCGGAGTCGGTCATCAACCTGCAGGAGGAGCCATGGAGTTCATCGTGGAAGCCGTCCGCTGGATGTGGGGCTACAAGGTCGTGATGGTCGCCCTCGCCGCCGTCGTTGCTGTGCTCGTCGCCGTGGACATCGCGAACCGGCCCGAGCGCTGACAGCCGACCGACTCGCGCTCGCCGCCTGACTGGAGATCGCAATCCATGAACCTGAAACTCATCATGCCCATCAACACGGTCGGCGGACTCTCCCTGGGGCGGCGCAGTTGTGGCGTGCACTACGACCCGGTGTCGACCCAGCGCGTAATCGGCGAGCACGTCTACATCTTCCGGACGCTGCCGGAGCGGAGCGACGTATGGCGCTCCGAGATGCCCGACGAACACGGCGGCTACCGCTGGGCCCTCGCCCAAACCTACCGCTGACACCACGTCACCGTTGCCCACCCCGCTGCCTTCGACGCGTAAGGAGAACGCCATGCCCGACATCATCGACAACAAGGATCGTGAGTCCGCCCGTGACGAGGCCGCTTCGCGCAGCATCCGCCCCGTCATCGAGCACGCCCTGGCCGTCTACTACGACGGCAACGCCGAGCTCGCCCGCACCCTCGTCGACCGCCTGCTCGACGAGAACCGACCCCAGCCGCCGGGCGGCCACCGGTACAGAGTGAGGGAACTCGGCCCGCGCAGCTTTGTCGTCCACGACAACGTCAGCCAGCTCGACTGCGACATGACCTCCACCGGCCGGGCAGCGCAAGCCGACGCCGACCGCCGGAACGAGGCCGTCCGGGCCGACCTCGACGCGACGGACGGGAGGCCGTGATGGCCCTGGGAGAAACGGTGCAGTGGTGTACCGATCGCGGGCACCCCTTCATCACCTACGACCCGTCGGGCGACCGCAGCTACTGCCGGTGCGGCCAGCAGCAAGAGCAGGGCGATAAGCCGATGGACTGGCAGGCGAAGCGCGACGTCTTTCACTCGTGCCAGCCGGACGAGCCGTGCCGCTGCTACGTCAGCGGAACGAAGGCCCCGCAGTGACCGGCGCACCTCCGCCAGTCGCCTTGCTGGCCCGCGACTGGGGTGACCGCTATGACCGAGACGAGGACTGGGCATGAGGAAGCTGTGGCGACGTCTGACGACACCGAAGAGCCCGGACTGCGACCGGTGCGGAAACCCCACGGGGAAGCCGTTTCTCTACAACATGCCGCGCACACCGTGGCGTTGTGAACCGTGCGAGGACGAGGTCACCGACATCATGCTGCGCATAGGTCATGAGCGATCGGTCCGCGACATCGGCTTCGATGTCGAAGCGGGACTCGCTGACCTCTTCCTGCGCCTCGGGCCGCCGCCGAGCAAGGACGAGTGACCGTCCGCCACCGGGGCCCCAGCTCGTCATCGGGCCAGCGTTGTCAACCCGTCGTGCATCATTGGCTCAACGCACCCCCTGCTTCCCCGTGCCACCCGAGGAGCCTGCCGTGCACGACTACCCCAATGACCTGGACGACTATGTGTGGCCTGTCTGCGTAACCCCCGGCTGCAGACGGCAGCTTTGGGTCAGCGAGACCGGCAGACGGGCTTGCAGGCCCTGCGAGGACGCCACGAGCAAGCGACTCGCCGACCTCCCCAACCTCTTCCGGCGACTGGACACGACCGCGTCCCTGATGCGGGGTGCGCGACGAATAGGCGGCGGGGGCGGCGGTTCGAAGAACCCGCCGATCCCGCCCCGCATGGAAGTCCTCGCACTCGTCGGCCCCGGGGGCGTCGCGGCCCGGCTGTCGGCGATCGAGGACTCATGGCGGAAGGCTCTCGGATGGACCGTCGCATCCTGGCGCGGCTCCCCGGCGCAAGCCGTCCCCGAGCACGCCCGTTTCCTGATCAACAACTTGCCGTGGGCTGCCGACGCCTACGAATCCGTCGGCCAGGACATCGACGACCTCCGCAAGCTCCACAGCAAGTGCAAGGCCATCGTCGACGACGAACGGCGTCCCGGCCGTGTCCAGATCGGCTTGTGTCCGGCCCGCTACGACGACAGCCTGTGTGGGCAGCCGCTCACCGCATCCGCCGCATCCCACCGCGTCCGCTGCCTGGCGTGCGGGTCACGGTGGGAGACGCTGGGGGAGTGGCGCCAACTGCGGGCCGCGCAGGAAGCTGTAACCGAGCAGCACCGACAGGCGGGAGCCGCAGCATGAGCGAGCAGACCGAAGAGCAGCAGGCCTTCCCGCCCGAGGGGCGGAGGCAATTCATCCCCGCCGAGCGCGGCGACTTCACCACCTCCAGGCCGAGACGGGACAACGCGGCCCTGGCCATCGCCTACATCCGCAGCCACCACTTCCCCGGCATAGCAACCGGACCCGCCTACGCCGACCACGCGGGCGACGAGGACGGGACGGCCCATGTCGACTACCCGGAGGGCGGAGATGTCGGCGAGTAGGAGCGCGAGCGTCATCGTCCAGGCGGGCCGCATCTACGTGCGTCTCTCTGGGGGAGTGGCGCAAGAGCTCCAGAGTTGAACTACTTGCCCTCTGAGCAGGGCGAGCATATCTTGGTCTCAAGATGCGTTAGTTGTGACTTGAGGGGCCGCCGGGAAGGCGGCCCTTCTTGCATGCTCGGGGGTGGACGAATGCCCGGACTCCTCATCCCCGTAGACCTCGCAGCACACGTCGCCGGACGCCCCGAAGCGACCATCCGCCGCTGGGCCGCCGAAGGCCGGCTCACTCGACACCAAGACCGCTGGCGTCGAAAGAACGGGGTCCTCTACGACATGGACGAGATCCCCGAAGCGATCCGCGACAAGGACACGCTCGCGCTCATCGAGCCCGGCGGCACTCCGCCCGTCATCGAGACGGCCCTGCTCGCCGCCTGAAATCCCCTGCGCTGGTGGTCGCGCAGGCGGGCCTTGTAGCGCCCCCAGCGCTCGGCCCTCGCTGTCCGCCCGGCCGTGGGGGCCGGGCGGACACCAAACCCAGGGCGGCCGCTCATACGCCCCGCCGCCCCGCAGCCTGGCCCAGCGCCCCACCCCGCCCCAGGCTGCGGGACCCCTTTCGTGGAGGAGGTGACGGGATGAGGCGTGCTCTGACCGTGCTCGGCGTAGCCGCCGGGTTCCTCGGCGCGAGCGTTGTCGCACCGGCCGCTGAAGCCGCCCCAACCTGGCGCCTGAAGTTCTCCGACGCGTTCAACACCCCGGTGGGCAAGGGCCGGTTCACGGACTGCGGCCACTACGTCGACACGCCGAAGGCTTACTGCGGCGGGCTGTCGGGCAGTGTGCGGGCGAACTGGTGGGCGTACCCGAAGGGCTGGCCCGACACCGCCACGCAGCGCCGGTATCCGGTCGGCGGCATCTACGACCCGGCGTCCACGGTGTGGATCTCGGGCGGACAGATGCACATCCGCATGTGGCGCGGCCCCTCCGGGCCCATCCACTCCGCCGCCGTCGTACCGAAGAAGCTGTGGGGCCAGAAGCACGGCAGGTATGAGGAACGCTTCCGGGTCTCCAAGGTCGCCGTCGGATACAAGAGCGCGCACCTGCTGTGGCCCGTCGTCGACGCGACCTGCCCCAACTGCGAAATCGACTACCCCGAACTCGAGTGGACCGAGACCATCCACGCCTTCACCCACCCCAAGGGCGGCGGCGAGCAGGACGCCTTCGACACCAGGCAGTCCTGGACGTCATGGCGGACCTCGGTGATCGAGTGGAAGCCCGGCGAAGTCCGCTACTACCTCGACGGCCGCCTCATCGGCCACTCCACCCGCGGCATCCCCGACAAGCCCATGAGCTGGATCATCCAGAACGAAGCCGCGCTCAACGAGGACCAGGCGCAGCCGAATTCGGCTGCGCAGATGGATATCGCCTACGTCAAAGCCTGGACCTGGAGCTGAAAGAGGCCGTCATGCCCACTGAGTACGTGCTGCGGCTGGAGGCCTCCGGCGAGGTCACCCCCGCCCCACCCGACCCTGATGCCGACACCCCGGAGCCCGAGGAGGGCGACCAGTGACCGCAGGACTCGCCCCCAGCCTCGTCAGTGGATGGCTCAACACCTTGCGCACCACGGGTAACGGCGGCGCCGCGTACAGCGCAGTGGCCGGCACATTCGTACAGCTCCATACCGGAGACCCCGGCGCGGCAGGCACCTCCAACGTGAGCGTCGGTTCCACGACCCGCAACACCTTCATCTTCTCCAGTTCGTCGTCAGGGTCCGCCCTGTCGCTGGGCACTCCGCCATCGGCGTGGACGAACGGCGGCACGTCAGAGACCCTCACCCACATCTCGGTGTGGACCGCGTCGACGTCCGGGACATTCCTGGGGTCCGTGGCGCTGACAGCCTCGAAGGCGTGGGCCTCCGCCGATACATTCACGCTCGCCACGCTCACGGCGGCATTGACGCCACAGGCTGCGTGACGCCCTGACGCGGAGGGCGCCGTGACGACCTTCACCGACGACTTCAACCGCGCCGACAGCACGAACTTGGGCGCTGGATGGGTGCAGGTCTCCGGCACCTGGTCGATCGTCTCCAACCGCCTGTCGTCGGGATCCGCAGGCGGCACGATCATCCTGCGTGCGGCCGGGGCGCTGGCCAGCAACGACAACTCCGCCCAGGTGACGATCGCCGTCACGGCAGCCGTCAGCCACGGCGTCTGGTGCCGCGGCAACACCAACCTCACCAGCGGCTACCTGTGGCGCAACGACGGCTCCTCGTGGACCCTCTTCGCCGTCGTCGGCGGCTCCTTCATCAGCATCGGCAGCTACGCCGCAGCCGCGGTCAACGGCGATGTGGCGAAGGTTCAGGCCGTCGGCTCGACGATCAAAGGCTTCGTCGGCGGGGTCCAGCGCGTCTCGGTCACCGACACCAACGTCGCCACCGGCACGAGCGTCGGCCTCCGCGCCGAATCCGTCAGCGCACTCCGCTTCGACGACTTCACCGGCGCGGACGTCACCACCGGCACCACAGGCGACGCAGCCCTCTCAGGCGCCGCCACCCTGACCGCGTCGGGACTCCGGGCCACCGCCGGCTCCGCCGCCATCGCCCCCACCGCCACCCTGACGACATCCGGCATCCGCGCAACCGCGGGCAACGCGGCCCTCGCGGCCACGTCAACCCTGACCGCAGACGGAATACGGGCCACGACCGGAGACGCCGCCCTGGCGCCCGCAGCCAACCTGACAGCGAACGGAACCCGGGGCACCACCGGGGCGGCAGCTCTTACCGCGACGGCAACCCTCGCCGCCACCGGACAGATCACGGTCGTCGGCGACACCGCACTCACGGCCACAGCAGACCTCACGGCGACCGGACTACGCGGCGCCACCACCACGACGGACCTGGCCGCCACCGCGGCCCTGGCGGCCACCGCACAGGTGGGCCGAACCGGGCAGGCCGCGCTCGACACCACCATCAACCTCACCGCGAGCGGAACACGCCAAGCACAGGCCGACACAAGCCTGGCCGCCACGGCCCTCCTCACCACACAGGGGCAGGTCGACCACCACAGCACCGCCACCCTGACAGCCACCGCCACGCTCACCGCGGACGGGGTCACGGGCACGCCACCCGTCCTCGGCAACGCCACCCTCACGGCGACAGGCACCCTCTCCGCAACCGGAGACCGCAAGACAGCCGCAGGGGCCGCCCTGGCCGCCACAGCGACGCTCACCGCCGCAGGAGCGACAGCAACCGCCGCCGGCGCCGCGCTCAGCGCAACCGCCACGCTCACGGCCAGCGGCACGACGCTCTCCACCCACGACGACATCGACATCACCGTCGGAGCACCCCACAGCCTCTGGTCGGCCGGGGAGCCGCACACACCCGCGTGGACCGTGCTCCCGCCGCATCTGTGACCGGGGGTGGTGCGTGTGCAGATCCCCGCCAGCAGCACCGAGTACCTGTACATCCCGGTGGACGCGCATGACGGCGTCGACCTCACCGCAGCCCCGGTGAAGGTCGCTGCCGTAGCGCACCGCGACAACCCGTCCGGCGACGAGTGGCAGACAGCCGACTGGGTGGGCGGCGAGGCCCGCGTCCTCATCGGTCCCGGCAGCGAACTCGTCCTCGCCCGCGGCGACTACCGAGTCTGGGTGTCCGTCGATCCTCCCGGCGCCGAGAACATCACCCGCAACGCCGGGCACCTCGGCGTCACCTGATCTGGAAGGAGGGCAGGCGGCATGGCCGACGCACTCTCGAACACCGCGGAAAACCGGGCCCTCGACTGGCTCATGGGGACATCGACCACCGCGCCGACGCTGCCGCTGAAGGTCGCCCTGGTCACCGCCAACGGCTCCGACTCGGCGGCGGGCACCGAGTCGACCGGCGGCTCTTATGCACGGAAGAACCTCGCAGTCGGCGCCTCCTCATCCGGCGCCACCTCTAACAGTGCGGACATCGTCTGGACCGGAATGCCCGCCGGGACGATCGTCGGCGTTGAAATCTGGGACAGCGCAGGCACCCCCATCCGCTGGTGGTACGGGGCCCTCACCACCCCCCGCACCCTCGCCTCCGGCGATGAGTGCCGTTTCCCCGCAGGCGCCCTCGCCGTCTCCCTGGCGTGATCGGGGGCGGCAATGGCCCTGATCGGCACACTCGTTGACACCTTCAACGACAACATCATCGGGCCCGACTGGGGCAACAGCTACGGCGGCGCCCTGGAGACGGGCGGCCGGGCGCGGCTTCCGTGCGTGGCAGGCCAGTACTCCGGCTACCAGACCGCCAAGGCCTGGACGCTGGCAGGCAGCAGCGCCTACGTCCAGCTCCCCGTCGCCGCTGCGTCGAACAGCGCCACTGTCGAAGCCCAGACCGCCTTCAACATCATCCAGGCGACGGCGGGAACCTACCTCGCCATCAACATCAACACCGTTGCGGGAACGATCCGCTTCGAAAACAACGTCGCCTACACCGACGGCTCGGCGACCTCCCTCACCTACAACTCCACCACCCACGCCTGGCTCCGCATCCGCGAAACCGGCGGCACCCTCTTCTGGGACACCTCCACCGACGGGTCCTCCTGGACGAACCGGCGCTCCATCTCGACCCCAGCCTGGGTGACCAGCAGCGTCAACGCGGTCGCCGTCGAGCTGCAGAGCTACCGCAACAACGGCACCACGAACTTCGCCGAGTTCGACAACTTCAACACCGCAACATCCTCAGCCGCCGTGCACTTCCTGTCCGCCAGCCTCACCTCCGACGGCACCCTCACCGCCGGGCTCACCCCCTCCGCGGTCCTCGGCGCCAGCCTCGAAGCCGGAAGCAGCCTCGACGCCGCTGTCACCCAAGCAGCCGTCCTCAGCGCCACCCTGTCCGCCGACACCCGCCTCAGCGCGCAGACCGACGCCGCCGCCCGCGACGACCTCACCACCCACGTCGGCAGGCCGCAGAGTGGATGGACGGTGAGCCAGCCGTGGATCTAGCCGCCCTCAGCACCGAGTTCGTCAAGGTCACCGTCGTAGCGAAGGCGGGCGGCGCGTCGATCAACCCCGCCGTCCCGCCAGCCTTCGCGTTCCTCGCCGACGGTGTGACGCCCGAAACCGGGGACTGGCTGACCGGCGAGTGGCTCGCCCCCCACGCCCGTATCCTCATCGGCCCCAACGGGGGCAGCACCACCCTTGAGCCCGCCGACTACAAGGTGTGGATCAAGTTCGCGGGCGGCTCCGAAACCCCCATCCACCGCACCGGCACCCTCACCGTCTACTAGGAGCCCGCGCCATGCCCGACGACCTGCTCGTCATCATCCCCACCCGAGGCAGGCCGCAGGCCGTCCCGGAGATCGTGCAGGCGTGGGACGACACCGGCGCCACCGCTGATCTGCTGTTCGCCGTCGACACGGATGATCCGGAGTTGGCCGCGTACAAGCAGCACGCCGCCGCGTACAAGGCGGACTCGCGGGTGCGGTTCACGTTCGGCAAACGGCGGCGCCTCGTCGGCACGCTGAACGCGCAGGCGGTCAAGGCGGCGAAGACCTACCGGTTCCTCGCGTTCATGGGCGACGACCACCGTCCGCGCCCGGCGGCGATGGCGTGGGATGCGCGGATCCGGGAGTGCCTGTCGGGCGGTCCCGGCATCGTCTACGGCAACGACCTGCTCCAGAGCGAGGCCATGGCGACAGCCGTGGCGATGACGTCGGACATCGTCGAGACGCTGTCCTACATGGCACCTCCGGCCCTGGTGCATCTCTGCGTCGACCTGGTCTGGGTTGAGTGGGGTCGCGGCATGGGGCGGATCACGTACCTCGACGACATGGTGATCGAGCACCTGCACCCCGCCAACGGCAAGGCGCAGGTGGATCAGGGCTACGAGGAATGCAACAGCCCCGACCAGGTGGCTACCGACTCGGCCGCCTACTACGACTACCGCGACAACGGCGGCCTCGAAGCCGACCTGGTGAAGCTGCGGAAGCTCGTCGAGGAGGCCGCATGACCGCCCTGGACTACGACTGGGAGTTCCTGGAGGACGGAAAGACCATCGAACCGATCTCCATCGGGATGGTCGCCGACGACGGGCGAACGTACTACGCGGTCAACGCGCGCCTCGCCTCCCATGGCTGGAAAGGTTGGCGCCTCCGTCGCCGCATCCGGAAGCACAAGTGGCTGATGGAGAACGTCATCCCGCACCTCCCGAAGCCGAGTGGCGACTGGAACCTCCACATGCCGAAGTCGTGGCTGTTCAACTACCACGACCCGGCCGTGAAGCCCATGCAGCAGATCGCCGATGAGGTGCAGGCGTTCATCCTCGGCACCGATCCCGACGAACTCCCCGACGTTGAACTCTGGGCGAACTACGGCAGCTACGACCACGTCTGTCTCGCGCAGATGTGGGGCCGCATGATCGACCTCCCCGAGGGCGTCCCCATGTTCACCAACGACGTGCAGCAGGAAGCCCGGCGCCAGGGCCTCTCCTGGAAAGACCTGCCCAAGCAGGAATCCGGCGAGCACAACGCGCTGGCCGACGCCCGCCACAACCAGGTCGTCCGGCGCTGGCTGGCCAGCAGGCAGGAGACCTCGTGACTGCCGCCGACGTCATCACCCCGTGGAAGCCCCGCCCCGACGAGAACGCCCACTGGCTCAATAACGGGACGCTGTACGGCACCGCCAGCGCGTGGTTCCACGGCGAGTACGCCTTGCATCGATTCCCCGAGCCCGGCTGGGAACCCGACATCGCTCCGATCGAACCACGGGGGTAGGCGTGCGCGTCCTCCTTACCGGTCACCGTGGCTTCGTCGGCCGCCACCTTGAGTCGGCCATGGTCGAGCGCGGCTGGACGGTCACAGGCATCGAGTTGGCCTACCCGTTCCTGTACGACGCCCTTGACTTCTTCCGCGAGGACGACAGCCGATTCGACCTCGCGATTCACTGCGCGGCGATCGTCGGCGGCCGAGCCAGCATCGACGGCTCACCGCTCGGCGTCGCCACCAACCTCGCGTTGGACGCTTGGTACTTCCGGTGGCTCGTCCGCACGAAGACCCCGCGAGCCGTGTTCTTCAGCTCGTCGGCGGCCTATCCGGTCGCGCTCCAGCAGCCGGGTCCGATCCACCGGCTCGTCGAGACGGACATCGACTACGCGCAGCCCGGACGGCCCGACGCCACGTATGGCCTCGCCAAGCTGGCAGGGGAGCAACTCGCCCAGTACGCCGAGGCTGAAGGCTGCCGCGTCCACATCCTGCGGCCGATGTCGGGCTACGGCGAGGACCAGGCGGACTGTTATCCGTTCCCCGCGTTCATCCGCCGGGCCCGCGAGCGGCAGGATCCGTTCGAGATCTGGGGCGACGGCAGCAGCACCCGCGACTGGATCCACATCGACGACCTCGTCGGCGCCACCCTCGCGGCCGTCGACCAAGACGCCACCGGGCCCATCAACATCGGCTGGGGCCGGGCGACATCATTCGATGAACTCGCCCAGCTAGTCACGGCGGAGGCTGGCTACCAGCCCAAACTGAAGCACCTCGCGACCGCACCCCAAGGCGTCCACCACCGGGTGTGCGATCCGAAGCGGATGCTCGACGTGTACCAGCCCAAGGTCGAACTCGAAGAGGGCATAGCGAGAGCATTCGGCGGCTAGACGTCCTCGGCGTGCTGCTTGGCGTCGTGTATCGCGCCAAGCCGCTCCACCACGTCACGGTCGGTGAAGACGACTGTTGCCCACGCGCGACCGTCGTCGTGAGGCTTGGCGCAGGTGTAGCGGAACCCCGTCTCCGCGAAGATGCTCTCAACCTCCGCGATCGACACGGCGACCTCCCAACGCTGCGACCACTGCCGTGAGCGCCTCATGATGCGTATCCACGAACACGCTGACCCTACGGAACATGCGCCATCACCAGCTGGTCACGCGGGGCGCGAGGTTGTTGGACTCGTACTGCGACCACACCGTGATGTGCTGGAAGCCCAGCTCCTGCAGCCGCTCCTCCAGCTCGGCGGGGCGCGCATAGTTCCAGCCGACCCAGATCACGGCGCCGCCCGCCGCCTTGGTGCCGCCCTGAAGGGAATCCCAGTCGTCGCGAGCGAGGGAGACGACGGGGGCGCTGACGATCGCGTCGGGCTTCCCGGTGGTCTCGCGGATCACATCGGCGATGGCATCGGCGACCTTCGGAGCGACATCCTCGGCCGGACCGTCGTCGCTGTCGCCGACGACGACGAACAAGCTGGTCACGCTGCTCATGCGGTAGACCCCTCACTGCTCGGCGGCATGGATCCACCGTACCGAAACGCCCACCACCTGACCCCACGGAAGGCCCGCGCCCATGGCTGCCTCCACCTTCACCCCCGTCCACAGCAACCATCACGGTAACGGCGGCGATGTGCCCTGGCAGATCATCGTCGGCTACATCGCCGTCGGGCTGATCGGCTGGCTCGTCACAGCCGTCCTCGTCATACGCCACGAGCAGGCGAAGAGCGGCAAGCCCGCCGACGTTGACGACAAGATCATGGCCGTCGCGATGGGCTTGGTCACCTGCGTCGGCTGGCCGCTCGTCATCGTGGGCTACGGCGTATGGAAGGCGATCGAAGCCTTCACGCGCCAGCCGGTGAACATGACCAAGCGAGACCGGTAGGACGCGACGATGCCAGCGGACTACGAACCCGCGTTCAGCAAAGACGACGACGGAATGACGGTCTGCGTAGACGGCTTCCACGTCAAAACGGTCCCCAGAGCGGATCGCGCCGAGCGAACCGAACGCGACGACGGCTACAACTTCTACGACGTTCACGGATCGTTCGTCGGCTACAGCCCGGACTGGCTGCTCCAGCGCATCGCCCACGACAAGGCGCTGAGTGTCGAGTTCGGCAAGCTCCTGAATCAGACCTTCGGCAACGCCACCCCGCCCATCACCACCAGTGACGTGCCCGCCGCACTACGCGGCCCCCGCTGGAAGCCGTAACCGACCACCCCACAGGAGCCCGCGCCATGGCTACCAACCTGCCCCGCTACCGAGAACTCGCCTCCAGCACCCTCAGCCAGGCAGCGACACACCTCAACGCCATCCCTACAGGCAACGTCGCCAGCGCAGAGATCCAGGCCCGCGCCACCAACGCCCAGGCCGTCGCGACCGTCGCCATAGCCCAAGCACTCCTGGAGATCGGCGACATCCTCCGCGAGAACCTCCGACGAGGTGACGCCTGATGGCCCGCATCCAGATCCTCGAACTCCCCATGGTCCACGTCGGAGACGCCACCGAGACGCCGTTCATCCTCGTCATCGACCAAGCCAGCGAAGACGTTGCCAGCACTCTGGACGGGCCGGATGGAGAAGACGTCTCCTACGCCACAGCGATCAAGCGTCTCGGCAGCCCGTCACTCGCCGAGCAGATCGGCGCCCGCGCCGTCCTCGTCTTCGCGGACACCATCGACATCCCCGCCAACGACGTACCCGTCGGACCTGACGACGCGTTCAAAAAGGACGTGCAGGACTGGGCCGCAGGCACGAACAAGACGCTCACACGGATCGTCGAAACCCTCAGCCACCCCAGGAAACGGGCGCCTCGAAGCGACACCGAACGCAGCCCCGAGGAGTACTGATGACCGTCGTAAACATCCGCGTAGCCGAGGCTCTGCTGCCCTTCTTCGAGACAGCCTTTCAGGCGCTCGGGGCCACCGAGATCAACCGGACTGCCGCCCCCGACGACGCATACCTGACCATCGTCACCGTCGACATGCCCGGAGCGCCCGCCGAAGCGCACACCATGGACGCAGACCTGACGTTCGCCACCGGCCGCCCCGTGCATATCGAGACCGCCACCTACCTCGACGTACACGGCGTGGAACTCGGCACCGTAACGTACCCGTGAGCGGCGGCTGGCAGGGCAGCACGAGGCGCAGCCGCCTCCCCTCGAACTGGGCGAGCGAGATCCGACCCGCCGCTCACGCCCGCAACCCCGAACACGTCTGCCACCTATGCGGACTCCCGGGCGGCGACTACCTCGACCACAAGACGCCCGGCGACGACCACAGTCCAGAGAACCTCGACTGGGTCCACGACCGCGTACCGCCGCACTGCCATCGCTACAAGAGCAGCGCCGAAGGCCACGCAGCCAAAGCCGCCAACCCCAAGCCCGGACGCAAGCGGCCCGCCGAGCAGCACCCCGGAATCCTGTGAAGGGGTGACCATGCCCGCATACCTGATCATCCACCCCAGGGACCAGCGCAAAGACGACGCCCTGATCCAAGACGACGACCTCACCCTCACCTTCCAGGGCAGCTGGGCCATCCTCACCGACAGCCACGGCGTCTGCTTCGCCACCCCATCAGGGCAAGGCGCCAGCATCCAACGCGTCGACCAGGAGCCCGAAGACCAGACGCCCACGCTGCACAAGGAGTGACCCACCGTGGCCAGCAAGGGACGAGGCAACCGCAGCCGACGAGGGAACGCTCAGACCCTCCGGAACTACTGGACCACCGGACAGGGCGCAGCCAAGATCAGATGGGGCGCAGGCGGCGACTTCAACCGCTGCGTCAGGACCGTATCCAAGTACCTCGGAGGCCGAGCCCGCGGATACTGCGCACTAAGGCACAAAGCAGCGACAGGCATGTGGACCTCACAGCACGCGAAAGCCATGCGAGGCGGACGGCGACGCTAGACCACCCCACGAAGGAGCGCACCGCCGCCCCACAGGGTGGCCTGACCGGCGTGCCGCCCCGAGGCCGGCCGGGTGCGCCTGCCTCGGCCGTGCCGGTCGCCCCACCATGGCGTCGTGCGCCATGGGCGCGGAGCAGCGACGGGGATGACAGGACAGCAGACACGAATAGCGAGAACCTTTCGCAATCCAATTAGTATTCAATTTCGCATTGAATTCAATCAGGTAAATTCGAATGCGAAGGATGCCTCGTAAAGCTGCGTGACTCCAGTCTGGAATGGCCGCCATAATGCTGCGCAGTTCACTCCTGCATTCATGCGATAATGGCGCGAGTGATCGCTTCGATAACCGGGGGGATATCCCCCCTATAGGCAATTCCAGGGATCGGGGCCGTATAGCACCTGACAACGCCCCCGGGTTTCCAGGGCGCTGACCTGCGGTGATGTCAGGCTTGATCTAAGCGCCTCGCGCACCCCGATGTCTCGACTCCATAACTGTCCAGGTCAGGGAGCTGTAGCCGTTAACTCGGCTCGGTAGACTGGATGCATGTCAGGGACGCGGAAGCGGTGCGAGCACTGTGGTGGGGACCTGCCGGTGATGCACCGGTCGGACCGCCGCTACTGCACCGACTCCCACCGCGTCCTCGCAGCTCGGGCCCGTAAACGCGCTCGCGACGAGGCCCTAGCCGACGAGCAGCAGGCCCGTATCCCGGCCGAGTTGACCGCCTGTTCTCGCTGGGTGCGGCACAAGGACAAGATCCCGATGCGCACTGACGGCCGCTTCGCTTCGGTGACGGACCCGTCGTCCTGGTCCGACTTTGCCGCAGTGGCCGCCTCGCGGACGGGTGATGGCCTCGGTTTCGTACTGACGGCCGGCGACGGCATCGTCGTCGTCGACCTGGACCACGCGGTCGAGCGCGGCCGGGTCCTTCCGTGGGCTCAGGCGATCGTGGACCAGTTGCCGCCGACGTACATGGAGCGCGGCCGGTCCGGCCAGGGCCTGCATCTATGGTTCCGCGGTGCGGTGGAGCATGGCCGTCGTATCCGTCGGGGGGCGTTGGCGTTCGAGGTGTACTCGGATCGCCGTTACATGATCGTGGGCGACCGGGTTTCGGGTACGCCTCTCAGTCTTGCCGAGCTGCCTGACGCGGCCGGTTTGATCGCCTCGCTCTGACGCCCCGGCGGCGTCCCCGAGTTGGGGCGCTGTCGTTTCCAGCCCTCTGTGCGCCCTGGTGGCGTGCTCTGACCCTGGAGGTCGTCATGGGCGCACGTGGACCTATCGGTAAGCGCTCCGAGGAGCGCATGGGCCATCGCTCGAAGGAAGAGAAGGACACGATCACGAAGGCCCCGTCGGGGACTCCGGATGACCTTCCGGATCTGCCGGATCCGAGTCCGCTGTGGGATCCGATCGCAGCGGACTGGTACCTGTCGCTGCGCAAGTCGGGGCAGGCCGCGTTCTACCAGCCGTCGGACTGGGCGGTTGCCCGGTACGCCGCGGAGCTGATGTCGCGAGTGCTGGACTGCTCGGAACGCGGCCCGAACGGCCAGTTGGTGGCAGCCCTGAACTCGGTGATGGCGTCGCTGCTGACGACGGAGGGCGACCGCCGCCGGGCGCGCATGGAGCTGGAGCGGAAGAAGCCGTCGGCTCAGGCGGATGCTGATGTGACGGTGCTTGATGACTACCGCTCCGCCTTCAGCGGCTGAGGGCGACGAGGTCGTTCCGGATGTCATCACCCCTTTCGCCATGGGGCCCTCCTGGACGAAGAACGAGGCCGGCGACTACATACAGCCGGAGTTCACCCTGGGCCACCACGTGTGGCGCTGGGCTGAGCGCAACCTGCAACAGGGTGCTGGTCGGCCGTGGCGGTACACGTCGGAGCAGATCCGCATCCTGTTCTGGTGGTATGCCATCGACCCCGAGACGGGTGACTTCACCTACCGGGACGCGGTGCTTCAACGCCTTAAGGGCTGGGGAAAGGACCCGTTCGGGGCGACGCTGTCGGCGGCGGAGTTCGTAGGGCCGTGCCGATGGAAAGGTCGCGTCGCCAAGCCCGGTGAGATCCGCGGGGTTCCGACCGGGCAGCCCATTGGGGAGGCCCACCCGGAAGCGTGGGTGCAGATCGCCGCGGTGTCGAAGGATCAGACCCGCAACACGATGATCATCTTCGGTTCGCTGTTCACGAAGGAAGCCAAGGCCGAATACGGCATCGAGGTGGGCAAGGAGATCGTCTACGCCCACAAAGGGCTCAGCCGGATCGAGGCAGTCACCTCGTCACCGCGATCCCTCGAAGGCGGGCGCACGACGTTCACCCTGCTTAACGAGACGCACCACTGGATCGAGTCGAACCAGGGCCACGAGATGGCCGCGACGATTGAGCGGAACGCCACCAAGTCGGCTGACGGCTCGGCCCGCACCTTTGCGATCACCAACGCGTTCGAGCCCGGCGAGGACTCGGTCGCCGAGCAGACCCGCGACGCCTACGAGGCGGCGGAAGCCGGGCGCGCCGAAGACACGGGGATCCTCTACGACTCGCTGGAAGCCCCGCCAGAGGCGAAGCTGACGAAGCCCTGGCTGGAGAAGGTACTTCTGGCGGTCCGGGGCGACTCGGTGTGGCTGAACATCCCGCGCATCATCAAGTCGATCCTCGACGTTCGCAACCCGCCGAGCCGCTCTCGCCGCTTCTGGTTCAACCAGATCGCCGCGGCTGAGGATGCGTGGATGGCCCGCTACGAGTGGGACGCCTGCAAGCGTGATGACCTGCACCTCGAGGATGGCGACGAGATTGTCCTCTTCTTCGACGGTTCCAAGTCGGACGATGCGACGGGCCTTGCTGCGTGCCGTATGTCGGATGGGCTGGTGTCGACGCTGGGGGTGTGGCAGAAGCCGCCGAATTGGCCGGCGCCGGACACGCCCGGTTACGTACCGTTCCAGGTGCCGCGCGAGGACGTCGATGGTGTCGTCGTGAACGCGTTCGCCCGGTTCAAGGTGCTGGCGTTCTTCGCCGACCCGGGCTCCGGCAAGGATGACGACGGCGAAATGTACTGGGACGTCTTCCTGGACCGGTGGGGTCAGACCTTTGCGAAGAAGCTGCTGCTGCGCGCTGTGACGGCGGGCCCGAGGGCTCACGCGGTCCGCTGGGATATGCGCGATCGCCGCAATCAGGAGACGTTCACCGATGCGGTGAAGCGGACTCGTGAGGATGTGCTGCAGCGGACCCTCGTGCATGACGGCCATAAGGTGATGCGCACCCATGTGATCAACGCCCGTCGGCGGACGAATGCTTGGGGGATCACGATCGGCAAGGAGCACCGGGAGTCCGCCCGGAAGATCGACCTTGCGGTCTGCATGGTCGGGGCCCGGATGCTGCGGCGGTTGGTCTTGAACAGTCCGAAGAATCAGAAGCGCTCCACCGTGCGCGGCAAGGGACGGGTGGTGGTGCTGCGGTGACCGTCTCGATTCCTGATCTTCCGTTGGTGTATCTGTCGGATGACGAGCTTGCGCTGATCGCCATGCTGCGGGCGGACATGCTGCGGGATCGGTGGACGCTGCAGTTGCGGGATGCCTATTTCGGCGGTGAGCAGATGGTCCGTGACCTCGGCATCTCGATCCCGCCGCAGTTGCAGAACTTGCACACGGTGATCGGTTGGCCGCGGGTCGGTGTCGAAAGCCTGGAGGAGCGCCTCGACCTGGAGGCGTTCCGGTGGGCGGACGGCGCCGATTCCTCGGAGCTGACGGAGATCGCTGAGGCCAACGACTTGTTTGACGAGTCGAGCCTCGCGCACCTGGACGCCCTGGTGTACGGCCGTGAGTATCTGGCGGTCGGCTCCGGCGATTGCGGCGGCGACTGTCCGCCGCTGATCTCGGCGGAGTCGCCGCTGGACATGACGTTGATGTGGGATGCCCGTCTGCGGATGGGGACGGCGGCGCTGCGTGAGTGCGCGGCCGACAGTTTCATCGAGTCGGGTCCCGAGGAGCGGATGCTTGTCCTCTATCTGCCGGATCAGACGGTGATGTGCTTGCCGTCGGAGTCGGGCGGCTGGGAGGTCGTCGACCGCGACATGCACGGCCTCGGGGTCGTTCCGGTCGTGCGGATGGCTAACCGTCAGCGGACCGCAGACCGGGTCGGCAAGTCGGAGATCACCCCCGAGGTCATGTCGATCACGGATGCTGCGTGCCGCCGGCTGATGGGCATGGAGGTGGCCTCCGAGTTCTTCGGCGCTCCCGCCCGATACATCCTGGGCGCGTCCGAGTCCGCCTTCCAGGACGCCGAGGGCAACACCAAGAGCGCCTGGGAGACGTACATCGGCCGCGTGCTCGCACTGGAGCGGGACGAGGACGGCAACGTGCCGACGGTCGGGACGTTCCCCGCCCACGACCCGTCCGGGCAGACGAAAATCATCGACCTGTACGCGCGCATCATGGCGTCACAGATGTCGGTGGCCCCGCACGTGCTGGGCTACAGCAGCGACAACCCGGCCTCCGCTGATGCGATCCGTTTCGCCGACAACCGTCAGGTAAAGAAGGCCGAGCGGCGCATCCGCCGCTTCGAGGCTGCCTGGCAGCAGGCCATGCGGCTCGCCCTGTGGGTGCGCGACGGCGAACCGCCGGACAAGACCCGCCGTATCGAGACGGTATGGCGCAACCCGGCGACTCCGACCGTGGCGGCCCAGGTGGACGCCACCGTCAAGCTCGTCCAGGCGAAGATCCTGCCCCCAGACTCGGACGTGACGCTGGAGATGGCCGGGTTCACGGAGCCGCAGCGGCAGCGGATTGCCGCGGACCGGCGTCGCACGGCGGGCCGGGAGGGCAGCAGTGCGCTGCTGGATCGCCTGGCGGAGCTTGGTTCGGGCGCCGGTGGCGTGCTGTCTGCGGAACCGTCGGAGGCCGATCTTGGCGTCGACGACCTCTGACGGCACGGTAAGCGTCGTCCGCTGGCGGCGTGCCCAGGTCGGGCTGTCGGCGATGCTCCTGCGGGACCTGCGCGGCCTCCGCCGTCTGATCAATCCGGATCGCCTGCAGACAACGGTCCCTGTGTGGATCGAAGCGGTGGCGGCCCTGGTGGCCCGCTACTCGCAGGTGGCGGCGACCCTCAGCGCCGACTTCTACGACGGCGAGCGGGATGCGGCCGGGGTGCCGGGGACGTTCACGGTGCCGCTGGCTGATGGGCCGCCGGACGAGCAGACGTCGAAGTCCCTGCGCTGGGCTACGAAGGATCTGTGGCCGCGCGAGGAGGGCAGGGCCAGCGTCGCCCAGTTGGAGCCGATGGACGTCCGTTTGGAAGCGGCTATGTCGAAGGCGGATGGGGCCGTTGACCGGCTGGTGCTGAACGCCGGCCGGAACACGGTGACGGAGGCAGTCCGGAGGGACGGCGGAGCCATCGCCTACGCGCGGGCCGCGGCTCTCGGCTGCTGCTCGTTCTGTGCCTTGATGTCATCCCGCGGTGCGATCTACAAAGATCGCGGAGCGGTTGGCGAGGATGCCAACGAGCGGTTCGTCGGCGACGACAGCGTGATCAAGTACCACAACTACTGCCGCTGCCAGCCGCTTCCCGTCTTCCGTGGCCAGTCTTTCGAGCTGTCGCCGAAGGCCCGTGAGTGGGATCGCATCTACCGCGAGTTCGCCCGGGGCAATCCGGGTCAGCAGTTGCAGCTCTTCCGGGCGGCGCTCGCCGAGCAGCGCGCTCAAGCCGATCCCGGATCTTTCTGAACTCTGGTCGCCCTGGTGGCGGCCTTTCTCATTTCCACAGCCCCTGGAGGGCCGATCCGTCATGCCTGAAGAGACCGAGACGACCGAGCAGCAGACCGACACCGGCACCGAGGAGACCGTCGAGGAGACGGCGACCGAGGAGAACGGCACCGAGACCGCGGAGGACGCCCCGGAGGCGGACGCCGAGGTCGAGGAGAAGCCGTTCGACCGGAAGCAGGCCGAAGCGAAGATCCGCAAGGCGAACTCGGAGGCCGCGAACCTCCGCAAGCGCCTGAAGGAACTGGAGCCGAAGGCCGCCGAGCTGCAACGCATCAAGGACTCCGAGAAGTCGGAGTCTGAGCGCCTCAACGACCAGCTCTCCCGAGCGAACGAGCTGGTCACCAGGACCCGTACCCGTCTCGTTGAGGCGCGCGTGCAGGCCTTGGCCGGCGCGCAGGTGGCTGAGAGGGCGGCGTTTACGGATCCCGAGGACGCGGTCGGTCAGCTCGATCTCAGCTCGTACATCGACGGTGATGGCGACATCGACGAGGCGGCTATCGAGGTCGACCTCCAGGCGCTTTTGGAGCGCAAGCCGCATTGGGCGAAGAGCCAGCCCCCGGAGGGCCCGCGGCGCCCGGCACCGGACCGCACTCAGGCGTCCGGCGCCAACAAGCAACGGTCCCCCAACCCCGAGGACGAGTTCGAGGGGTTCATAAAGGCGCAGCTCAAGTAGCTGCTGAAAGCAGGCAATCATGGTGGCTACGGCCCCGCTCAAGCTCTCCGATGTCAATGCGGCACTGCTGCCTCGCACGCTGACGGCCCCGATCTTCGAGAAGTCGGTGGAGCAGTCGGCGGTGATGGCGCTGGCGCGCCGGGCGCCGCTGGCGATCGACGCGACCACGTCGGTGCCGATCCCGATGGATGTGCCGACCGCGGACTGGGTCGGCCAGGCGGCGAAGAAGCCCCTGTCGACCTCGTCGGTCGGCGTGAAGCAGATGACGGCGAAGAAGCTCGCCGTCCTCATCCCGGTCGCCGAAGAGGTCGTCATGACCAACGCGGGCGGCCTGTGGACGCAGCTTCAGACGGACCTGCCGACAGCATTCGCGCGTGCCTTCGACCACGCGGCGATCCACGGCAAGACGATGAAGGGCGCGGCCGGCCCGTTCGACGACTACCTGGCCGAGACCACCAACGCGGTGGCGCTGGGAACGGCGACGCAGGGCACGGGCGGCATCTGGGCGGACCTGGTGACCGGCATGGAGAAGGTCATCGACTCGGACTGGGACTACACCGGTACGGTCGCGGACCACCGGCTGAAGCCGAAGCTGCTGCTGGCGACCGATACGACCGGCCGCCCGATCCTCGTCGACACGACCACGCCGGGCACGAACATGGCGTCAGCCGGAACGCTGATCGGCGAGCCGCTCGCCTACTCGCGTAGCGTTTCGGGCAAGCAGCGCCGCCAGTCCGCGTCCAGCGACTCCGGGCTGCGCGGCATCGGCGGCGACTGGTCGCAGGCGGCGTTCGGTGTCGGCATGGACATCACGGTGCGGATCTCCAAGGAGGCCACCTATGTCGACGAGGACGGCGGCGTGCACTCGGCGTTCCAGGAGAACCTGGTGCTGCTGCTCGCGGAGGCCTTCTACGGTCTCGTGCTCGGCGACACCGATGCGTTCGTGAAGTTCACCGGTACGCCGTCTGGTAGCGCCTGATGGCAGCCGTCCCGGCTTCCGCGCCGGGCGGGACGGCCAAGCCGCTGAAGATCGTGGCCAGGGTGCACGCATTTCCGCCAGAGCACAATGCGGGCGCCGAGCACATGCTCGTGTCGATGCTGCGTCCTCTGGTGGATCGCGGGCACGACGTATCCGTGTGGCTGTCTCGCTACGGCGGGGCCCACGAGGAGTACGAATACCGGGGTATCAAGGTCATCCCTCTGGAGTCGCGGCTCGACTACCCGACGGCGATCCGCCGGGCGGATGCGGTGCTGGCGCATCTGGAGACGGTCCCGTCGACGGCGTCTCTGGCCCGCGGCTACGGCAAACCGCTGGTCGTGGTCTGCCACAACACGCACCGTCCGACCTTCCGGGACGCCGCCGCGGGCGGGACCGCTCTGGCGGTCTACAACAGCCAGTGGATGGAGCGGGAGGCAGAGCTGTTCTTCGCCGAGTACCCGAAATCCATCCGCCCCGAGCAGTCGCTGATCGTGCGCCCGCCGGTGTTCGCCGAGGACTATGCGACGAAGCCCGGCAAGGCGATCACGCTGGTCAACTGCAATCCGGAGAAGGGCGGCAAGGTGTTCGCTGCCCTCGCCGAACGGATGCCGGATCAGCAGTTCCTCGCGGTGCGCGGCGCCTATGGGGCGCAGCTCCTCCCGGACCTGCCCAACGTCGAGATCGTCGAGCACGTCGACGGGCAGGACATGCGGGAGAAGGTGTACACCCGCACCCGCGTCCTGCTCATGCCATCCTCCTACGAATCGTGGGGGAGGGCTGGCGTCGAAGCACTGGCGTCGGGCATCCCCGTTCTGGCGCACCCCACTCCGGGGCTGTGTGAGTCGCTCGGCGAGGCCGGGATCTTCGTGGACCGGGCCGACATCGACGGCTACGAGGCGGTCCTGCGGAAGCTCGCGACGGCCGCCGAGTACCGGCTCGCCAGCAAGCGCGCCAAGGCTCGCTCGGCGGAACTCGATCCGTCGGCCGACCTTGCTGCCTGGTGCCAAGCCGTGGAAGCCCTGCCAGCCTAGGAGGCTCCCGTGGCATTCGAGATCCCGACAGCGGAGGACCTTGGCCTCTATTTGGGCCTCGACGAGATCGACGGGGACCGTGCGGCACTGCTGATCCAGCAGGCCGTCAACCTGTGCCTGTCGGTGGTGAAGCCCCTCCCCGATGAGGCGACTGCGGTTGTCCTGTCGGTATGTGGTCGGGCCTACACGAACCCGCAGCAGATCTCCTACGAGACGATCGGCCCCATGTCGGTGCAGCGCCCGACCGGGTCCGGCGGCCTGTACCTCACGAAGGCCGACAAGGCCGCTCTGAAATCACTGGCTGGCCGCGGCGGAGCGTTCACGGTCGACCCGACACCGAGTACGGCCGATCCGTCACCGACGTGGCCGATCGACGATGTCGGATTCCCCGACGAATTCGAGCCGGGCTGGGGGTACTCCTGATGCCGGGCCGTTACCCGTATGGGGAGACGGTGAGGATTCTGCGGACCGGTGTCTCGCCCGGCCGTGACCCCCGCGGCCAGCCGCTTCCCGGACCGGACGAGTCTTTCGACTTGAAGGGCTGCGCAGTGACGCCGCGTGCGGAGGCTCCGCAGGTGGGCGGTGAGCAGCAGCAGGCCCGCGACACGGTGATCGTCGGCTGGACGGTGTATGCACCGGCTGGTCATGCCCGGATGCCGCTGCGCACGACGGACGGCGTCCTGATCCGGGGTGACCGCTGCGAGGTCACTGGCGAGCCCGGCGACTGGGGCCGCAGCCCGTTCACCGGCACTCGCGGCGTCGTGCAGTTCGCCGCCGACCGAGTGACGGGCTGAGGAGGGGCCATGGCTGCACGGTTCAAGATGTCCCACAAGGGTGTGGGGGAGCTCCTGCGCTCGGAGATGGTCCGGGCGGAGATGGTGCGCCGCGCTGAGCTCATCAAGTCGGTGGCCGAGTCGATTGCCCCGGTCGGCGGGGCGGGAGATCCACACCCTGGCCACTACAAGGAAAGCTTCCGCGTGAGCAGCAGACTGCGCGGTGGCCGCCGTAAGAACAGGGCGACTGCCACGGTCCGCAACACCTCCTACTACGCGCGCTGGGTGGAGTACGGGACGGAGAAGGTCCCAGCCCATCACGTGTTGCTGCGTGCCGCGCAGATCGGGGGGCGGAATCAGTGACCGTGATAGTCGATATCGAGGCGGAGCTGATTCCTCGCGCTCAGGCCCGGTGGCCGCACGCAGTGGTGCGCGATGAGCTCGACAACGGCCTGCTGGCAGAGTTGCCGACGATCCAGTTCGAGCAGATCCCTGGCGGTGAGGACGACGGGGTGCGGCTGGCCCGCATGCTCGTCGACGTGAACGTGTACGCCGCCACCAGGGCAGGCGCGTTCACGCTCGCGCGCGAAGTCCACGACTGGATCACCGGCACTCTGCGCGGCTCGTCGACGGACACGCTGGTCATCGCCAGAGCTAGCTGCCTGACCCTGCCCGCTGTGCGCCCCTACGAGAACACCGCTCTCCGCCGTGTCGGCGGCACCTACGAGATCTTCAGCCACCCGGTCTCCTGACCGTTTGCGGGCCCGCGCCGGACCCCTGTTCCCGCCCGAGCGCGGGCTTCACGCATGTCTGGAGACATCATGGTTTCGATCACCCGCGCTGCGGATCTCACCGTCATCGGCGCAAATGGCGGGGGGTGGGTGTGTGACATTGGCACGCCGGCGCCTGCGTCCCCGCTGGTTCAGCCGCTTGCCCCGTGGGAGCCGCTCGGCGCGATCTCGGACGACGGTCTGACCTACGGATTCGACGAGGACAGCCAGGAGTTCACTCCCTGGGGCCTCACGAGCCCGTTCCGCACGCAGATCACCAAGTCCGTGCGCACCTTCAAGGTCACGCTCTGGGAAACCGCCCGCGTCGCCGTCCAAAGCATCATGTACCGGCTTCCCGCGTCCGAGCTCGAGCCCGTCGGTGGGTTCACGACGTTCGCGGAGACTGCGTCACCGGTGCCGGACCGCCGCGCCTGGTGGTTCCTCGTGATGGACGGTGACACTGCCCGCGGCTTCTACGTCCCGCAGGGCGAAGTCTCCGACCGGTCCGATGTGACGTTCAAGCAGGACGAAATGAGCGCCTACGAGATCACGGTGACTGCCTATCCGGACGCGAGCGGCAACACCGTCTACCACAGTGACAAGGTCCCGGCGACGCCCGAGTACACCGGCTCCTGACCGCTCTGACTGGTGGGCGGGCCGCTTTGCCAGCCGGCGCGGGCCCGGCCCGTCCACCTCTATCCACGCCCGCGCCGTTCCCGTTGGAGGTCCGCGCCATGAGCACCGAAGCTGATGTCCTGCCCGCCGAAGCCCAAGAGCTAGAAGCCGACCAGGGCCACTATGTGACCGCGTCTCTCTGCGGCAAGGACGTGCGGGTCATTCCGCCCGGCGCCTGGCGCATGTCGTGGCAGCGGGCGCTGAAGGCAGGCGACTTTGACGTGTTCGCCGCCAAGGTCATGCACCCCGACGACTTCCTGCTGTTCGAGGAACTCGACCCGACAAACGACATGTTCGGCGAGTTCGTCGCTGATGCGGCCAGCAAGTCGGGGGAGACCCTGGGGAAATCCTCTGGACCGTCACGGTCCTCGAAGACCACGCGGAAGCGGTAGAAGCCGACCTCCTCGAGCGGGGCATCGACATCCTCGACCTGCACCGCGGGCGGATGTCGTGGCGGCGGCTGCGCATTCTTATCCAGCATCTGCCGCCCGAGTCGCACACCATGACCGCGCTCCGCAACCAACTGTCCGATGAGGAGCTGGCCGAGCAGGCAGACAAGGGCGAGCCAGAGAAGGGCCGCTGGTCCCAACTGGAACAACTCACGGCATCGGTGGTCGACGCTACACGGCGCGTCGAGTACGTGCTGCTGTGCACCAACATCGAAAACAAGGCCAAGTGGCCCAAGCCTCCCGAACCGGTGGCCAGGCCTGGAGCGAAGGCGCCGAGGGCGAAGCCGAAGATCAGTGAGGCCGCTGCCGAGGTGCTTCTCCAGCTCATCAACGGAGGCGCGGCGTAGCGCAGGCGGGAGGCAACTCCCATGCCTGCCATCTCTGTGGGCTCCGTCGAAGTCGACGTCGTCCCCAATGCGAAAGGCATCCTGGCCCGCCTGCAGGCAGCCCTCGTCCCGCCCGCCACGCAGGTGGGCGACGAGATGGGCCGGGTCATTGGCGAGCGGCTGTCGGCCCACATCGCGCCCGCGGTCAGGGACGGCATCAACAACGGCGCCCGGCAGGCCCGTCCGGTTGCTGTCCGGCAAGGTGTAGAGACCGGTGGGGCGTTCGCCAGGGGGCTGCGGGCGAAGCTGCAAGAAGCGTTTCGCAGCATGCCGAAGCTGGACGTCAAGCTGTCGGACACGGGTGTCGACGCCGACCTTGCACGTCTGCGTGCCCGCATGGAAGCCCTGTCGAACAAGACGATCGGCATCGACATCGACGCCGTGCGGGCCCGCGCAGAGGCAGCGGACATCGAGGAGCGGCTGCGCCGGATCGGGTCCGCCCACCCGAACGTCGCGGTCCGCTCGGATACGGCGGCCGCCATAGCCCAGCTGCGGCTGGTCCGCGAGGAGATCGACCGCGTCTCGGCGAATCCCGCACACATTCGTGTCGAGACCGATGGCACGTTCGGGCAGCGACTGCGCGCTCAGGTGCAGGCTGCTGAGGCGTCCCTGCCGAACATCAACATCGGTGCGGACACCACGCCGGCCGAGGTGGAGATCGCCCGCTTGCGCGCCCAGTTGACGGCGCTGCGGGATGTGCGGATCGGCGTCGACATGGACGTCGCCACCGCCACGGCCCGCATCGAGGCGATCCAGGCACGTCTGGCGGCGCTGGCCGCGTCGGATGCGGACGTCGCTGTACGCATTGACACGGGCGCCGCGGCCTCGCAACTCGCCGTGGTGCGCGCGCAGATCGCTGCGCTCGACGGCAAGACCATCACCATCAGGACGAACGTCACGACAGCCAAGGCGCGGCGAGCCCTGGTCCAGCTGACCATAGCTCTCAGCAGTGTTGCGGTCCTGCCTGCTCTCCCGATTCTCGCCGCGGGTCTCGGCGCCGTCACGGCTGCGGCCGTGACGGCCACGGTCGGTGTGGGTGCGCTTGCGGCTGTTGCGGCACCGGCATTCATCAAGATCGCCGGAGCTCTTCAGGCGCAGAAGGCGGCCCAAGATGCTGCCACGACCGCGTCGATAAAGGGCGGTCAGGCGAATGGCCAGGGGGCCGCCAAGGCCCTGCAGATGGCGGGTGCGCAGCAGTCGCTTGCGGCGGCGCACCGTAATGCGGCGCGTCAGGTTTCGCAGGCGGAGCGGGCTGTCGGGGATGCGGTGCGGTCGTCGGCGGAGGCGAACCGGCAGGCGTCTCAGCAGGTCAAGGCGGCCCGCCAGTCGCTGGCGGATGCGGTGCAGCAGGCCGCGGACCGGCAGCGGGATGCCGCCGAGCGGGTCTCGCAGGCCGAGGAGTCCCTCGCGGATGCTCAGCGCACGGCTCGGCAGGCCCAGCAGGATCTCACGCAGGCCCGCAAGGACGCCGTCGTCGAACTCGCTCAACTGTCGAACCGGTTGGCGGGTGCGCAGCTCTCCGAGCGGGATGCCGTCCTGTCGGTGCAGGAGGCCCGTAACCGGCTGCTGGCGACGCAGGCCGTGGGATCCAAGGCCACGCTGCTCGAGCAGCAGCGCGCTCGGCTGGCTTACGACCAGGCAGTGCAGCGGCTGAAGGAGCAGCGCGAGGAGACCAAGCAGCTCGCCGGTGAGAAGAAGGCCGCCGACAAGGCCGGGGTTGAGGGCTCGGAGACGGTCCGTAGCGCTCAGGAGCGGCTCACGGCGGCCGAGCGGGGCATCACCGAGCAGCAGAAGGCCCTGAGCAAGGCTCGCAACGAGGCGGCCCGCCAGCAGGTCCAGAACCAGCAGGCGATTGCCGCGGCGCAGGAGAAGGTCGCCGAAAGCCAGCGCAACGTCACCAAGGTTCAGGAGGCGGGCGCCCGGTCGGTGGCGCGTGCTCAGGAGTCGCTGGTTGCGGCGCAGCAGTCGGCGGCGGATTCGATTGCCTCGGCTCAGCGTCAGGTTGCCTCCGCGTCGCGGTCTGCGGCCGGGGGTGTGGATCAGGCTGCCGTGGCGCAGGCCAAGTACCAGGCCGCTTTGGCGAAGTTGACGCCGTCGGCCCGGCAGACGTTCGACGCGTTCGTTGATCTGCGGGGGGCGTTCTCTGCCTGGTCGAAAAGCCTGCAGCCGCAGGTCATGCCGCTTTTCACGCGCGCCCTGAACGGGCTGAAGCATTCGCTCCCCGGCCTGACGCCGTTCGTGAAGGCGGCAGCGGACGCGATCGGTGAGCTGCAGGACCGTGCCTCGCGCGGCTTCAAGTCCGAGGGCTGGAAGGAGTTCAAGGCGGACCTGGCGGGCGCCACCCGTCCCGCGATCATCGGTCTCGGCGCGGCCTTCGCGAACTTGTTCAAGGGCATGGGCGGCATCGTCCAGGCCTTCCTGCCGCACATGGACTCCATCTCGGCGCGGATGCAGGCCATCACCGGGCGCTTCGCCGCCTGGGGTGCCGGTCTCAAGGGGAGCCCTGCCTTCGAGCGGTTCCTGGCGTACTCAGCCAGCCAGGGGCCCATCGTGGCTGCGGCGATCGGTGACATCAGCTCGGCGTTCTACCAGGTGGCCCGAGCTCTGGAGCCGCTGTCGGGGCCCATCCTTCAGATCCTTGGTGCGCTGGCTCGTGGCCTTGCGTCGATCGCGACGACGCTGCCGTGGCTGATCCAGGGCATGTACTTGGCCTACATCGTGACCAAGCTCTGGACGATCGCGATGTTCCTGTTCAACACGGTGATGAACGCCAATCCGATCGTGCTGGTCGGGCTGGCGATCGTTGCGCTGGTGGCGGCTGTTGTCTATGCCTACAAGCATTTCGACTGGTTTCGCACGGGCGTTCAGGCTCTCTGGCGCAGCATCCAGACGTTGGGCGGCTGGTTCCAGTGGCTCCGGGACAAGATCGTCCTCGGGGTCACGTACATCGTCCGCGGCTTCCAGTGGCTGTACAACGTGCTGATCGGGCACAGCATCCTGCCCGACATCATCACGTTCATCCGCGGCCCATTCGCGACGGTGTTCCGCTGGATCCGTGCCGTCGCCGAGGCCGTGTTCAGGGGCATCGCTCTCGCCGCGAAGGTCCTCATTTCGGCCATCGTGACGGTCCTGGTCGTACCGACGATCCTGGCGTTCAAGGCGGCAGGGAAGACCGGCACGTGGCTGTGGAAAGTTGCCATCGGGCCTGCGTTTCGAGGCATCGGGGCGGTGGCCGGGTGGTTGTACCGGAACGCCATCAAGCCTGCAGCCAACGGCATTGTCGTCAGCTTCCATCTCGTGGGCCGGATAGGGAAGTGGCTGTACGTCAGCGCCCTCCGTCCTGCGATGCGCGGCATCGGCGCCACCGCGTTGTGGTTGTACCGGAGCGCGGTCAAGCCCAGCTTCGGGTGGATCGCCGACCGGGCGAGCTGGTTGTACACGAAGGGCCTGAAGCCCGCCTTCGACAAGATGAAGTCTGCCGTGCGGCTGGTCGGCGAGGCCTTCGGCAAGGCCAAGGACGCGATCGGCAAGGCGTTCAGCCAGATCAAGAAGGTCACGGCTGCCCCCGTGAACTTCGTGATCAAGTGGGTGTACACGAAGGGCATCAAGGCCGTCTGGGACAAGGTCGCCGGTTTCGTGCACCTCCCCGAGCTCCCGGACGGACCGAAGCTCCTGGCCCGTGGTGGCACCGTCGGAAACGGCTTCGGCCCGGCCGCCCCCATGAAGGTCAACCGGCCCACCGCGATCGTCGGCGAGGGCAACCCCCGTTACCCGGAGTTCGTGATCCCCACGGATCCGCAGTACCGAGGCCGGGCCCGTGCCCTGCATGCCGCGGCGGGCACCAAGCTCATGGCGAAGGGCGGTTTCCTCGGGCCGATCGGTGACGCCTGGGACTGGACGAAGGACACCGTCGGTGACGTCGTCGGTAAGGGCATCGACTGGGCGAAGACCGGTGCCGACCTGATCGCCCACCCGACCAAGGTGTGGGCGAAGCTCGTCAAGCCGATCCTCGGCAAGGTCACCAAGGGTGTAGGTACGGCGCCCATGGGCAAGATGATCGCCAAGATCCCGGTCAAGATGGTGACCGGCCTCAAGAACAAGATCGTCGACGCGGTTTCGTCGATGTTCGCCGGAGGCGGCGGAGCCGAGTGGCTCAAGCCCGTCAACGCTAAATACGGCACCCGCTTTGGTGTGCGTGGCAGCATGTGGTCCTCCGGGCGCCACACGGGCCTCGACTTCCCCGCCGCGACCGGCACCCCGATCCGCGCCGTATCGGACGGCACCGTCTCCCAGGTCGCCTCCGGCGGCCCCTATGGCAAGCACGTCCAAATCAGCCACGGCGGGGGGCTCTCGAGCTTCTACGCGCACATGTCGGCGATCCTCACCAAGCTCCACAAGCACGTCAACCGGGGCACGACGATCGGCGAGGTCGGCGCGACGGGCAACACGACCGGGCCGCACTTGCACTTGGAGGCGCGTCGGAACGGCCGTGCCGTGGACCCGATGCCGTTCCTCACCGGCGGCGGAGGCAAGGGGTTCCCCGGCGCTGCGGCGGGCGCGGCCCAGCAGTACGCCAAGTCGATCCTCCACCGCTACGGCTGGGGCCCCAACCAGTTCGGACCCCTCAAGAAGCTCTGGCAAGGCGAGTCGAACTGGCGATGGGACGCCCTCAACCAGTCGTCTGGCGCCTACGGCATCCCGCAGTCGCTCCCCGCATCGAAAATGCGGTCCGCGGGCGCCGACTACCTCACCAACTACAAGACCCAGATCCGGTGGGGGCTCGGTTACATCAAGGGCCGCCCCGACTACGGCAGTCCGGCACGCGCCTACTCGAAATGGCTGTCCCGCAGCCCGCACTGGTACGACCAGGGCGGATACCTGCAGCCCGGCCTCAACCTTGCCTACAACGGCACGGGCAGGCCGGAGCCCGTCTTCACGTCGACCCAGGCCAGCGCTCTCTCTCGGATCGCCCTGTCGGCGAGCGGAGGCGGGGGAGGGGAGTTCACCGGAACCCTCACCCTCAGCAGCGGCGAATTCCTCGGCCACGTCCGCGGCGAAGTGCAGCACACCCTCGGCGAGCTCACCACCACCGTCCGAGCCGGGAGGAGGTGACCTGTGGCCATCCCCGGGAATTTCCTGTCGGCGACGACGTCGGAAGTCGATCCGAACACCAGTGGTTGGACGAGCAAGCTCAACTGCACGCTGTCCAAGGGGACTGGGGGCCGGGTCGGTGACGGGTGCCTGGTGGTCAAGTCGGTGGCGGCCGGGGAGATGCAGGCCCGCACCGTCTCCTCCTACCCGGTCACCGCAGGCACAACGTACCAGTGCTTCGCCGACGCCGCGGGCACGGTCGTGGAACGGATCGGAATCCGCTGGCTCAACGCCACCGGCACCGAAATCTCAGTGACCTGGTCGCTGTCTACGGCGTCTGCCTGGTCGGCGTGGCACCGGGTGGGCGTGGCCGGGATGGCCCCGGCCGGGGCATCGCAGGCGCAGGTGCTGCTGTCGTCGACTCCAGCGGCGGGGCTAGTCAGTCAGTACTGGGAGAACGTCTACCTCGGCTTGCCGATCAGAACTGTCGGCAACCTTTTCGCTTTCAACACCGAGAGCGCAGAGATTGACGCCTCGGGGTGGGCTCCGGAGGTCAACGCGACGGTGACGCGGCAGGTGCCCGCCGTGTCCTGGTCTGTCGACAACTACCTCGTCGGCGGCCACACCATCGCCATCACCGCGACCGGAGCGGGCAACGCTGCTGCGGTCTCCACGGACCGGCCCGCGGTCACGCCGGGGGCCGACTACCAGGCCTACGCCTACCTCAACCCGCCCACTCTGGCGGCGGACACCTGGGTGGAGCTGCGGTACTACGACGCGAACGGCAACCAGGTCAGCGCTACCCGCTCGTCGCTGGTGCAGCCCTCGCCGGGCTCCGGCTGGTACCGGCAGCGCGCCTCGGCTATCGCCCCCGCTAACGCTGCGACGTGCAGCATCGCCACCGGCATCAACGGCGCCTCGGGCGGCCAGGTCTTGCGGTTGGAGGACGCGGTCGTCACGGTCGCCCCCGTCCTACAGGCGGGGACGATCCTCCCCTATGCCGACGGATCGTTCGAGCAGGGTGTCGCCGGGTGGACGCGCCCCTCCGGGGTGGCCGTCATCGCCCGGTCCACGCCGTGGGGGCAGATCGCCTACGACGGCTCCTACTCGATGTCGGTCACCTCGGCGACGGCCACGGCCAGCGTGGCCCGGTCCGGACGCTTCGCGGCGCCGGGCGGGGTCGGCACCAGTTACAGGGCGCAGATCCTCGCCACGCTCGGCGCGGGTTCTTGGACCGTGAACATCAAGGTCCGGTGGTACGACGCCGCCAATGTTGACCTCGGGACCACCGGCGGCACCAGCTATACGTTCCCTGGCGCCAGCTGGTATGCGATGGCGACCGACGCCGGCGTTCCCGCCACCGCAACGCAGGGGGCGATCGAGCTCACCCTCACAGCGGGCGCCACCAGCTCCATCATGTACGTCGACGTGGCCGCCCTGTGGCAGGCGCTGCCGCTGACCGCGGTCCAGGCCGTCGACGAGACCGCCAGCATCACCCTGACGCTGAGGGAGCTCGCCGTCGGGCAGTCCATCACCGTCTACCGGGTGGGCGCCGACGGGAGTCGCGCTCTGGTGCGCGGCCTTACTGGGCTCTTGGACAAGGCGCTCATCATCTCGGACCTGATGATCATCGACGATTACGAGGCGCCTCTCGGAGTCCCGGTGTCCTACCGCATCGAGCTGTGGCCCGATGGGAGCACCACCCCCGCTACCCGCACCTCCGCCACCGTGACCATCCCCGTCGGCGACGTGAACACCGTCTGGCTGAAAGATCCGGGGCACCCGCAGCGCAACGTGAAGGTGCTGGCGGAGAAGGCGCCGGACTGGGCGCGACCCATCGATCAGGCCGTCTACCGTGTCAAGGGGCGCCGCAACGCCGTCGTCCTCAGCTGTGTGCGCGGCGGCCTCGAAGGTGATCTCTCGGTCTGGACACGCAGCGACGACGAGCGGGCAGCGCTGCACTGGCTCCTCGACTCCGGGAATGTCCTGCTGTGGCAGGCAGCGCCCGGCATGGGCGTCACCGACATGTACATCACCGTCGCCCAGGTCACCGAAGCGCGCGTCGTTGCCCTAGCCAGCGAAGCGTGGCGCGCCTGGACGCTTCCCCTCACGGAGGCTGACCTGCCCGTCACCACGGGCGTCGGTGACAGTGCGGGCCGCACTTGGCAGGACGTTCTGACTGGATTCGGCTCGTGGGCCGAGGTGCTGACCGCGTATTCAACGTGGGAGGACGTCCTCCTCGACCGCAGGGCGGGGTGATCCATGTACCCCGTCAGCGACCGCTTCCTGCCCCGCCTCGCTGAAGGCCATACGCCGGTCACGGAAGTGCAGTTGTTCAAGACGGACGGCAGTGTGGTGACGATCGAGCACACCGGCGGCTCCGTCCCAGTGGACCGCGGGCAGACGATTCGCCGCACCTGCACCGTCACCACAGCCGACACCTCCTTGATCCCGCGCACGCCTGCCGATGAACTCGCCACCTATGGGGCACGGCTGAGGATCGCCCGAGGCGTCGAGTACGGCGACGGCAGCAGCGAGCTTGTGCCGTTGGGGGTGTTCCGGCTCGACAGCGTCGACGGCGACCCGACGGACGGGCCCGTCACGCTCCAGGGCAAAAGCCTCGAGGCGTGCGTCGTGGACGACAAGCTCACCGAGCCGTACAAGGCCACGGGTACCGTCGTCGGCGCCGCCACCGCGCTTATCCAGCGCAGCCTCCCGGATGCCGACGTCATCTCGACGATCGTCGACGCGCCCATCGGCGCGCGCACCTTCGACGTCGAAGCCGATCCGTGGGCGGGCGTACAGGAGATCGTCGCCGCTGCCGGAGCCGAGTGCTACACCAACGCCGACGGCGTCTTCGTGATCAGCGCTTTGCCCGACCCGGAGACGGCCTCTGCTGTGTGGGAGGTCGCCGCGGGGGAGGGCGGCGTGTACGTGCAGGGCAGCCGCGCCATGTCCGCCGACAAGGTCTTCAACGGCGTCCTGGCCCGCGGGGAGAACACCGAGGAGAACGTCGCCCCGGTCGAGTACCTGGCCACCGAAACCGACATCAACTCGCCAACGTACTGGGGCGGGCCGTTCGGCAGGCGCCCCGACTTCTACACCTCCAGCACCCTCACCACGGTCGATGCCTGCGCCCAGGCCGCCAACCTGAAACTGGCCGCAGGCAAAGCACCGAACGCCAGCGGTGACTTCTCCTCGCTGCCGAACCCTGCGCTGGAGTGCGGCGACATCATCCGCGTCATCCACCCCGACGGCACCCGCGAACTCCACCAAGTCCAGTCCTTCTCCGTGCCGCTAGACACCGGCGGCGACTTCCCCATCGCGACGATCTCCGCGAAGGGGGACGGGTGAAGTCCTCCCACGGCACAGTCCGGCAGCTCGCGGACGCACTGCAGCAGCAGGCCGTCAGCACCGGTGCGAGCACCCCGAGCGTGCGGGGAGCGGACTGGCGGCTCGCCACCGTCCAGACCGTCAGCGGGAACGGCACCGTCGTCACCGACGACGGCATCACTGTGCGCCGCCTGGAGACGTACACCCTGCCGTTGGTCGGTGACGTTATCGCCGTCACGCAGTCGAGCAGCGGCAACTGGCTCGCCCTCGGGCGGCTGAGCAGTGGTGATCCGGGCTGGACGACAGCGACGCTCGGCACCGGCTACACGCAGGGCAACACCACCAGCCAGGGCAACAACAACGGCCCCATCCGCTACCGCAAGGTCAACTGGCTTGGCGGCTGGTGGATGGAATGGGACGGCGGCGCCACCCGCGCCAACGGGGCGCAGACCGCGAACATCCTCTCCGCCGCCCTGTCATCGACTTTCCGGCCTAGCGCCCGCGCATCGTTCGTCATCCCGCGCAACGCGACCTCGATCACGGGGGTCGCGCTGAGTACGTCCGTCGTGCACTCCTGCAAGGCCGACTTCGACACGGACGGCACGGTCTCCCTCATCTCCGCAGGTGCGGGCGACGTCGAAACCCAGTGGTTCTCCCTCAAGGGACTCCGCTACCCCCTCAGCTAGCAGGAGGCCCTGTGCCCACCACGGACGACTACGGGCAGGGCATCGGCATCGCTGCCCTCACCGACCCACCGGACGCCAGCAAGCTTGCCAAGGACATCGTCAACCCGATCGCCTCCCGATCGACCATGCGGTTCGCCTCGTCCTCGGAGCGGTCCGCGACTCTGGTCGGCGCGGCGGCACCGGTCGAGGGCATGGTGGCGTGGCTCCGGGACGTCGATCTGCTGACCGTTTACGACGGCACCACCTGGTCGGTGATCGGCTCCGGCAACAAGGCGTGGACGACCGTGTCTCTGGCCTCCGGGTTCGCCCACAACGGCAACTCGAATGGGACCTTGCAGTACCGGATCGTGAACCTCTTCGGTGAGGACACGCTGATGCTGCGCGGCGGCGTCAACATCACCTACAGCGGGAGCCCGAAGGTCATCTCGAACGGCGGTTTCGTCACCGGTAGCCCTCTGGTCACCGCAGCCCGCCCGTCGTCGCTGCGCTCTCTCACCGGTGCCTGCTCGACAACGGACTCCGACGTCCTCTCCGTAAAGATCGACATAGGTACGGACGGCCGCATCCAGATCGTCGGCACCACCTCCGCCACCGCCAACCCGAAGATCCAGCCGCCATGGGTGTCCTTCAACGGGACGTTCTGCAGCCTGTGAGGAGGACGGCGTGGCCACCGTGTGCAAGCTCTACCGCGGCGAGAAGCCGCAGCTCATACCACCGAAGGTGTGGACGCTCGTCACCTACGAGCGGGTCATCAGCAACGACCGGAGCATGGCCCGGCAACTGTCGCTGATCATGCCGCCGTTCGATGGGGACTTCCTGTGGGCCCGACACCTCCGGTGGGCCGCCCTCGCGGTACCTGACGGCGACTTGCGTCCGCGGCAGTTCATGAGCCGCTTCATCCGCGACCCACACGGCGACCGCGACGACACCGGAGCCGCCGACCACCCCGCCACACCCGGCCGCAGCTGGGAAACCACGTCATGGTTCTTCGCCGGGCAAGCCAATCAGCCGGTCGGCGTCGAGGTGTGGCACGACCACGATCAGCCCTGGCCGCTCGAGCACGCCCAGTTCGTCGGCACCACCTGGGACTACTGAAAGAAGGCTGGCCATGGCCCCACCCCTGACCGCGGACGCCCTCCTCGCCGCCCTGAAGGCCGAAGGAGTGCGCGTCGCTGAACACTCCGGGTGGCGCACTCACAACCGCAACCACAAGGGCCCGTGGGGCGGCATGAACGGCGTCGTCATCCACCACACCGCCGGAGCGAACAGCCTGGGCCTGTGCTGGACAGGAATGGCCGACCTCCCCGGGCCTCTTTGCCACACGCACCTGAGCAAGGCAGGCCTGGCGACGATGGTCGGCTACGGCCGCGCCAACCACGCCGGGACCTTCGCACAGAACGCCCACACCGCCGTCGTCAACGAGTCGGCGACGCATCCGCGGCCGGACAATGCGGAGCCAGTGGACGGCAACGCCCACTACTACGGCATCGAGATCGAGAACCTCGGCAACGGCCACGATCCATACCCGGCCGTGCAGTACGGCGCCGCGGTCCGCTGGGCGGCAGCGATCTGCCGAGCCCACCGGTGGTCGGCCAACTCGGTGATCGGCCACAAGGAAGGCACCCGACGCAAGATCGACCCCAGCTTCGGCATGGGCCAGTTCCGCAAGGACGTTCACGAACGCCTCGAACACTCCGCCTCCTGGAACCCGGGCCCCACCACCCCTGACGAAGGACTCGACATGGACGCCAAGGCCGTGCACGACGCCGTCTGGGGCCGGGACGCCATCCCGTCCCCGACCAGCGCCGCCACCCATGGGACCAACCCGACGTGGAAGGCCGCCAGCTACCTCCCCGAAATCATCGACCGGCTCGCGACGCTCACCGCCAAGGTCGACGCCCTCACCAAGAAGCTCGACGAGAAGGAAGCGAGAACGTCATGACCAGCAACCTGCCCACCAGCGGTGACGTGCAGACCGTCGTGAAGACCGCCACCACCTACGCCAAGGATCTCGTCGAGCGCGTCATCGCCACCTTCGTCGTCGCTGCCGCGGGTGTCGCCCTCGCCGCAGGCCCCGGAGACATGTTCTCCGCAAGCTTCTGGGAGACCGTCGGAGCCGCGGGGATCGCCGCGGCAGGCTCCCTCATCAAGGGCCTCATCGCCCGCTTCGTCGGCCCGCGCAACAGCGCCAGCGCCGCCTCGGGGGTCTAGGTGCCGTGCCGCGCGGCCGACTGGCTGCGAAGGCGGCTCGGCAGGCGCGGCGCGTTCCTGCTGATCCTTGGCGTCGGGAAAACCTGCTGGGGTGCGTCGTTCCTGGTAGACCCGCCGCCCACGCAGGGCCTGCAACTGCTGACCTCGGTGTGCGACATCCAGCACTGGGCGTGGCTGTGGATCAGCGCAGGCCTGGTCACGCTCGCATCGGCGTTTGTCCGCATCGGCCGCGATCTGGCGGGCTTCGTCGCCGCGGTCATCCCCCCAGCAGTGTGGGCTATCGCCTACACGGTGGCCGTCATCAACGGCGAGTACTCCCGCGGCATCTGGGTCGCGATCTGGTACTCGACCTCCCATGTGGGAGTCATATTGTGGGCGGCTGGCGTCCCCGAGCATTCGGTCCCCCACGCGCCGAGAGCCGCCAGGAGAGGCGGCGCACCGTGACGGTGTGGGCAGGGATCGTGGCCGTGATCGGCACAGTCGGCATGGTGATCGCCGGACTGTTCGCGGCAAGGGCGACGACAAGGGCCGCGGCAGCCACTGCCGAAGCGACACGGGCCGCCGCACAGGCGCAGGCGGAGCCGAACCAGCGCGCAGAGGACCGGGCTGCATTCGACGCCATCAAGTCGGAGCTGCGGCAAGAGCTGACGACGACTCGCGAGGAAGTCCGGTCACTTCGGTCGCTCGTCCGTGCCTTCGCCTGGTACGTGGGCGAGCTGACGACGCAGATGCGCGGCCACGGCATTGATCCGCCAGCCCCGCCGGCTCGTGTCGACGAGTACAACCGCACTGGAGTGTGACCATGCCCGATCCGCGCCCGATGGGCCGCCGTGTCGACGACTCGGCAGGCGACATGCCCAGCCTCGTCGAACTCGGCCTCGCCGAGCCACAGCCACAGCCCAGCTATGAGGGGTTGTTCGTCGAACCGGACGTTCCGCCTGAAGACCCGACCGAGTAGCCACCGCTAGCCCCCGCCGCCTGCCTCGCGCAGGGGGCGGGGGCTGTCGTCGCTCTCGGATACTCTGGATAGGCGACGCTTGGTGCGCTCAAGATCTCAAAGCGTCGCCTGGTGCAGAGTCGCCAGTCAGCGAGATGGGACCACATGGCGTGGCCGCTCGTCGAAGGACCATAGAAGAACGCTTCTGGAGCAAGGTCGACCAGGCTGGCCCCAATGACTGCTGGCCCTGGCGCCGGAGCCGCCGGGAGAAGGGCTACGGCCAGTTCCGCGTCAGTGTTGCCGAATCACCGCAGGTCGCTTCCCGCGTAGCGTGGCGACTGACCCGGGGCGAGATCCTCAACGGGCAGGTTGTCTGCCACGGTTGTGACAATCCACCGTGCTGCAACCCCAGGCACCTCTTCCTGGGTACGTCCGCGGACAACACGGCCGACATGGTGGCCAAGCGGCGACACGCTATGGCTTCACCGGAGGCTGTCGGTCAACTGGTCGAGAGCGTGCGACGACTCAGCGACATCCAGGTCTCCGAAGCGCGCCGACTGCGCGGGACGGGCCTGTCGTACCGCGTGATAGCTGCGGAGTTCGGCGTCCATCACACAACGATCATTCGCCTGGTGAACGAGACGCACTGGAAGACTTCGGAGGGGCGCCGCCCCGGAGCGTCTACTGATCTTCCATCGGGTGAACTCGCCTGACCCGATGCACGCCTGGGCCCCGTCCTCTTCGGAGGGCGGGGCCCATCTGTGTCTCAGTACTCCAGTTGCTTCTTCACGTCGGCCACGCCGGGCCCGGAGTCGGTGGTGGGCATCTTCCACCGGTAGGCGGTCCCTTCGCCGTCGGTGTAGAGGAGCGTGCCGCCCTTCGCCTGCGCCGTCGTCAGGTCAAAGGCTTCCGAGTCCCATTTCCACGTGCCGGGCTGCACTTCGCCGCCACCGCTGTACTTGTCCATGGTGATGGCGGTTGAGTTGCCGCTGTCGAAGCCGATCTCTTCGCCGTCCGGGGCGATCCACTTCCAGCCGTCACCCGTGATCGGCGCGGTCTGCGCCGCCGGCGCACCGGTCATCGCCTTGACCTTCATCGTGACGACGGCGAACACCCCGTTCGCGGACTTCTCGCCGCCGCCTTCCTTCACGTACACGACGGTGTCCGGAGTGATCTGGGGGACGCCGGTCCCGCCGTCGCCGATGGTCTGCGCGGGCTGACCGAGCCTCAGCGTCTTCGAGCCACCGTCTTCGCCGCCCGGCTCCGTTGACTTCACCGCAGGCGGCTTGGGTGTCGACTTCTCGTCGGGGTCGCCGTCGTCGCTGCTGCACGCAGTGAGGGCGGCGAGGAGTAGGACAGCCATGGCCGCGGTGGTACGCATCCGCATGTGTCCCCCAGGGGTGTGCCGATCGGGACACCGTAGGGCACAAACGGCCAGCGGAGGAGAGGGGCTGAAGATCAGTTTTCGCGGAGCAGCGCAGCGAGTTTCGCCGCCTCCAACTCATCAGAGGGGCTCAAGCTGTACTTCTTGGTGACGTGGAAATCGACACTGACGTCGTACACGCGGTCCCGGTCGGGATCGTAGGAACCGGACCTCCCGTGCAGCGCCTTCTCGGCAGCGTCACGCTGGAGGTAGACGCTGTCGTGGTCGCCGTCCCGGTCCTCGCTGGCATCCTCCCAATAGTCGAGTGCGGACTGTTCAGCCGCTTCGACGCTCCTGGCGATGACGTAGATCGTGACACCCATTCGTGACAGTGCGAACGACATGGTCAGCCCTCCTTGCTCGGGGGATCAATGCTTCTAGCCAGGCAGTCATGATGAGACGACGGTAGCGCGGGGGAGGGTAGGCTCACGCATGCTGGAGCCCCGCCCGATTATCACTCGGGCCAGGCTCTGCAGCAGTCACTGTTCCAGGCCGACCAGTTCGATCCCGTGGGCGTGCGCCCAGCCGCGCCCTGCTTGCTTGAAGCGTTGTTCGTAGGTGGTACGGATCGTCTTCCAGCGGTCGATGGAGGTTGCGGCGCCAATTTCGGTGAGGTCTACAGCGCTGTCTTCGGCTAGGGCCTTGGCGGCAGCGGCGCGCGTCATGCGTCCGTCCTCGACGGCGCGCCCGTAAAACTCGATGCTGTCCACCAATGCCATGGCTGCCGCCCTCACTTCTCTTCGACGATGCGGATGTCGGGCTGTGGTAGATCCGCTTGTGCTTGGCGACGCTGGAGGACGCCCCGTCGCCGTGCGCAACGAGCGAGCCCCCGACGCTCCATGGCGCGCCTGGGGGCTCTTCGCTTCGGCGCGCTCCGACTCGATGCCGCCGCGACCATCACGATCTATCCAGCGTACAGAGACGAAGCTGTTTGGTGGGGCACTAGCGAACCGGACCGAGAACGGTGAGGTGGCGCATAACGTTCCCTGAGGCGCTGCGAGTTGAAGGTCGCCGAGCGTCACTGTGCAACAATCGATCGATTGTTGGACGGTTGGACAGTCGGGCCTCGGAGCGGACATTGCAGTGGCGTGAACTGTCCAGAAAGGGTGTATAAAAAGTCTGGATGTCCACTTACGTCACACCCCCCTTTTCTAGACACTCGACGGTATGGACCCCGATTCCCTGGACCTCCTCGACCCAGTTGGCGGCGAAGGCGCCCTCATCGGCTACGGACGCGTCAGCACCAAGGGGCAACTCCTCGACCGCCAGATCGCCGCACTCAAGACAGCCGGTTGCCAGCGAATCTTCTGCGACAAGAAGTCCGGCAAGAACGCCGAACGCGAGCAGCTAAAGAAGGCCCTCGACTACCTGCGGCCGAGCGACACCCTCGTTGTCCCGTCCCTCGATCGCCTCGGCCGCTCCATCCAAGACCTCATCAGCATCGCCGGCGGCCTCCGCCAAGAGGGCATCGGATTCCGATCCCTTCATGAGTCCCTTGACACAACAACACCTGGCGGCCGACTCGTCTTCCATGTCTTCGCCGCTCTCGCGGAGTTCATCCGGGAACTCATCGTGCAGGGAACCCACGAGGGACTCGCGGCCGCGCGAGCCCGTGGAGAACGCCTCGGCCGCCCTCCGGCCATGACCGGGGAGCAGATCGTTCACGCGCGCTCGATGCTCGCCAACCCGGAGGCCTCAGTTTCCTCGATCGCCAAACTGCTCGGAGTCTCGCGGACCACCTTGTACAAGTACGTGCCCGAACTGCGAACCGGACGGGCCTCCCTGACGGCCGTCGGTAACCCGAGGGAGATCTATGACTGACGTGTGGAACGGCGAGCCTCTGGCCCACGCGGCGCAGGTAGACGACCACGAACCAATCCACTACCGCATCCACGATGCAGACAGCGCTGGCCTGCTCGCCTTCGGCACGGCCCGTCCGGCGCCGAGCGGATGGCTCGACGTAGCCGCGCACCACCAACGAGTACAGGCTGCCAACCCGACCCGCCACCTCGTACTGCGCCGCTATGACGCCTCGGCGGGGGATACTTTCGAGCGCCAGGTCGGGCCCGCACGCTCCCAGTCGGAGGGAAGCGTCTAAGACAGTCCCCTGATCCTGGGCTATCTTCGCTACAGGCGCGGGGCCTGTACAGCCGGGAAGGCTGCTGAAGCAAGGCCGAGGGCACTGACAATCGCCCGTGTGGCGGTGACGTTGGCCCTAGGTGGCGTCCGCTTCAGCGCGTTTCGACGCAGGCGTGAACCGGAGCGGACGCGCCGGGTAGATCACTCCGAACTCGCGGGCGACCCGGTTGGCGGCGGCCGCGGACCCACTGATCCGTTGCAGGAAGAGCGCGCGGGCCAGAGACTGGGCTTGCTCGTCGTCGAGATGGACGAGCCATCGGTTGGCCTCTGTGTCGAAGCGAGCGGCTCTGATTGCCGTGTTCAGCCCGGGTGCCGGGGGTGTTCGCAGCTGCCCGTCGAGGTCGGTGTAGCGGCGCACGGCGTCCATCTCCGAGCGCCGAAGGGCGACCTCCTGAAGGCCGGACTTCGGGGCTTCAGCGCGTGGCCCTGGGGCTGGTTGGGTCTGTGCGTACAGCAGGGCGTCCCAGCCGTCGTCCGTCAGCCGCACCGCCCACGGGATCGGCCGCCCGGCCTGCGCCGTGAGCTCGGCGTGGACGTCGGGCGTCGCGAGCTCGGCGAGTCCCAGGTCGGTCAGGGGTGTCACGCTGCGCTCGTCGATGCCGGGGGCGGTGGTGGCCCATCTATCGTTGTCGCCCTGCGCGTGAGCGACTCGCTGGAGCTGCGCGTAATGGCCTGTGGAACGCCCCATCTCTGCCCCTTCGCCGCAGAAGACGATCCTGCGACGCTAGCGCAGGCTGAGACGCACGGGGGCGAGCTGCGCTTACCTCCCTCGGATTGGGGGTGCCATACCTTCCGGGTTTCAGGGGAGGTGCAGGTCTTCACCGGATCCGCGTCACGGTGACCACCGCGTGCCGGGTGGTGCCCGCAGCGACCTCCACCACGATCCCCGCGGCGTCGATGGCGGTGTACGGTTCCCCGCCGGCGGTGTCCGCGCGCTTGCCGGGCCCGGCCACGGCCACGTACCGGCTGACCTCGGCGGATAGAGGCGCGGTCAGCGTCTGGGACAGGACACGTCGCCCGTCTGGCAGCTGCACGGCGATCTGCTTTGGGCGGGTGGCCGGCCCGGTGTAGCCGACGACTGCGGCGTCCACGGTCTCCGCCGTCCGCACCTTGCGCCACGATCTGTCCGGTCGGTAGGTCCCGCTGGCCTGCTTGGCGACGATCCCCTCGATGCCCTGCTCCGGCAGCACCTCGAACCAGACGCGGGCCACCTCGATGTTGTCGGTGGCAGGCACCGTCTGTAGTGGCGGGCCGAGCGGCTCCAGCACGTCGAGTAGAGCAGCGCGCCGCTCCGTGTACGGCCGCCCGCGTAGGTCCCGGCCGCGAAGCATGAGGCAGTCGAAGGCCACGTAGGAGGCGGGATAGCGGTGGATGAGGTCGGCGAGGCGCCGGCCGCGGGCAGAGGCGCGGGAGCGGACGGCACCGAAGTCGGTCTTGCCGTTCCGCCAGATCACTGCCTCGCCGTCGAGGACGGTATCGGCCGGGAGGTCCATGGCCGCGGTGGCGACGTCGATCCACGCGGCGGTGGCGTCCCGGCCGGACCGCGTCTGTACGCGCACTGTGTCACGCCGCCACACGACGGCCCGGTCACCGTCGAGCTTCGGCTCGTACCACCAGCCGGGCCCCGCGGGCAGTGTGCCTGCAGCTCTGGCGAGCGCGACCGTGACGGGATACTCCACGCTCAGTGCGCCCACACGTCGGGTCCGCCGCCCCGCCACTCGATGAGCGCGGATCGGACCACGTCCATCTCGTCGTAGCTCTGCAGGCCCGCGGTCTGCATGAACGCGACGATGTCCTGCACCGAGAACGCCCTGCCGGAGATCTGCCCGTCCACGCGCACGCGCCGGCCGCCGTCTTCATCGGGTGGGTACACGACGACCGGGTGATCAGAGGCCATGTCGCCAGAGTGCCCGTGGGTGATTGCGCGCGCGCGGGGAGCTCGTCCATCCGGCCGCTTCGTGAGCGTGCCTATTCCAGCACCCCGAGCTTGGTGTCGGGGCGGCAGTGGGTGCAGGCGGGTACTCCGTCGGTGAGCATCCTCAGTGCTTGGTCGCGGGGGATGCCGCGGATGCGTTTGCCCATCATGTGGCAGCCGCCGACGTGCACGGCGACGGGGAGTTTGTCGACGCCGATGCCGACCTCGATGAGCCAGTCCGGGACGGGCGGCCGAGCCTGCTCGCCGCGAGTCTGCTCGGCCTGCCGCTGCTGCTCCTCGGCGATCCACCGCTCGACCTGGCCGAGCTGGTGGCGGAGGAAGCCCTCGACGATACGGAGCTTCTCCAGGCGCGACGGCTGCGGGGTATCGGACATGTGTTCGAGTCTACGACGAGAGGCTCCCCATGGCGTCACCGCGTTGTCGGTGGCCCCGCCTACACTTCGACCATCACATCCGCGCTGTGGCTGCAGCGCTGCCACCCCACCTCCCTGATGCAGGAGGTGGGGTGCTCGGATTCTGGAGGGGCCGTGGGCGCCGTGAGTGATCCAACCGACTGGGCTCGCGATCAAGTTGCTTCCGTTGGGGGAATGCTGCTGTGGCTCGGCGAGCAGATCGACACCGATGAACCAGGCGTCCCACCCCACGCGACGGCTGCCCTCCGAGCCGCACTCACCGAGTGCTCGTACTGGCACGAGCGCAGTGTGGCGGCCACCGTCGAGCCGTTTCCGATGCCGGACCTCGCAGCCCGCTATGAGGTGGCCATGTCGACAGCCCGCGCCATGGCTGCGGCCTACGCGGACCGACCCGGCTACCGCGACGAGTGGCGGCCGTAGCCGGAGGTCAGGCCATCACTTTGTGGGCGCCCACAATGTGATCAAGCCTTTCCGTCGTCCGGCTCCGGGTGTCGCACGAGCTTCTTCAGCTCGGCCTCGACGGCCAGCCGCGACTCCCCGGACTCGGCCGCGAACGCGACGATCGCGGCCTGCACCTCCGCGGCGGTCTCCACGGTCAGCGTCCCGGCCTGGATCTCCTCCCAGGCGGAACGTTCCAGCGCGATCAGGTCGTCAGGGAGTTCGATAGCCACGGCGAGATGTTACGCCGCCTTCACGACCTCGCCGCGTACCGCCGCCGCCCACTCCACGACCAGCAGCTCGTACCGGGCCCGCTGCTCGGACGACAGGCGCACCGCGGGGTGGGGCCACAGGCGGCGGATCTCCTCGTTCACGACTGCGGCAGGCCGTGCGGGGCCGCGGTCCGGGGGAGTGGGGGTCATGCCGATCATCCTAGGCGCCGGGTACGACATCACCCAGGACCCGGACGTGACCGGCATATGACGATCACGTGCCGAGCACGTCCATCAGGTGATCGTCGAGGTCGGCGACGAAGTCCTCACGCCGCCACGGCCGCAACTCCTGACGGGCCCGCCGCAGCCGGATCGCAGGGACTCTCCCGCCCGTCGCCGACGCAGCGGTCACGCACTCGTGCAGCAACTCGGCAGCCGAATGAGGATCCTGCATCTTGATCCGCGCCAGCGCTTGATCCGTGGTGACGATCGCCCGCTGCACCTGCTCCCGCGGCGCCGACAACGCGGCCGCGGACCGGGCGAACCGGTCGTGAGCCGCCGATGGGTCGCCCACGTACAGCTCGCAGACCCCCTCGAACCCACGCAGATGACCGGGCGAGAACGACGTGGGGGCTGGATCCCCGGCATGATCCGCATCCAGGTCGTACCAGGCCAGACCCAGCGCCGCCTGCGACTGCCGCCCCTGACCCGCCCGCGCCGCGATCTCCGCCTGCAGCGCGTGAGCGCGCGCCCGGACCAGCGTCGAGTGCCCGGACCTGGCCGCACGCACTGCCTCGTCGACGAGCAGCCGGGCGGGCTCGACGCCCGGCGTCGAGTACAGGGTGACCAGGGCGTGGCTCATGTGGACGCCGGCCCGCCGCCACGGCTGCTGCAGGAGGCCCGCCTCCCGGGTAGCCTCCGCGTACAGAGCCCGGGAGGCTGCATCGTCACGGGTCTCGAACGCGAGGCGCCCGGCGAGCGCGCAGGCGGCGACCGCGGCGTCGCGGAGCAGGGGGAGCAGCGGCTCGGGGGATGGGCCGGCCAGCAGGCGGCGGCAGGCTTCGACGGCGGGCGCGAGCATCAACTGAAGCCGCACAAACGGGAGCGAGCCCACCTGCGCATTGACGTCCGACACGACGGAGGCGAGCCCGCGCACGACGTCCTCGTCGGCGCGTGATGGGTCGGCCAGTGCCGCGGCGAGCCCTGCCTGGGCGCCGGGCGCGAGGAACGCCAGCATGCCGCCGCCCGCGTCCGTCACTGCGCGCACCATCGTCGACCGCAGCTCGGTGAGTCGTGGTTCGCTCTCCCCGAGCAGCCGCAGGGCATCGAGCAGCTCGGCGAGGTCCGATCCGGCGCCGAGCGCGGGCTGGCCTGCCGGGGTCCGGGCGTAGAGGTGGGCGAGGAGCAGCTGGTAGCGCTCGTCCGGCATTGTGGGGCGGGCCGCCTCCCAGCGGGCCACCGAGCGTTGCACGGACGCGACCGCGGGCAGGTGCGGCTGATGCAGCTCCCGGGCGTGCTGGATGAGGGCTCGTGCGGTGTCGGACAGGGACAGGCCACGGCGGCGTCTCAGCCGCTTCAGCGCGCTCGCGCCCGCCGCTCTGTCGTCCATCCGGCCATGGTGGCGCAGATGCCGCCTACACGGGCACGATCAGCCGTGCTTTCCCTCGATCTGCTGTGTAGTTGAGGGTCTGCCAGGTTCCCGACTGCGGCTCGCCGTGCCTCGGGAATCCGATCGTCATGCCCGACCGGTCGACCATCCAACGATTCCGCGCATGGTAGGCAGGCGAGCGGAGCTCCGGCGCCTTCAGCTCGACAATCTCATTGATGCGGTCCCGGGTGCGGGCGATGGCCTGCCGGGCCTCGGCGGGCTGCTGATCGATGGTGCCCGGCACGACGATGGTGATCCTGGCGGCTGTGTGCCCGGCCAGCCACACCAGGCTGTGGCTGTCGATGCCCTTCGCGCCGCCGATGTAGAAGTGGCTGTCGGCGAAGGGTCCGAGGTACTCGGTGAAGATCCGCGCGTACTCGTCGAGGCTGCGATGCCCGGTGCTGCGTGTACCGGTGATAGCGACAAGTCGCATGATCAACTCCGTGTCATAGGTTGTCATATCCCGCCCCCACCAGCGGGATTGAGATCGTCAATGCGTGGACATCGACGACCTGCACCGACTAGGCGCCTACCTCGAGACGCGGGACCTTCGCGTAGCGGCCCGTGGCCCCGGACTCCTCCTCACCGTAACCAACCCCCTCAGCTCCCACCTCACCGAAGAAGTCCGCCTCGCTGGCGGCCGGTACCTCACCAGCTTCGACTACGAGATCGGCGAGCAGGGCGACGAGCAGGCCTGCGCCGAACGCATCGCCCGCATCCTCGCCGTCGGAGACCAGCACCAAACGAGGCGGCCGACATGAGCGACCCGCAGACCCTCATCGACGAAGCCCTCTCCGCCTGCCGGGACCGGCCCTCGCCGGAAGAGCTCGCCGAGCTCGACGAGCAGCTGCGCGCCAGCATCGCCGAGCTGATGCCCGCCGCCCAGCGGAGGTTCGAGGAGCAGGAGACGTACTCCGCCGACTGGTACGCCGGGAACCGGATACTCCTCGACGCCGGGGGCGCCCTCGCCGAACCCACGCAGGACGCCCCGCTCGCCGCAGCTCTGGGTGTCGCCGAGCTCGGCCGCCGACTGCGCGAGCTCGACCACTACGCGCGGGAGGAGTCATGATCTGCGCCCGCTGCGATCAGCCGATCCGGCGTAGCCAGCCGTACAGCAGCCACGACATCCACAGCGCGTCAGCGGCCGGGACGACGGTGCACGTACATCTCCGCTGCCCGGGTGCACAGCCCCGAAGGTAATGTTCCGCGCACCCAGGGCCCCTACCTCTGGCCAGCGGTTACACGACGGGTGATCAGTTCACACGGGGTGCGAAACGAACGCAGCGGTATGTGAGTGCAGCAGGCTTCCGCACGGCAGATATATGCATTTCAATGCTGAACATCACCACCAGCAGCGCGCGGGCGCAGTGCCCCCGGATGTCCCAGCGGGCCTAGTGGAGGAGGTCGGTGACGTGGACGCGCAGCTCGTGAGCAACGGCAAGGAGATGGCTCAACTTGATCTCCCGCCCGGCTTCCATGCGCTGGATCGTGCTGCGATTCAAGCCTGTGTTGAAGGAGCGGGTCTCCTGCGTCATGTTCTCGTGCAGGCGCCGGACGCGCATGCGGTCACCGGTGGCCCTGAGGGCGTCGGTGATCCATTGCGGCTGGTCGGCGGACGGCACGGGCTCAACCGTTTACCGACCATGATCATAAGTCAGCAGCAGATTTGCGGCATTATTTGATCATGAAGTGAGTGCCTAGACCTTGCACTCGCCGGGCACCCGGCCCCGCGCCCACCTCGCGCTACCTGCAGCCCTACGGCGCTCCGTCACGAGCGCCCCTGGGTATGGGTGCTGTCGGGAATCGACCGGTAGAACCAGTGCATCCGTTAAGCGGGATGGCGGGTCTACCCACAAAGACGTGCCGGGCGCCAGCGAACGGGTGGCCCCCCTCGGTGGCGGCCCGGCACTTGGAACGGCCCCTCCTGTCACGTGGCAGGAGGGGCCGTTTGGTGCGCTGACCTGGGGCTCTCCCGTTGATCGTTTAGGAGGTATTTGGGAGATGGGGTTCGGTACGCAGGTGTATCTCAGTAGGTAGCGAGTAGGTATTCAGCAGACGGATGGCGGCAGGGCGGAGAGGTACTGCCCCGCGCTCACCAGGCCATTCAGCGCTGTGGCCTGAGAGGTTCTTGAGCGCAATCCCGTATATGGGTGTCTGACATGCGGACATCCTCGTACGGGGGAGGGGTCGGCGTCACCATGATTCCTGGGCCGCGTCCAGCGGCCCTTCGGTCCCGGCGTCGGGTGGCAGCAGCGGACCGCACGCCCACTGCTGGAAGATCAACCGGGTCTCCACGCGCGCCACTTCACGTCGCGCGGTGAACTCGTCGAGCACCAGCCGCTGAAGATCCGCCGGTCCCGCGACCGCCACGTGCACCAGGAAGTCCTCGGGCCCCGTGAGGTGGAACAGCGACAGGGACTCAGGAAGCGCCCTGACGCGTTCGACGAAAGGACCCACGAGATCCCGCCGGTGCGGCCGGACCTGTACGGAGAGCAGTGCTTCGAGCCCCCGGCCGAGCTTCGCAGGGTCGAGCCGCAGCTGATGTCCGAGAATCACTCCCGCACGCCGCAGCCGCGTCACCCGGTCGAGGCACGTGGACGGCGCGACACCGACCTGCGCCGCGAGGTCGCGGTACGTGGTCCGTGCGTCGTTCTGCAGCAGACGCAAAATGTGGAGGTCCACCGGGTCCAGAGCGACAGAATCGGCCATCGGCCGAACGTAGCACGGTGCTCGGGCCCGGGTCCCCGGCGGTTGTTCAGCCTGTGGCGCATGGAAGCGAACACCGGGACAGCCCGTCACGAGTCCACAGCCCGTCACGAGTCCGCCGACAGCACCGTGTCACCGCCGCGCGCCCTGGCCACCGAGGCCGTGCACGCGGGGCGGGACGATCTGGCCGAAATGGGCCTGCACGCCCCGCCGATCGACCTCTCCACGACCTACCCGTCCCGCGACAGCCGGGCCGAGGCCGCCCGCATCGACGCCTTCGCCGCCGACGGGGTCGTCGACGACGGGCCGCCGGTCTACGGGCGGCTCGGCAACCCGACCGTCGCCCGCTTCGAGACCGCCCTCGCCAAGCTCGAAGGGACCGAGAGCGCGGTCGCGTTCGCGAGCGGCATGGCGGCGCTGACCGCGGTGCTGCTCATGCGGGGCGCGGCCCGCCTTCGCCACGTCGTCGCCGTCCGGCCGCTGTACGGCTGCAGCGACCACCTGCTCACCGCGGGCCTGGTCGGCACCAACGTGACCTGGGTGGACCCGGAGGGCATCGCCGGTGCCATCCGCCCCGAGACCGGCCTCGTGATGGTCGAGACGCCGGCCAACCCCACGCTCGCCGAACTCGACCTTGCCGAGGTCGCCCGCGCCTGCGGCACGGTGCCGCTGCTCGCCGACAACACCTTCGCGACCCCCGTCCTTCAGCGGCCCGCGGAGAGCGGCGCCCGCCTGGTGCTGCACAGCGCCACGAAGTACCTGGGCGGACACGGCGACGTCCTCGGCGGAGTCGTCGCGTGCGACGAGGAGTTCGCGCGGGGCCTGCGCCAGGTGCGGTTCGCCACCGGCGGCGTGCTGCATCCGCTCGCCGGCTATCTGCTGCTGCGGGGCCTCGCGACGCTGCCGGTCCGGGTGCGGGCGGCCTCGGCCACCGCGGCGGAACTGGCGCGCCGCCTCACCGACGACCCGCGGATCGACCGCGTGCACTACCCGCGCCTCGGCGGCGCCATGGTCGCCTTCGAGGCGCACGGCGACCCGCACGAGGTGATCGCCCGCGTACGGCTCATCACCCCGGCGGTGAGCCTCGGCAGCGTCGACTCGCTCATCCAGCACCCGGCGTCCATCAGCCACCGCGTGGTGGACGCCGAGGACCGGCGCTCGTCCGGCGTCAGCGACCGCCTGCTGCGGATGTCCTGCGGCCTTGAGGACGTCGAGGACCTCTGGCGCGACCTGGACAGGGCGCTGGGTCCGGTCCGGGACACCATTCCCGCCGCCGGGCCCGTCGCACAGCCGCTCAGTGCCGCGCCCGCTGGTGGTGCTCGACACGGCCGTCGGGACGCTGCGTGTGGTCGTACGGCAGCCGCGAGCTGACCGGTGTCGCCTCAAGGCGGGCCGTGATCACCAGCGTGCCCTCCTCGATCTGGTAGTCGAGCGGCAGACCGAGCCCGCGCATCGCGGCCACCATGCCGGTGTTGGACGCCTGCGTCACCGCGTACACGCTCTCGCAGCCCGCCTCGACCGCCATCGACACCAGGCGGCCGAGCAGTTGGCCGCCGATGCCGCGGCGCTGCCACTCGTCCTCGACGAGCAGCGCGATCTCGGTCTCGTCGCCGTCCCAGAGGAGGTGGCCGAGGCCGACGATCCGCCCGGACGCGGTCCGTACCGCGAGCGTGCGGCCGAACCGGGGGCTGAGCAGGTGGTTGAGGTAGCGGTCGGCGTCGTGCACCGGGCCGTGGTAGCGCATGTCGAGGGTGCGCGTGGAGCACCGCTCGTGCATGACCTTGGCGGCCTCGACGTCGGCCGTACCGGCGCGCCGGACCGTGATGGAGTTGCCCTCCGGGAGCGTCAGGACGTCCTGGCTGCGCGGGATGCGCGGGCCGAGCCGCGTGTCCAGCTCCACCAGGGCCCGTGCGCGGGCGAACTCCGTGGGCGTGAACGGCAGATAGGGCCGTTCCACGGTGATGACCTCGCCCTCGGGCCCCTTCAGGCGCAGTACCGTCCCCTCGAGTACGCCCTCGACCGGCGCGCCCTCCGCGGCCCCGTCGCCGCGGGGTCCGGGCCGCGACGCCGCGGGCAGCGAACGGATGGTGCAGCGACCCAGCAACTGCCGCAGCGCCAGCGGGAGTTCGGCAGCGTCGAGCGCGGTGCGGGTGGCCAGGCCGAGGATACGGGTGGGGGCGTCGACCAGATCGTGGGCGTCGGCGCGCTCGATCCAGGTCCCGACGCCGCCGGACCGGGCGACCGACCGGCTGATGTCGGCGCCCGCCAGCGCGGTGGGCGCGCGCAGCAGGAACTCGTCGACGGTGCCCTCGGCCAGCGGGTGCGCCTGCAGGCTGAGGATGTCCACCCTGTGCTCGGCGAGCGTCACGCACAGCGCGGCGAGCGACCCCGGCTCGTCCCGCACCGTCGTCCGCATCCGCCAGAGCGTGGTCCCGCCCTCCTCCGGGGTGCGGTCGGGGGCGCCGGCCGCCGTGGGCCCGGCCTGCTCCGCGTCCGCGGGCGGCCGGGCGCCGGTATCGTGCGCTGCCGGTGGGGCGTGGCTGTGGCGCCGCGCCCACCAGGTGTGGAAACCGACCGTGGCGACGAGCACCACGGCCGACACCACCAGGAGGCCCGGACCGTCCGGCCCGTGCCCCACCATGTTCGCCACCGCGTCGGCCACCGCCACGGCGGTGAACAGGGCCGCCAGCTCCACCACGTCGCGCCGCCACTGATGTACGGGGCGGCCGTGCTTGGTCCGGGTCACATCAGACATGTCAGCTCTCATACGGCCACTCTGCTGGACCGGTGTTGCGTGATCGAGAACGCCCTGTGACTGATGGGTAAAGAGGCCGTCTGAACCTTTGGCGGCGATTTGCCCGCGCTACTGACCCACCCGGCCCGGCTGTAGCGCCTGAGTGAACAGCACGCTGCCGCCCTCCTGCCGCAGCCGCACCGTCAGCTCGCCGCTGCCGCCGTCGATGTCGATCTCGCCGAAGTACTGCGGGGTCTCGGCCGGTGAGGTGTTCGCCCGGCTCGGAGCCTTGATGAACTTCTGCTCCGGACCGAACGTCCCGTCGAGCTTCGTCGCCGGGAAGCCGCCCGCGGCCAGTGGTCCCGACACGAACTCCCAGAACGGCGCGAAGTCCTTGAACGCCGTACGCGAGGGGTCGTAGTGCTGCGCCGAGGTGTAGTGCACGTCGGCGGTAAGCCACAGCGTGCCCGTGATTCTGCGGTGCTTGATGTGCCGCAGGAGCTCGGCGATCTGCAGTTCGCGGCCGAGCGGGGCGCCGGGGTCGCCCTGCGCGACGGCCTCGAAGTTCACCCTGCCGTCCGGCACCACGATGCCCAGCGGCATGTCGGAGGCGATGACCTTCCACACGGCCCGGGACCGGGACAGCTCCCGCTTGAGCCAGGCGAGCTGGCGGGCGCCGAGGATGCCGGTGACGTCGTCGGTCTGTCTGCCGGGCGAGTTGGCGTTGCGGTACGAGCGCATGTCGAGGACGAACACGTCCAGGAGCGGGCCGTGCCGCAGCACCCGGTATACCCGTCCGTCGTCGTCGCCCGGCGGCAGCGTGGAGACGGGGAAGTACTCGCTGAACGCGCGCAGCGAGCGGCCCGCGAGGACGTCCGTGCTCTTCTCCGTATACCGCGCGTCGTCCAGGATCTGCCCCGGGTACCAGTTGTTGTGCACCTCGTGGTCGTCCCACTGGACGATCGACGGCACCTGCGCGTTGAACCGCCGCAGGTTGTCGTCGAGCAGGTTGTAGCGGAAGGCGCCCCGGAACTCCGCCAGGGTCTCGGCGACCTTGGACTTCTCCTCGGTCGTCACGTTCCGCCACTGGGTGCCGTCGGGCAGGGTGACGCTGGGCAGGATGGGGCCGTCGGCGTAGATGTTGTCGCCGCTGCACAGGAAGAAGTCCGGGTCGCGCCTGCGCATCTCCTCGAAGACGCGGTAGCCCCCGCGGTCGGGGTTGATGCCCCAGCCCTGACCTGCGATGTCGCCCGACCACAGGAAGCGCACGCCCTCCTTGCGGCCCTTCGGCGTCGTCCGGAAGGTCCCGCCGACCGGCTCGCCCGTCCGCCGCGGGTCGTCGGGGTCGGCGAGCAGCACCCGGTAGTGGATCTGCTCACCGGCGGGCAGGCCGCGCAGCCGGGTCGTCCCCGTGAAGTCCGTGGCCGGTCCCAGCAGCGGGCCGTGCCAGCGCCGGGGGTTACGGAACGACTCGGTGGCCGACGTCTCCACGACCATCCGGGCCGGCCGGTCCGACCGGACCCAGACGAGCCCCGCGTGCGCGGTCACATCCCCGGCCTGCACGCCCCACCCGGCCTTCGGGCGGCCCGAAAGGGCCAGCGAAGGGGCCGCGCCGGCCAGCGAGGGCACGGCGAGCGCCGCCGGTACGGCGAGCGACCCGCGCAGCACGCTGCGGCGACGGGGGGACGGGCTCGGCTGACGTTGCGACATGAATGCGCCTCCAGTTGACGGGTGCGACCAGTGTGCGGGCGCCCGGCCGGTACCGCGCCACAGCGCCCACGCGAAGCACAAGTGAACAACTCGTGGCGGGCGCGGGGGAACCGCCGCGCGGGGGCCGTCACCTTCCCCGTCATGTGCCGGCAGCTGAGCGGGCCAGCAGGCGCACCCGGTCGGCGATCCGGGCCGGCGACAGCTGGGCGTAGCCGAGGACCAGACGCACCACGTCTCCCGCCGCGCCACGGTGGTCCGCCGTCGGCCCGGGGTGCCGTGCCGCCTCGTACTCGCTCAGCGGCCGGACCGCGACGCCCGCCGCACAGGCCCGCGCCAGGAAGGCGTCCTGCGGGCCCCAGCGGCCGGGCAGCCGGGCGATGACATGCAGACCGGCCGCGATCCCGGTGATCCGCACGCCAGGGAAGTGCTCCTCCAGGGCTGCCACCAGAGCGTCCCTGCGCTCCCGGTAGGCACGCTGACAGCGGCGCAACTGCTGGTCTTAGTCGCCCCGTTCGACGAACCGGGCCAGGAGCTCCTGGTCCAGGGCCGGATTGCCCAGGTCCATCACGCGCTTGCGTTCGACGACCTCTCCGGCGAGGGCCTCCGGGACGAGCAGCCAGCCCGGACGTAGCCCTGGAGCGAGCGATTTGCTGACCGATCCGGTGTACGCGACGTGTTCGGGGTCGAGCCCCTGCAGGGCGCCCACCGGGGCGCGGTCGTAACGGAAGTCCCCGTCGTAGTCGTCCTCGACGAGCAGGCCGCCGACGGACCGCTGGCCGGTACGGGCACGTACGGGGCGCCCCAGGCCGTCGGCAGCGCGCTCGTCGGCGCCGGGGTGGCCCTGGGCTCCGGAGTCCTCGCCCGGCGCCGGTCAGCGGCAGGTGTCGAGGATGACGCGGGCGACGAGCGCCGGGTCGTCGTTCATCGGGACGTGGCCGCAGCCGGGGAGCCGGATCAGCCGTGCGCCGGGGATGGTGTGCTTGGCGCGGATCCCCTGGCGGCGCAGGAGCAACCGGTCCCGCGTGCCCCAGGCGACGGTGACCGGCAGGTCCGGCACATCGTCCTGGAAGAGGAGGCCGCGCCCGGCCGCCAGTGTCGCGTCGAAGGCCGTGGCGTTCCGCAGCGCGAGCGTCTCGGCGACGACGGCCTCCGGTGAACGGCGCCACGGGCGGGCGTAGATGGTGCTCGTGAGCGCGAAGCGCCCGGCCGCACTGGCGGACAACCGCTCTATCGCGGGCACGGGCAGCAGGCGAGCGCCCTGCCGCATCGCGAGGAGGGTGGCGAACGCGTACCGCTGCTCCGCGGGCGACCAGAAGCCGCCGGGGGACAGCGCGGTGACCGAGCGGACCAGCTTCTCGCGGCCCAGTTCGAGCGCGAGCAGCCCGCCCAGGGAGTTGCCCGCCACATGCGGGCGCTCCACCCCCAGCGCCTCGCAGAGAGCGCTCAGGGCCGGGACGACCGTGGAGAGGTCGTGCGGCAGGCCGTCCGGCAGGGCGGGCGAGTGCCCGAAGCCCGGCAGGTCGACGGCGATCACATCGTGCTCCGCGGCCAGGATCCCGAGCACCGGGTCCCAGGCCTGGCGGTGGTGGCCGATGCCGTGCAGGAGCAGCAACGGCTCGCCGGACCCCACCCGTTCGTAGGAGATCGTCACGGTGCCGGTGCCGCCGGGCGACGGCACACTGAAGGACACCTCTGTGGCCATGACTGCTCCTGTCCTGCCGAGAATGTTAGACACGTCGTCAGCAACAATTACCGCTCAGTAGGCTTCAGTTCAAGAGGGCGGAGCGGCCTGGACACCCGCTGCGCGGTGGGCTGGGATGGGAGCGTGGCTACCGACAGCGTGACCGACCTCTTCGAAGAGCACCGTTCAGTCCTGATGGGCGTCGCCTACCGCATGCTCGGCCGCGTGGTCGACGCCGAGGACGTCGTCCAGGAGGCCTGGCTGCGCTGGTCGGGGTCCGACCACGGCCAGGTGCGCGAACCGCGCGCCTACTTGGTGCGCATCACCACCCGGCTCGCCATCGACCGCCTGCGCCACCTGCAGTCCCGCCGCGAGGCGTACGTGGGGCCATGGCTCCCCGAGCCCTGCGTCACCGAGTTCGGGCCGACCGTCCCCGACACCGCGGAGCGCGCCGTCCTCGCCGAGTCGGTCTCCCTCGCGGTCCTCGTGGTCCTGGAGTCCCTCTCACCCCTGGAGCGCGCCGTGTTCGTGCTCCGCGAGGCCTTCGGCTTCCCCTACTCCGAGATCGCGCTCACGCTCGACCGGGGCGAGGCCGCCGTGCGCCAGCTCGCCGGGCGGGCCCGCAAGCACGTCGACGCGGGCCGGCCCCGCTACCGGGTGGACCCGGCCGAGCGCCGCGACCTGACCGAGCGGTTCCTGGCCGCGGCGACCGAGGGCGACCTGGACGGGCTGATGTCGCTCCTCGCGCCCGACGTCCGGCTGATCGGCGACGCCGGCGGCAAGACGAAGGCTCCGCTGCGCGTCCTGGAGACCGCCGACAAGGTGGGCCGCTTCCTGTACAGCACCGCCGCCACCGCGGTCAGGACCGCGGCCCAGGTCGAGATCCGGTTCGTCGAACTCAACGGCGCCGAGTCCGCGTACATCCTGATCGACGGCAAGCCCGACAGCGTCTTCCAGCTGGACGCCGTCGACGGACGCGTCCAGAACATCTACATCGTCCGGAACCCCGACAAAATCGCGGCACTAGCCCGGTAGAGTTCCGGCCTCATCTCACGCGCCACGGCGCGTTCGCGCACCACGGAGCCCCCGTCCGGCAGGGCGGGGGCTCCGTGGTGCGATCTTTGTCGGCCGTTCACGCGCGCGTGGCCGATTACGCCCGCTTGGCCCCGTGCGAACTCCGCATGAATGCTCTGTGGCATCGTCCCTGTGCAGGCTGTAACGGAACGAGGATTGGTCTTGACCAAGGTTGAGTGCAGGCTTATGGTCGCAGAGATAGTGCAGGAACCTTTAATAAACAAGGGCACTTAAACGCCGCCGGTCACGGCGATTGCGGAGGACAGGGTGGGGACCACACAGCTCGAAACGGTGCCGGAGCCGAAGTACTGGCATCTGAAGACCGTGCTCAGTGAGGCGCTCGACTCCGAATTCGCCGTAGGGGAGATCCTGCCGAACGAGCGGGATCTCGCCGCCCGGTTCGGTGTCGCCCGCGCCACGCTCCGCCAGGCACTGGAGCAACTCGAACTCGAAGGCAGGCTGCAGCGCCGCCGCGGAGTGGGCACGACGGTCGCCCCGCCGCGGATGGGCGTGGCCGTCGGCTCCGCGCAGGGCACCTGGCCCGGCGAGGTCGGCGACGCCTGGCAGCCCGCGGACTGCGCTCCCGCGGTCCCGCCGGCCGACGTGGCCCGCATGCTGGAGACCCTCGCGGACGAGCAGGTGCACGTGGTGCGCCGCACCCGCGTCTCACAGGGACAGCCCGTCGCCGCCGAGCTGCTGTACGTCCCCACCTCATCCGTCGCCGAGCTGACCGGCATGGACGCGCCCTCCGGCGCGGCACGCGCGCGCGTGGTCCTGCACGATCTCGGCAGCCTCGGCCTCGAAGGCCAGGACCGCGCGGTGGAGCTCGGCTCCGCACGCGCCGACGACGCCAGGGCCCTCGACCGGCTGCCGGGCGCACCCGTGCTGGTCGTGACGACCCGCTTCTTCGCCGAGGGCCGCACGGCCGCGGTGTCCGTGGCCACCTACCGCGCCGACACCTGCAAGCTCACCTTCGGCGACTCCGGTGGCGTGGAGATACACCACGAGTCGGAGCGCCGCGCCTCCTGACAGCGGACCGGTACGCGCCGCCCGGCACACGTCGTGCCGGGCGCGCCGCGTTCCGGTGCCCTGTGGACGCCGCTTCCGGGCCTCCGCTGTCCCTCACTGCCGTGCGGTGACGGTTCCCTCGACGGCGAACAACTGCTCCTCGACATGGTCGAGCGCAAGCCGCAGTGCCCCGGTCGACACCGCCGCCTCACCGAGCACCGACAGCGCGACCCGCGGCGGCCGCAGGCAGTAGCGGGCCAGCTCCCGGTGCAGCGGTTCGAGCACGCCGTCCAGGCCCGCCGCCCAGCCGCCCACGACGACCAGTTCGGGGTCGAGCGCGAGGACGAGGGCGGCCACGTCGTGCACGAGCCGCTGGATGAACCGCTCGACGGCTGCCTGCGCCCGCGCGTCGCCCTCCCGCGCGTGGGCGAAGACCTCGGCGACCGCCTGCTCGTCCAGCGGGTGCAGCGGCTGGTCCGTGGTGGAGAGCAACGTCTCCGGAGTGACCTCCCGGCCCAGCAGATGCAGCGCCCCGATCTCTCCGGCCGCCCCGCCGTACCCCCGGTGGAGCCGCCCGCCGATCAGCGAGCCGGCCCCCGGGCTCAGCCCCGCGAGGACGAACACCAGGTCGTCGGTGTCAGCCGCCGCACCCTTCCAGTGCTCGGCCACGGCTGCCGCGTTGGCGTCGTTCTCCACAAGCACCGGGCACTTGAACGACCGGCGCAACCGCTCGCCCAGCTGCAGCCCCGTCCACTCGGGCAGCGCCGTACTCAGTCGCACCGTGCCGTCCGCCTCCAGGATGCCGGGGCTGCCCACTCCGACGGCACGCAGGGAGCTGCGGGCGATCCCGGCGCGGCGCAGCAGATCGGCGACCACGGTGCGCAGGCGTTCGAGCCGGTCGTCCGCGGACGCCTCTTCGGAGACGCCCCTCGAAGCCGTGCCGAGCACCTTGCCGTCCAGGTCCGAAAGCATGGCGGCCACTCGGTGCGGACCGATCTCCAGTCCGAGCAGATGCCCCGCCTCCGCCCGGAAGCGGAACTTCCGTGCAGGCCGCCCCTGACGGCGGGCGCCGCCGTCCTCGGCCGCGGACTCCACCACGAGCCCGGCCTCGATGAGCCCCTCGACGACCCCCTCGACGGTGGGCCGGGAGAGCCCGGTCAGGCGGGTGATCTCTGTGAGCGTCGCCAAGTCCGCGGCACGGAGCGCGTGCAGCACCACCGCGGAGTTGATACGTCGCAACAGAGACGGGTCCCCACCGGTCAGCCGCCCCAACGTCCGTCCTCCCAGCTCGTGCGCATGATGGCCGGATCGTACTCGCCGCACGGTACGGCGGCGAGTGCCGGGCCCGTATCTGCCCTGCGTACGGCCCTCATCCGGGCGAAACGAAGCCGGACTCGTACGCGACGATGACCGCCTGCGTCCGGTCGCGCGACCCGAGCTTGGCCAGCACGGCGCTCACGTGCGACTTGACGGTCTCCGTGCCGACCACGAGCCGGGCCGCGATCTCCGCGTTCGACAGACCCCGCGCCATGAGCCGCAGCACCTCCGCCTCGCGCTCGGTCAGCGCCGCACGGGCCAGCGCGGCCCGCGCCTCCGCGTTCCCCCGATCCCTGCCGTGCTCGCCCGCGAGCCGGCGCACCGCAGCGGGAAAGAGGAGCGACTCACCCTCGGCGACCAGGCGCACGGCGTGCACGATCTCCGCGGGCCTCGCCCGCTTCAACAGGAAGCCGTCGGCGCCGGCGCGCAGCGCCTCGTACACGTACTCGTCGTTCTCGAAGGTCGTCACCACCAGGATCTTCGGCGGATCCTGCACCGTGCGCAGCACCGCCCGGGTGGCCTCGATGCCGTCGAGCAGCGGCATGCGGACGTCCATCGCGACGACGTCCGGGCGCAGCTCCCGGACCAGGGGGATCACGGCGGCGCCGTCCGCCGCCTCGCCGACGACCCGGATGTCGGGCTGCGCCTCGAGGACGGCGCGCAGCCCCGCGCGTACGAGGGGCTCGTCGTCGACGAGAAGCACTGTGACCGGCATCCGGCCAGCGTAGATCACCCGAGCGGCAGCTCGACGTGCACCTGCCACTCGCCGTCGAGCGGGCCCGTGGTGGCCCGTCCGCCGAGCAGCGTGGCCCGCTCCCTGATGCCGCGGAGGCCGCTGCCGCCGCGTCCGGTGGAACCGTTCGCGCGGGGCAGGGAGTTGCGTATGTGCATGATCAGGCGGGCCTCGTCGACGGCGATCCGCAGCCGCACCGGAACCGGGCCGGAGTGCCGCAGGACGTTCGTCAGCGACTCCTGCAGCATGCGGTAGCCCTCGCGGGAGACGGGGCCCGGCAGCCGGTCCAGGGGGCCCGAGATCTCCACGTCGACCTGTGCGCCCGAGGCCCGGGCCGAGTCGAGGAGGCGCTCGGCGTCCGCGAGAGTGGGACGGCCGCTCGCGGGCCTGCCGTCCTCGCGCAGCACCCGCAGGACGCGCTCCAGATCCTCCAGGGCGGCCCGTCCCGTCTCCTCCACGGCCTCCAGGGCGCGGTCGGTGAACTCGGGGTCGGCCGCGGCCCGCGCGGCACCCGCCTGGACGACGGCGACCGTCAGCGCATGGCCGATGGAGTCGTGCAACTCCCGTGCGATGCGGTTGCGTTCCAGGAGCTGCTCGGTGCGCTCCTCCAGGTCGGCAAGACGCTCGGCGGGGGACGGACCGAGGAGGCGGCGGGCCGCCCGCGCCATCACATGTCCCGACACCACGATCAGTACCAGGACCGCAAGGACCGGCAGCAGACTCAGCGGGATGTTGACCCAGCCGCGCACGACGACGGGCAGGAGCAGACCGTCGTCGTCCGGGACCTCGTCCGTCGCGCCGAGCATGGCCAGGGAGAGCCCCAGAAGCTGCGCTGTCGCCACGGCGACCGCGCAGCCGAACTCCAGGCGCAGCACAAGCCACACCGCGGTCCTGCCCCGGTCCCGCCACGAGGCGGACGGAGCCGCGGAGATACCCGGGTCGACCCGCCACGAGGCGGACGGAGCCGCGGAGATACCCGGGTCGACCTCACCACCACCCGCCACGCGCGCGTGCGGACCGGGCATCAGCATCATCCTGGCTTGCAGCCCTTCCGCGCGCCGCATCGAGGGCACCATGGCGGCCGCCACGACCAAGGGGACCGGCACGAGGAGGATCAGCAACTCGTCCGCGAGCGTCAGGTCGGAGAGGCCGGGGAAGACCGCGCCGGAGATCCAGGCGATCACCGAGCCCATGAGGACGTGCAGCCACCGCGTATAGGTGACGGCGCGCGTCAGAGGTCTGAGCAAGCGGGGCATGGCGCCATCGTGCCAGGCACCCCGCGCCGTACGGCTCCCCCGTGCGGGGGAGACGGCCTCCCCGCGCGGGGGAAGACCCCGGTGGGCGCCGGGCGGAAGGCTGATGCCCATGACCAGCATCGACATCAAGGACCTCACCAAGGAGTACGGCACGACCCGCGCCGTGGACACCCTCACGTTCAGCGTCCGTCCCGGCCGGGTCACCGGCTTCCTCGGCCCCAACGGCGCGGGCAAGTCCACCACCATGCGGCTCGTACTCGGCCTTGACCGCCCCACCTCCGGCACGGCCACGGTGGGCGGCCGCCCCTACGCCGCTCTCCAGGATCCCCTGCGCCATGTCGGGGCGCTCCTCGACGCCCAGGCGGCCCACGGTTCGCGCACCGCCCGCAACCACCTCCTCGCCCTCGCGGTCGGCAACCGCCTTCCGGTGGGCCGGGTCGACGAGGTGCTCGACGAGGCCGGGCTCACCTCGGTCGGGAGCAAGCGGATCAAGACGTTCTCGCTCGGCATGCGGCAGCGCCTCGGCATCGCGGCCGCGCTCCTCGGCGACCCCGGGATCGTGCTGCTGGACGAGCCCTCCAACGGCCTCGACCCCGAAGGCATCATCTGGATACGCGAGTTGATGCGACGCCTGGCACGGGAGGGCCGCACGGTTCTCGTCTCCAGCCACCTCATGAACGAGACGGCCACCTTCGCCGACCACCTCGTGGTCCTCGGCCGCGGCAGGCTCCTCGCGGACACCCCCATGCCGGAGTTCATCGAGGGACACAGCCGGGCCCGGGTCCGGGTGCGCACGACGGACCCGGACCGGCTCCGCGGCGTTCTGTCGGGCAAGGGCCATGTCCTCGGTGAGGCGGGGGAAGGCCGGTGGACCGTGGACGGGGCCACGGCAGAGGAGATCGGGGCCATCGCCGCGGGCGCCGGAATTCCGCTCCTCGAACTCGCCGACGAGCAGGCCTCCCTGGAGCAGGCCTACCTCGCCCTGACGGCCGACGCGACCCAGTTCACGGCTGCCGCGCCCACGTCCCACCAGGAGGCCTGACCGTGCCGAACGCCGTCGCACTGCCCGTCGTCCACGCCGAGTGGATCAAAATCAAGTCGCTCCGGTCGAGCCTGGTCTCACTGACCGTCGTCTTCGCGGCGACCGTCGCCATCACCTTGCTGGTCTTCGCGACGGTCGGCCGGGCGGAGGCCGACAACGCCGGCGCCGAGCCGCTGTTCGACGCCTTCTACGCCCTCAACTTCGGCCAGATCGCCGCGATCAGCTTCGGCACGACCGCGGTCTCGTCCGAGTACACGAGCGGCGCCCTGCGGATCTCCCTCGCCGCGGTGCCCCGCCGCGGACTCTTCTACGCCGCCAAGATGGCGGTCGTCGGCGGCCTGGCCCTGCTCGTCGGGCTCGTCACCAGCTTCGGCACATTCCTGACCGGCCAGGCCTTTCTCGGGGAGTACGCCATCGGACTCGGGCACTCCGGGGCCGTGCGGGCCTGCGTCGGAGGCGGTGTCCATCTGGCCCTCATGGCTCTCCTCGCCGCGGGCCTGACCGCGGTGCTGCGCAGCGGAGTCGCCGTACTGAGCATCCTCATCCCCTTCACCCTGATCGTGTCCTTCGTGGTCGGCGACGTGGCGAGCGGTGTCGCGGAATTCCTGCCGGACCAGGCGGGTCAGCAGGTTCTGCACGAGGCTCCGAGCGGGACACTCGGCCCGTGGGCCGGACTTGCGGTGTGCGCCGCGTGGGCCGTCGCCGCGCTCCTCGCAGGCTGGTGGGCGGTGCGGCGCCGCGACGCGTGACGCGTTGTCAGTGGCGGCCGCTTTACTGGAGACCATGAGCACCGCACAGCATCTCGCCGCGATCGACCTGCTGCGCTCCCGGGAGTTCCCCGCGGAGCACGGCAGGTCGGAGTGCGGCAGTGAGGGCCCCGGCTTCCACCTGGCCGAGTTACTGACGAGCGGCTCGTTCTGGGAGGACGACGGCACGCTCCGAGAGGCCACCGAGGAACAGTACGAGGCGGAGCGCGAGGCACTGACCGTGCTCCTCGCCGATCGCTGGGGGCCGCCGCAGAGATTCAGCCTGGCCAGCCTCTTCGAACGCGCCACGGGCGCGGTGCATGCGGTGCATGCGGTGCAGAGGGAGGCTGGGGAGGAGGTCCACGAGAGCGAGGAGATACCTGAGCCGTGGGCGCAGTTGAGCTCGGCCGTGCCCGACCTCCATCTGTGGCGGGCGGACGGCCGCTGGATAGCCCTCGGTGTCGCCCAGTGGGACAAGGAACTGCCCTTCCAGCTGCTCGCCGTGGTCACGGAGACGGACCCGCCGTAGGCCGCTTTCGGCTGCCGACCGGCTGCCGACCGGCTGCCGACCGGCAGCGTCCGGTCGCGACCGGGACCGTCCTTGGGTGCCGCCGCTCCTCTGTGAGCATCGTGCCTCCGACGTCGGCGCGCGGCTCAGGAGGCCGGTATGCGTACGTGGCAGGAATGGACCGCGGCGGTAAGGCTGTTGTGGCGAGCGGGCCCCCGGCACACGGCCGCGCTCGCCGTGACCGTGATCTGCGGGGCGCTCACAGGGCCGCTCATCACGGTCGCGACCGGACGGCTCGTGGGCGCGCTGCCCGGAGCCGTGCGGGAGGGCGCAGGCTCGGCGGAGGCGCGACACGTCCTGACCGTACTCACCGTCTTCGGTGCGCTCACCCTCGCCCGCACGGGACTGCGCGCGGTGGAGAGCGGGCTCGCGGCGGTGCTGCGGGTGCGGGCGGCCGGCGTCGTGGAGGACCGCGTCCTTGCCGCCGCCACCGCCCCGGGCGGCATCGGACACCTGGAGGAGCCGGGCTACGCCGACACCCTGCGCCTTGCCACCGAGCCGGGCACCCGGCCCGACCAACTCGCCGCTCTGCTGCCCGAGATCGTGCGCCCCAGGATCGAAGGCATCGGTCTGCTCCTCCTCCTCGCGCCGCTGGCCTGGTGGGCGCCGCCGCTGCTCGGGCTCGCGGCGGTGCTGACCTACCGCGCCTATCTGCGACTGGCACGCCAGGTGCACGGCAGCATGGAGGAAGCGAGCGCGGTGATCCGGCGGGCGGCCTATCTGCGGTCGCTCGCCGTGGACCCCGAACCCGCCAAGGAGGTCCGCGTCTTCGGGCTCGGCGACTGGCTCGCCGACCGGATGACGGCGGTCTGGCAGTCGGGCATGGCCAAGGTCTGGGCCACGCGCAGGACGGCCGCGCGGCGCGCCTGCGGGACGGTGGGGTTCGTGGTCCTCGCGGAGGGCGTGGTCCTCGGATACGCGGCTTTCGGCGCCGCGCACGGCGACCTGGGGCTCACCCAGCTCGTGATCAGCGCCCAGGCGGCCCTCGCCGTGCCCGCGCTCGGCTGGATCGGCGACGAGGACCTCATGGTGCGGGACGCGCTGCTTGGGCTGCGGTCGCTCGCCGCACTGGAGCGGCGGGGGACGGCCGAGGGGGTCGAGCGTGCCGAGGGGGCCGAGGAGGCCCGCCCCGCGGGGCCGGGGAGCGTCCGTCCCCCGGCGACGAACCGCCGTATCGCCTTCGAGTCCGTGGACTTCACCTATCCCGGCGCCGACGAGCCCGTGCTCCGCGGGCTCGACCTGGAGATACCGGCGGGCACGTCCGTCGCACTCGTCGGGGCGAACGGAGCAGGCAAGACGACCCTCGTCAAACTCCTCGCGCGGCTGTACGAGCCGGACGCCGGGCGCATCACGGCGGACGGCGCGGACGCGCGGGAGTGCGACGCGCGGCAGTGGCGCCGCGGCATCTCCGTCGTCTTCCAGGACTTCGTGAAGTACCCGCTGTCCCTGCGCGACAACGTGGCGATCGGCGCCACGGAAATCAGCGGCGACGCGTACGAACTGGAGCAAGCCCTGGAGCTGGCGGGCGGCACGGAGCTGCTCCGCACGCTCGAAGCGGGCTGGGACACGGTCCTGTCCAGGCAGTTCGCGGGCGGCGTCGACCTGTCCGCGGGCCAGTGGCAGCGCGTCGCGCTCGCCCGCGCGCTGCTGGCCGCGCGGTCGGGAGCCGTACTCGTGCTTGACGAGCCCACCGCGCACCTCGACGCCAGGTCGGAGGCCGCCTTCTTCGACCGCTTCCTGACGGTGAGTCGGGGCGCCACCACGATCCTCGTCTCCCACCGCTTCTCGGGCGTGCGCAAGGCCCAGCTCATCCAGGTGCTGGACGGCGGGCGGATCGTGGAGAGCGGAACGCACGACGCACTGATGGCGCGGAACGGCAGGTACGCCCGGATGTACCGGTTGCAGGCAGGCCGGTTCGACGACAGCGAGACCGACCTCGACGGTGCCCGGGACGATGCCGTGACCGCCCGTGCACCACGTGCACCACGTGCACCAGTAGAGACACCGGTGGCGGCGCCGACCGGGCCACCGGACGATCCCGGCCCCTTCGACAGTGCGGCGGCACCCGGGGGCCGCCGCCGCGGCGTGCTCGACGCCCTGCGCACCCTCGTCCTCGGATCCTTCCGGGAGTCCTGGAGGATGGCCGTCCTCGGGCTGCTGCTCGTGCCCGCCGCGGCCGGTCTCGCGGCGCTGCAGGCCTGGTGGCTGCGGGCCATGGCCGAAGGTGCGAACGAAGGACTGCTGCAGCCCACGCTGACCGCCGCGCTCCTGCTCGTGGTGAGCCTCGGCGTATGGGAGGCGGTCGAGCTTGCGGCCGTCGGGGCCAGGATCGGGCTCAGCGAACGCGTGGGCTTCGCCTTCGACCGGTTGCTGGCCCGGCTCGCCGCGGGCATCCCCGGGCTGCGCCACCAGGAGTCGCCCGCGTTCCAGGACCGTCTGCATCTGTTGCGCAACCGGACCCTGGCCATGGGCGCTCTGCTCAACTGGGTGCTCAACCTGCTCGAACAGCTCGGCGGCTTCCTGGTCACCGCCGCGCTCCTGGCCACCGTCCACCCCCTGCTCCTGGTACTGCCGCTGGTCGGGGCCGTTGCCCTGCGCCTGCAGATCTCCGCCCGGGGGGGCATCGCTCGGGCCCAGGACGACACGGCGGCCGACTACCGGCTCGCCGTGCGACTGACCCGTCTCGCCACCTCACCCGCGGCGGGCAAGGAGTTGCGCGTCTTCGACGCAGGGGACGACCTCTGCGCCAGGGCGGGCGCGTTGCGGCACCGGGCGGACCGCGTGATGAGCCGGGCGCACTGGCGGGTCGCCGCGATCGGCTGCGCGTCCGGAGCGCTCAACTCGCTCGGTCTGGTGGGCGCGGTCGCCTTCGTGGTGCACCTCGCGGTGACCGGGCACACCGGGCTCGGCGCCGTCCTGCTCGCGGTCGTGCTGACCGGCCGGTTCACCGGCCACGTCGGCGGACTCGTGCAGGCCACGGGGGCGGTCGCCGAACTCCTGCAGAGCGCCGAGCGATTGCGCTGGCTGCGCGCGTACGCGGACCGGGCGAGCCTCACGCCGAGGCGGCCCGCGTCCTCCGACAGCTCCGTCCCTTCCGCCCGGCCGCTGCTGCCGTCGACGCTGCGCCAGGGCATAGCTCTCGAAGGGCTCTCCTTCAGGTATCCGGGCACATCCAGGACCGTGCTGCACGACGTCGGACTGTGCCTGCCGGCCGAGGGAGTGGTGGCCCTGGTCGGTGAGAACGGCTCCGGAAAATCCACCCTCGTGAAACTGCTGTGCCGGATGTACGAGCCGACGCTGGGCCGGATCACGGTCGACGGCACCCCGCTCGACGCCCTCGCCCCGGAGGCCTGGCGCGAGCGGCTCGGCGCCGCCTTCGAGGACTTCGTACGCTTCGAGTTGACGCTCCGCGAGGCGGTCGGTGCCGGGGACCTGCCGAACCTCGCGGACCCGCGGGCCGTCCTCGACGCCCTCGGCCGGGCCGGCGCCGCCGACCTGCCCGGATCCCTGCCGGACGGCCCGGAAACCCAGCTCGGCAGCCGCTGGGACCACGGGGTCGACCTGTCGACGGGCCAGTGGCAGAAGCTGGCGCTCGCGCGGGCCCTCATGCGCCGGGCCCCGCTGCTGCGCATCCTGGACGAGCCGACCGCCTCCCTCGACGCGGAGACCGAGCACGCCATCTTCGAACGGCACATGGACGCGGCGCGCGGCACCGGCCCCGACGGCACCCGGCCGGGCACGGTCACGCTGCTGGTCTCGCACCGCTTCTCGACCGTACGCGGCGCCGACCTCATCGTCGTACTCGACCGCGGGCGGGTCGTGGAGACGGGCCGGCACGAGGAGTTGCTGGCACGGCGCGGTCTCTACGCGCAGATGTACGGCCTTCAGGCGCGCGCCTATCGCTGAGCGCACCTGACGGCACAGGGAAGGAGCGCCGGCCTCGGCCGGCGCTCCTTCGTTCTGCGTACGGACTACTACGCGGCAGCGCCCTGCGGCACCAGCCACGCCGGGTCCCTGGGCTCCACCTTGTTGGCGAAGGCCATCAGCTGCGAGTACGCGGCCAGGTCGGCCATCGCGGACTGCATCCGCAGCAGCGCGTTGGCGGCCCGGTCGTCGGCCCGCTCCAGCCACTCACTGATGAGCGCGGCCACGGCAAGAGTGCGCTCGCGCATGTCGTGGCAGATGCCGACCGGGCCACCCGTCGCGGCCTGGTGGGCGAACTCCTGCCACAGCTCGACCGCGTGCGGCACCTCGCCGAGGCTGATGCCCGCACGGTAGAGCCGGTCGTAGTCGAGGCCGCGGTACCACGCGGCGGTCTCCTGAGTGAGGGTGCCCGACGCCAGAATGTCGGCCACCTCCGCCAGCATCCCGGCGGCTCCGTCGAGCCGGTCACGGGCCGCCCCGGCGTACACGGCGGCACCGTCGAGGCTGTCGCCGTGCTCGGCGAGCTCGATCGCCCGGCACAGTTCGCCGGTGGCCGCGGTCAGTTCGCCGCCCGCGGTCTGCGCGAGTGCCTTCTTGTCGCGCAGGCCCTCCTCGCTGAGGCTGAGGGCCTTGTTGCAGACTGCGCTCATATCCTGTTGCTCCTTTCGTCTCCGGCGCCGGCGACGGCGTGGGGAGTCATGCCGAGGATGTTGATGACGGCCAATGCCTGTCCGTAGATGCGGATGCGGTCGAACGTGCTGAGGAGCTGCCAGGCAAGGCGCTGCCAGTCGGCGGGGCGCGTGTCAGCGGTCCGTGCCGCGAAGTCGTCGAGGTCCGCCGAGAACTCGGTCAGCTCGGCGATGAAGTGGCTGAACGCCACCTCGTCCCCGCCCGTCTCGTAGCGGCGCGCGACGGTTTCGACGGCGGTCTCGTCCAGCTGGACGAGACCTGCCTCCCGGGCGGCGCCGAGCGTCTCGCGCACCGCGGCGGTCCCGCCTCCCGCGACCCGCAGCCGCTCGTCGTGGACCGGGTAGAAGCCGAGCTCCTGGGCGATCAGGTGCGAGGCGCGGTACTCCACAAGACCTGCCTGTACCGCGGCGGCCGCACAGCGGACCCGCAGACCGGCCTGGCGCACGTCGTTCAGCTCCAGGTCGGCGTGCATCAGGTGAAGCTCACCGCCCGCCCGCATGAAGTGGGCAGAACCGGTGGCGACGGGGCCGTCCACGCGCTCGTAGAGCGACTGGTCGGACACGCTGCTATCGGGCAGATTGGGTGCCTTTTTGTTGCAGACACTACTCATATGAGTCCTGTCTCCTTTATTGTCCGTTGTTGGTCGTACGGTGTTCGACGCCCGTGATCGGCGTCCGACAGGAAGCCGCACCAAACCGGCGGGCGGCATTCCACGAATGCCGTGGTGACAGCCGGTGCGGTGCCCGGTCGTCGCAACGCGGGATCCGAGCGGTAGATGGATGCTCGCAACGCACCCCCCGGGGGCGGCCTCGAAACCGGGCACCACCGGACAGGTCCGGATGGCTTCGGTCAGGCCACGTCCCCAGGGGACGGCCCGGCCCGGGCCGCTACGGGGGATGCGTACGGTGCCAGGAGTGACGCGAGCGGCGGGGCACCCGCCGAACGGGGTACTGGGGGAGGCGACCGCTGGTGTCTGCCCGGTCGAATCCGTGGACACGGCCGAAGGACTGGCCGTGGTGCTGCGGTCACTGCGCCGACGCGCCGCGCGCAGGGACGGCGGCGCGCAGCTCACCTACCGCGAGCTGTCGAAGCGGACGGGCTGGGCGCACGGGGTGATCGGCGACTACTTCGCGGGCAAGACGCTGCCGCCCACCGACCGCTTCGACGTACTGGTCCAACTGCTCGGCGCCACCGGGCGCGAGCTGCGGGAGCTGGCGACGGCCCGGGACCGGGTGGAGGAGGCGCGCCGGGCCCGCGCGGCCGCGGGCGGCCGTGCGGCGGAGCCAGGACCGGACGGGCCCCGGCTCCGGCCGGCCGCCCCCCGCCAACTGCCCGCGGACATCCCCGGACTCCCGGGCCGCGGCGAGGAGCTGGCCGCGCTCGACCAGCTCCGCCCGGCGCCGCGGGGCGGCGGGCCCGTCGTCGTCGCGCTCGACGGTCCCGGCGGTGTCGGGAAGTCGGCACTCGCCGTGCACGCGGCCCACCGGCTCGGCGAACGGTTCCCCGACGGCCAGCTCTACGCCGATCTGCGGGGCTCACGCCGCGACGAACGCCCCGTACCGCCCGCGGTCGTCCTGCGGCGGTTCCTCTGTGCGCTGGGTGCGCCGCGGCCCCATCCGGCCGGTGCGACCGACGCGGCGGCGGCCTACCGCACCCTGCTCACCGAGCGACGGGTGCTGATCGTCCTCGACAACGCCCTGGACGCGGCCCAGGTGCGTCCCCTCCTGCCGGCGGCCCGCGGCTGTACGGTCCTCGTCACCAGCCGGGGAGTCCTCGCCACCCTGAACGGCGCCAGCCATCTCCACCTCACGCCGCTGCCGCCCCCCGCCTCCGTCGCGGTGCTCGACCTCTGGGCGGGGCCGGGGCGGCTGGCCGCCGAACGCGGGGCCGCGGAGACGATCGCGCGCCACTGCGGTCACCTGCCGCTGGCCCTGCGCATCGCGGGCGCGCGCCTCGCGGCACGCCCGCGGTGGCCGGTGCGGGAACTCGCCGACCGGCTCGCGGACCCCGCGCGCCGTCTGGCGGAACTCTCCTTCGCGGATCTGGACATGCACGAGGCCATGGCCGCCAACCACCGGGAGCTGCTCGCCCGCGGCGCCACCGGCCGGGCCGCGGCCCTCGTGCTCCCGCAACTGGCGGCGCGGCAGGGCGACCTGACGGTGGCACAGGCGGCACAGGCGACCGGCGCGGCGCCGTCGGCGACCGAGGCGATTCTGGAGCAGCTGGTCGACGTGCAGCTCCTGGAGTCACGGGCGCCCGGACGCTACCGCTTCCACCCGCTCACCCGGCTCTTCGCCCTGTGCCCCGCGGCGGCTGCGCCCAGCCCCCGGAACGGCACCCGGCCGATGCCGTCGGCTGACCGTGCCATCGGCTAACCGGAGAAGGCGAGTCCGCCCCGGCCCGTCGGCTCGAAGAAGCGGGCCACATCGGCGTCGGTCACCTGTGCGAGGTCCGCGGGCGACCAGCGCGGCCTGCGGTCCTTGTCGACCACCTGGGCGCGGACGCCCTCGACCAGGTCGGGGGAGGCGAGCGCGGCGCAGGAGACGCGGTACTCCTGTTCCAGGACGGCCTCGAGGGACGGCAGTTCCCGGGCCCGGCGCAGCGCGGCGAGCGTGACCTTCAGGGAGGTCGGGGACTTCGCCAGGAGCGTCTCGGCGGCCTCCTTCGCGTGCCGGTCCCCGGCCGCGTACAGCCGGTCGACGATCTCCTCGACGGAGTCCGCGGCGTAGCAGTGGTCGATCCACTCCCGGTGCCCGGCGAGCTCACCCTCGGGCGCCTCGGCCGCGAACTCCCGTACGACGTCGGCCGCGTCGGCGTCGGCGAGCGCCGCGGTGAACTCCCCGAGCCGCTCCGACGCTACGTGGTGGTCGGCGAGGCCGCACAGCAGCGCGTCGCCCGCCCCCACCGCCGCCCCCGTCAGCGCGAGATGGGTGCCGAGCTCGCCGGGGGCGCGGGTGAGCAGATAGGTGCCGCCCACGTCGGGCACGAAGCCGATGCCGGTCTCCGGCATCGCCACCCGGGAGCGCTCGGTGACCACCCGCACGCTCCCGTGCGCCGACACCCCCACGCCGCCGCCCATCACGATGCCGTCCATGACGGCGACGTACGGCTTCGGACAGCGGGCGATCCGGGCGTTGAGGCAGTACTCGTCGTGCCAGAACGTGGCCGCCACCGCCGCGCGCCCCGCCCGGACGTCGTCGTGGACCGAACGGATGTCACCGCCCGCGCAGAGCCCCCGCTCCCCGGCGCCGGTGAGCACCACCGTCGCCACCGACTCGTCGCGCTCCCACGCGTCGAGGGCGTCCTGGATGATCCGGACCATCGCGTGGTTCAGGGCGTTGATGGCGCGGGGCCGGTTCAGGACGAGGTGCCCGGCACGGCCTTCGCGGCGCAGCAGGACGGGGGCGTCGTCGGGCGTGGCGTTCATGGTGCGGGTGGCTCCGTTCACGTGGGGCGCGTCGCGGGGCGGTCGCCCTGGAACGCGTCGAGGATCTGCTCGGCGGCCGAGGTGGCCGTCAACGTACCCTCCCGCACGCGCCGCTCCAGATCGGGGGTGGCGCCGCGCACGGCGGGGCTGTCCCGGAGCCTGCCCAGCAACTCGTCCCGCACCATCGCCCACGTCCAGTCGATCTGCTGGTCGCGGCGCTTGGCGGCGAGCCGGTCGGTCGAGTCGAGCAGCGTACGGTGCTGCTCGATCCGCTCCCAGAGGGTGTCGAGGCCGCTGGACTCGCGGGCACTGCAGGTCAGCACCGGAGGCGTCCACGCGGCGTCGGCCGGGTGCATGAGCCGCAGCGCGCCCGCCAGTTCCCGCGCCGCCGAGCGTGCGTCCCGTTCGTGCGGGCCGTCCGCCTTGTTCACGGCGATCACGTCCGCGAGCTCAAGGACGCCCTTCTTGATGCCCTGCAGCTGGTCGCCGGTGCGGGCGAGGGTCAGCAGCAGGAACGTGTCGACCATGTTCGCGACCGCGGTCTCCGACTGCCCGACGCCCACGGTCTCCACGAGCACCACGTCGTACCCCGCGGCCTCCATCACCACGATCGACTCCCGGGTCGCCTTGGCGACCCCGCCCAGCGTGCCCGCGGAGGGCGAAGGCCGGACGAAGGCCGCCGGATCCAGCGAGAGCCGCTCCATCCTGGTCTTGTCGCCCAGGATGGAGCCGCCCGTCCGCGTGGACGACGGGTCGACGGCGAGCACCGCGACCCGGTGCCCGAGCGAGGTGAGCATCGTGCCGAGCGCGTCGATGAACGTGGACTTGCCGACGCCCGGCACCCCGCTGATGCCGACCCGCCGCGCCCGCCCGCTGTGCGGAAGCAGCTCGGTCAGCAACTCCTGCGCCAGCGCCCGGTGCTGCGGCCTGGTCGACTCGACGAGGGTGATGGCGCGCGCGATGAACGCGCGCTTCCCGTCGAGGACGCCCTTCGCATACGTGTCGATGTCGATCGTCACAGGCATGGGTCGGCGCTCACCGGCTCACAGTTCGTGGCCGAGATCGGCCGCCAGTCGGTTCACCAGGTCGTACGCCGCGTCCGGGATGACCGTGCCGGGCGGGAAGACGGCGGTGGCGCCCGCCTCGTGCAGGGCGTCGATGTCCTGCGGCGGGATCACCCCGCCCACCACGATCATGATGTCGGCGCGGCCCTCGGCGGCGAGCTCCTCGCGCAGCGCGGGCACCAGGGTGAGGTGGCCCGCCGCGAGCGAGGAGACGCCGACGATGTGCACGTCCGCCTCGACGGCCTGGCGCGCGACCTCCGCGGGGGTCTGGAACAGCGGGCCGACGTCGACGTCGAAGCCCAGGTCGGCGAAGGCGCTGGCGATCACCTTCTGGCCGCGGTCGTGGCCGTCCTGGCCCATCTTGGCGACCAGGATGCGCGGCCTGCGCCCCTCCGCCTCGTCGAACGCGTCCACGAGCGTACGGGTCCGCTCGACGGACGGGGACTGGCCTGCTTCGGTGCGGTACACACCGGAGATCGTACGGATCTGGCCCGCGTGCCGCCCGTACTCACTCTCCAGTGCGTCGGAGATCTCACCGACCGTGGCCTTCGCGCGGGCCGCGTCCACCGCGAGCGCGAGCAGGTTGCCCTCGAGGCCCTGGCCGGGCCCGCGCCGGGCAGCCGCGGTCAGCGCGCGCAGCGCGTCCTGGCAGACCGTCTCGTCGCGCTCCGCGCGCAGCCGCCGCAGCTTGGCGATCTGCTGGCTGCGCACCGAGGAGTTGTCGACCTTGAGGACCTCGATCTGCTCGTCGCTGTCCACCCGGTACTTGTTGACGCCGATGACCGGCTGGCGCCCCGAGTCGATGCGGGCCTGCGTGCGCGCCGCGGCCTCCTCGACGCGCAGCTTCGGGATGCCCGCGTCGATGGCCTGCGCCATGCCGCCCGCCGCCTCGACCTCCTCGATGTGCTGCCAGGCACGGCGTGCCAGGTCGTACGTGAGCTTCTCGACGTACGCGCTGCCGCCCCACGGGTCGATGGTCCGCGTCGTGCCCGACTCCTGCTGGATCAGGAGCTGGGTGTTGCGGGCGATGCGCGCGGAGAAGTCGGTCGGCAGGGCGAGCGCCTCGTCCAGGGCGTTCGTGTGCAGGGACTGGGTGTGGCCCTGGGTCGCCGCCATCGCCTCGACGCAGGTGCGCGTGACGTTGTTGAACACGTCCTGCGCGGTCAGCGACCAGCCGGACGTCTGCGAATGGGTGCGCAGCGAGAGGGACTTGGCGTTCTTCGGGTCGAACTGCTTGACCAGCTTGGCCCACAGCAGGCGCGCCGCGCGGAGCTTGGCGACCTCCATGAAGAAGTTCATGCCGATCGCCCAGAAGAAGGAGAGCCGCGGCGCGAACGCGTCGACGTCCAGGCCCGCCTCCTGCCCCGCGCGCAGGTACTCCACGCCGTCGGCGAGCGTGTACGCGAGCTCCAGGTCGGCCGTCGCACCCGCTTCCTGGATGTGATAGCCGGAGATCGAGATGGAGTTGTAGCGCGGCATCTTCTGCGAGGTGTACGCGAAGATGTCGGAGATGATCCGCATCGAGGGCTTCGGCGGATAGATGTAGGTGTTGCGGACCATGAACTCTTTGAGAATGTCGTTCTGGATGGTCCCGGCCAGCTTCTCGGGCGGTACGCCCTGTTCCTCGGCGGCCACGATGTAGAGCGCGAGTACGGGAAGCACCGCGCCGTTCATCGTCATCGACACGGTCATCTTGTCCAGCGGAATGCCGTCGAAGAGCTGACGCATGTCATAGATCGAGTCGATGGCGACGCCCGCCATGCCGACGTCGCCCGTCACCCGCGGGTGGTCACTGTCGTAACCGCGGTGCGTGGGCAGGTCGAAGGCGACCGAGAGGCCCTTCTGCCCGGCCGCGAGATTGCGGCGGTAGAAGGCGTTGGACTCCTCGGCGGTGGAGAATCCCGCGTACTGCCGGATCGTCCAGGGCTGGTTCACGTACATCGTCGGGTAGGGGCCGCGTAGGTACGGCGCGACACCCGGGTACGTCCCGAGGAAGTCGAGGCCTTCCACGTCGGCCCCGGTGTACAGCGGCTTGACCGCGATGCCCTCGGGCGTCTCCCACAGCAGGTCGCTCTCGGACCGGCCGGTGGATTCCTTCACCGCCGTGCGCCACTGCTCGTGGGAACCCTCGGCGCCCGCGCCGGGACCCAGGTCGATGGAGGAGAAGTCGGGGATCCGCATTACGCCACTCCCATGCGGTCGAGGGTGGAGGAGAGCACGGCGACGGCGTCACAGCCCGCGAAGACGTACGCGTCGACACCGGCGTACTCCCCGCGCCCGGCCAGGAAGACCCGCTCCGCGCCCGCCGACTTGAGGGCCTGCGCGACCGCGTCGGCCTGTTCGGCGTAGAGCGCGTCGCTCGAGCACAGACACGCGACGCTCGCGCCACTGGCTCCGAAGGCCTCGGCGGCCGATTCGGGATCCACCGACGCCGGCTGGTGCACGGCCTCGATGCCGCCCGCCTGGAAGAGGTTCGCGGCGAAGGTGGCCCGCGCGGTGTGCGCGGCGGCCGGGCCGAGCGCGGCGAGGAACACCCGGGGCCGCGCGCCGGTCCGCGCCAGGTGCGCGTCCGAGCGGGCGCGCAGCGCTTCGTACGCCTCGTCGCGGCGCACCCGGGGCAGACCGCCGGAGGGCCCGGACGGCGCCGGATCGCGCTCCACGGGACGCTCGGTGAGCTGGGGGAACTCGCTGACGCCGGTGATGGGCTCGCGGCGCTTGGCGAGCTTCTTGCTGCGCTCGGCCCAGGTGGCCGCGAGGCGTTCGCCGATCATTCCGGAGCGCAGGGCCGCCGCCTGGCCGCCCGCGCGCTCGATCTCCTGGAAGAACTCCCAGCCCGCCTGAGCGAGTTCGTCGGTGAGGCGCTCCACGTACCAGGAGCCGCCCGCCGGGTCGATGACGCGCGCGAGGTGCGACTCCTCGATGAGGATCGTCGACGTGTTGCGGGCGATCCGGCGCGCGAACGCGTCGGGCAGGCCAAGCGAGTGGTCGAACGGCAGTACGGTGACGGCGTCGGCGCCCCCGACGCCCGCCGCCATGCAGGCCACTGTCGTGCGCAGCATGTTCACCCACGGGTCACGACGGGTCATCATCACCGATGACGTCACCGCGTGCTGGCGCTGTGAGCCCGCCGCGGGGGCCCCGCACACCTCGGCCACGCGGGCCCAGAGGCGCCGCGCCGCGCGGAGCTTGGCGATGGTCAGGAACTGGTCCGCGGTCGCCGCGTAGCGGAACTCCAGCTGGGCGCAGGCCTCGTCGACGGGGAGCCCGGCCGCAGTCAGGTCTCGCAGGTAGGCGACGCCGGTGGCGAGCGAGGCGCCCAGCTCTTGTGCCGCCGAGCCGCCCGCCTCGTGGTAGGGCAGCGCGTCCACCGCGAGCGCCCGCAGTCCGGGGTACCGCCGCGCACACAGCTGTGCGAGCTCCACGGCCCCGGCCGGATCCAACGCCTCGCCCGTACGGGCCTCGTGGGCCAGGACGTCCGCGCCGAGCGTGCCGCGTGCCGACGCGTCGGGGACGCCCGCCGTCTCGTACAGGCCGAGCAACGCGCGGGCGGCGGGGACGAATTCCGCGCCCGCGTCGAGCGCGATGGGGGCGAGGTCGAGATAGACGCCCCGCAGGGCCGACGCCAGAGCCGACACCGGGACACCGTTCGCGCCGACGCCCAGCCACACCGAGGTGACGCCGTGCTCCAGGTCCGCGAGTACGGCCTCGTTCGTCCGGGCGGGGTCGGTGCTCGCGTGGCGTTGCCGCACGTCCCAGCCCGTGGCCGCGCTGCCCCCGGCCGTGCCACCCCGTACGAAGGGGGCAAAGCCGGGATGTCCGACATCGGACGCGGCGTCGCGGGCGGTGTACAGGGGGCGGGTGATGAGCCCGTCCTCGAGAGCGGTGGACAGCGCTTCTTCGGCGGCCGGGCCCGATACGTCTTTACCCGACTTGCGCAGCACGCCTTCGACAAGGCGGTGCCACTGCTCATGGGTTGCGTCAGGGAACTCGGCGGCCAGCGAAAGCCCGTCGTCAGGCAGGACCGTCATGCCCCGATGCTAGGGCGCAATCCATGGCACGCGGTGCCATCGCGGGCTGTGACCTTGCCCTCTTCTGATCGCTCTTGATCTCGATCGAGCAGAGGGCTAGTGATTGCCGAGGGCGTCGAGCCACCCGTCGGCGTGGTCTGCCGGGGGCGGGCGACGGGCTTGCCCGTGACGTACTGGACGTACTCCCGGTGCAGCCGGAAACCTGCCGTCCAGGCCAGCAGCCGACTGGGCCGGTTGTCCCGGGCGCAGGACCAGCTCGCGGTGCGGCCGCGCGCGGTGACGTCCGCGCACAGGGCCGTCACACAGGCCAGGGCGAGGCGCTCGCGGCGACGCTCGGGGACGGTGAGCACCGCGACGTCCTCGTACACCTCGCCCGTGAAGTAGCTGCAGGCCACGGCGGCGATCTGACCGCTACGGTCGACCGCACCCCAGCCGTGCCCGGAGGCGGCGAGGCCCTCAGGGCCGCCCCAGCTGTCGTGGATCCAGGACGAGTCGGCGGAGAGGGCGGCCAGCGCGGGGGCGTCGTCGGGCGTCAGGCGGCGGACGGTCACGCCCCGGGGCGGCCGGGGCGGGTCGGTCTGTTCGCGATGTACGTACACCATCCGCTCGGCCGGTACGAGCCGGTCGAAGGCGGCGCCGAGCACCGGCAGGAAACGGTCGGGCGCCTCGACATGGCTGTGCGCGAAAGGGGCAAGGAGGTCCGGGGCGACACTCCTGGCGTCGCCGCGCAGCAGCACGTGGCCCGCGCACGAGACCGCCACGGCCCGGGGGTCGAGCGCACGGTCGGCCCACCAGCGCCCGGTGCCGACGGCCGCGACGTGCTCGGGCAGGGAGCCCGGCCCCGGTGTACCGGGAGCGAACCAGCGGGGCACGGCGGGCAGGTGGTGCGGGGGAAGCTCGATCATCAGCGGCTCCTGCGGAGTGAGGCCTTCGGGTGAAAACGGGCACCGGTCGGCAGGGCCGTGACCGGCGGTCGGCTGCCTCGGCGCCGGGTTCCCGCTCCGCCGGACATCCAACTGTCCCGCGCCCGCGGACTGCAAGAGCGTCTCATCGACTTTGACCCGACCCGAACGAGTGGAGGCCCCGCGCGTCGTCATCGCGTCAGAGGACGGCATCGATGCGTCAACGTCGCGTCATGGAGGGTCGGTTGGCACCGTGTGCCGGGCATAACGTCACCGTATGCCGCGGGGCTCCACCGGACCCGCGGTGCCGTGCCCGGCATCCCTGCGTCCGGGGTGACCGGCTTCCGGCTTCCCTGCTGTCTCCTCTGGAGGAATCCCATGGCAGAGCTCCCGTGCGGCGAGGACCCCGAGCCCTGTGAACCCGGCCCGGCCGGACCGCTGTTCGTCCCCGTCCGGCCGGGACCCGCGGGCTGGGTGGCCCGCTTGTTCCGCACCCCCGTCGGCGGGCGCACCGCCGTCGCCTTCACCACCGCGGAGCTGCTGAGCGCCGCGCTCGGCTCCCGGCAGCCGTGGATCAGGCTCTCCGAACCGGCGCTGCGCTCGCTCACCGAGCCGCTCGGCGTCGCCGAGGTCACCGTCGACCCGCGGCTCGCCGCACACCCCGTCGGCCCGCGGCCGGTACGGCCCGGCGAGCGGTACGCCGCCGTCCGGCGGTTCCGCGACCCGAGGACGGCGGGCGCCCTGCGGGTGACCGGCGCGGCGGCCCTGGCGGGCGCCCTGGCCCTGTGGATCGGCTGAGACCGACTGAATCGGCTCAGGTCGGCTGAATCGGCTCAGGCCGAGGCGAAGAGAGAAGCGAACATGACCACACTGCGCGTACCCCCGCTCCCGGCCGTGCCGGCCCCCGCGGTCCCCGTGGCCGCCCCGGCCCCGGCCGAAGCCGCCACCGGGCACGAGGACGACCTGTCCGTCTGGCCCGCCTCCACCACCCGGCTCGCCCGCGACGACCTCGCCGTGGGCGGCGTGCCGCTCACCGGGATCGCCGAGCGCTTCGGCACCCCCGCCTACCTCGTCGACGAAGGGGACGTGCGCGCCCGCTGCCGCGCGTACCTGCGCGCCTTCCCGGACGGCGAGGTGCTCTATGCCGCCAAGGCGTTCCTCTGCCGCGCCATGGCGCACTGGATGCACGAGGAGGGCCTCGGCCTCGACGTGTGCTCGGCCGGTGAGCTGGAGCTGGCCGTCACGACGGGCTTCCCCGCGGACCGCATCGTGCTGCACGGCAACGCGAAGAGCCCCCAGGACCTGCAGGCGGCCCTGCGGCTCGGGGTGGGGCGGATCGTCATCGACAGCGCGTCGGAGATCGCCCGCCTGGCCGCGGCCGTGCCACCGGGCAGTCGGCAGAAGGTCCTTGTCAGGGTGGTGCCGGGCATCGCGGCCGGTGGGCACGCCAAGATCCGGACGGGCACCGACGACCAGAAGTTCGGCCTGTCCATCACGGACGGCTCCGCCCAGCACGCCGTCGCCCGCATCCTCGGCCAGCCGACGCTCGAACTGGTGGGCCTGCACTGCCACCTGGGCTCGCAGATCACCACGGAGAAGCCGTTCCTCGCGGCGGTGCGGCGCATGGTCGGCCTGATGGCCCGGATCGAGGACCAGCACGGCGTCACGCTCCCCGAACTGGACCTCGGGGGCGGCCACGGCATCGCCTACCGCCCCGGCGAGGAGGCGCTCGACATCGCCACGCTCGGGCGCAAGGTGCGGGCCGAGCTGACCGAGGCCTGTGCGGCGGCCGGGCTGCCCGTGCCGCGACTGATCGTGGAGCCGGGGCGGGCCGTCGCGGGCCCCGCCGGGGTGGCGCTCTACCGGGTCCTCGCGGTCAAGCGGACCAGCGGGCGGACCTTCGTCGCCGTGGACGGCGGGATGAGCGACAACCCGCGCCCGGCGCTCTACGGAGTGCGGTACGTCCCCCGCCTGGTCGGGCGGCGTTCCACGGCCGGGCCCGCGCCGGTCACCGTCGTCGGCCGGCACTGCGAGGCGGGCGACATCCTCGCCTCGGACGTCCCGCTGCCCGGCGACGTGCGGCCCGGGGACCTGCTCGCCGTCCCGGTCGCCGGGGCCTACCACCTGTCGATGGCGTCCGGCTACAACCTCGTCGGCCGCCCGCCCGTGGTCGCCGTCTCCGAGGGTCACGCCAGGCTGCTGGTCCGCCGCGAATCGCTGGAGGACTTCCGCAGCAGGGACGTGGGTCTGTAGCGGGACGCGCGACGGCCCCGGGCGTCCTGCCCGGGGCCGTCGCGTCGTACGGGGGGAGCGTCAGAGAATCGCGCCCGGCGCGTAGGCCGCGGCCTCGGGGTGCTCCTTGAGGAGCGCCTCGATCTGCGCGACGACCGTGCCCACCTGGTCGCTCGCGGCGCCGGTGAAGGAGAGCTTGTCGGCCATCAGCCCGTCAAGGTCGGCGCGGTCCAGCGGGATCCGCGCGTCGGCGGCGAGCTTGTCGAGGAGTTCGTTGCGCTCGGCGCCCTGCTCGCGCATGGCGAGCGCGGCGGCGACGGCGTTCTCCTTGATGGCCTCGTGGGCCTCCTCGCGGCCGACGCCCGCGCGCACCGAGGCCATCAGGACCTTGGTGGTGGCGAGGAAGGGGAGGTAGCGGTCGAGCTCACGCGCGACGACGGCCGGGAAGGCGCCGAACTCGTCGAGCACGGTCAGGAAGGTCTCAAGGAGCCCGTCGAGCGCGAAGAACGCGTCCGGCAGGGCGACACGGCGCACGACCGAGCAGGAGACGTCGCCCTCGTTCCACTGGTCGCCCGCCAGCTCGCCGGTCATCGACGCGTAGCCGCGCAGGATGACGGTGAGGCCGTTGACGCGCTCGCAGGAGCGGGTGTTCATCTTGTGCGGCATCGCGGACGAGCCGACCTGGCCCGGCTTGAAGCCCTCGGTGACCAGTTCGTGGCCGGCCATCAGGCGGATCGTCTTGGCCAGCGAGGACGGCGCGGAGGCCACCTGGACCAGGGCGGTCACGACCTCGTAGTCGAGCGAGCGCGGGTAGACCTGGCCGACCGAGGTGAACGCGCGGTCGAAGCCGAGGTGCCCGGCGATGCGCTGCTCCAGGTCGGTCAGCTTGTCGGCGTCGCCGCCGAGCAGGTCGAGCATGTCCTGGGCGGTGCCGACCGGGCCCTTGATGCCGCGCAGCGGGTAGCGGCCGAGGAGGTCGTCCACCCGCCGGTAGGCGACGAGCAGCTCGTCGGCGCCGGTCGCGAAGCGCTTGCCCAGCGTCGTCGCCTGCGCGGCGACGTTGTGGGAGCGGCCCGCCATGACCAGCTCGGCGTACTCACCGGCGAGCTTGCCGAGCCGGGCGAGGACCGCGACGGTCCGGGAGCGGATCAGCTCCAGGGAGAGCCGGATCTGCAGCTGCTCCACGTTCTCGGTGAGGTCGCGGGAGGTCATGCCCTTGTGGACGTGCTCGTGTCCGGCGAGGGCGTTGAACTCCTCGATGCGGGCCTTCACGTCGTGGCGCGTGACCTTCTCGCGCTCGGCGATGGAGGCCAGGTCGACCTGGTCGAGCACGCGCTCGTAGTCGGCGATGGCGGCGTCCGGAACCTCGATCCCGAGGTCCTTCTGCGCGCGCAGCACGGCGAGCCAGAGCTGACGCTCCAGCTTCACCTTCTGCTCGGGCGACCAGAGGGTGGCGAGCTCGGCGGAGGCATAACGTCCGGCGAGGACGTTCGGGATACGGGGCTTTGCAGGCGCGGCAGTCACGTGTACGGATTCTACTGGGCGTTCATGCAGGCCAGCGCCACGCCCCCGTTCGTTCGAAGCTACGAGAGCGGGCGCTGCGCGCCGCTATGCGGACGGGTCCTCGTAGGGCAGCAGCTCGGGGCGCTTGGGGGAGCGGCCGTCGCCGGAGGAGCGGCCGGTGAGGCGGCGGCCTATCCACGGGCCGAGGTGCTGCCTGGCGAAGCGGGCGTCGGCGACGCGGCGCATGGCCCAGCCCGGCGGCACGACGGTGGGCAGCGGGCTCTGCCAGTCGTCCTCCGGGTCGTAGCCGAGCGCCTGCCACACGGCCTCGGCGATCCTGCGGTGGCCCTCGGCGGTGGGGTGCAGCCGGTCCACGTCCCACAGGCGCTGGTCGCCGAGTACGGTCGCGCCGTAGAGGTCCACGACGAGCGCGCCGTGCCGCTCCGCCAGGTCCTCGACGTAGGAGTAGAGCTCCTCCATGCGCGGACGGAACCGGTGCATCACCGGGCCGTTCCGTCCCGGGCTGCGCATCAGGACGAGCTGTTTGCAGGACGGGGCGAGCCGTTCGACGGCCTCTTCGAGGAGACCGCGCACGCGCCCCATGTCGCACTTGGGGCGCAGTGTGTCGTTGAGTCCGCCCACCAGGGTGACCACGTCGGCCTGCATCGCGGCCGCGACGTCCACCTGCTCGTCGACGATCTGGCCGATGAGCTTGCCCCGCACCGCGAGGTTCGCGTAACGGAAGCCGGGGGTGTGCGCCGCCATCCGGGCGGCCAGGAGGTCGGCCCATCCGCGGTAGCTGCCGTCGGGCAGCAGGTCCGACATTCCCTCGGTGAAGGAGTCGCCCACCGCGACGAGACTGGTGTAATTGGCATTCATCTGCATGGCGGGAGTGATGGTATCCCGCCGGAGCCGGCCGCGCCCGGCGTCACCGGGCCCAGGATTCCGTGAGACGGGCCACCACCGTCTCGCCGACGTCGGCGAACGCCTCGATCTGGTCGGGCGTCAGCAGGTCCATGAAGTGCGCGCGGACGGCTTCCACGTGCAGCGGGGCGGCCGCGTCGATCGTGCGCAGCCCCTCCTGGGTGAGCACGACCACCGCGCCCCGGCCGTCCGTCTCGCACTCCTCGCGCACCACGAGGCCGCGCTGCTGCATGCGGGCCAGGTGGTGGGAGAGGCGGCTGCGCGACCAGAGCATGCGGTGGGCGAGCTCGCTGACGCGGCAGCGGTGGCCGGGTCCCGCGCGCAGGTTGGACAGTACGCAGTAGTCGGGTTCGGAGAGTCCGCTCTGCCTGCTGAGGTCGCGCGCGAGCCGGGAGTCGAGCAGAAGGGACATGCGGCGGTACGCCGTCCACGCGCGCTGCTCGGTGTCGCTCAGCCGGTGGGGTTCCTGATTCACGGATCCACCCTAGCGAAGCGGTCATTGACGTATCACGCATGCGGAGAAGTGGTAGGACGGGGCGATTTCCGTAATGCGGCGGAGCTGGGCACCGTGCGGCGACGGCGGTATGCCATAGGCACGCCGTCGTCACGAGAGAGCGAGCCCGCCATGTGGACCACAGCCTTCTGGAAGGCCACCACGGAACGCGCCATCCGCACCTTCGCGCAGGCGCTGGCCGCCGTGCTGGTGGCGGGGGCGACCAGCCTCCTTGACGTGGCATGGGGAGCGGCCTTCGCCACGGCGGGACTGGCCGCGGCCCTCGCGGTTCTGACAGCCATCGGGGCCTCGGAGGCCGGGGCGGCGGGCCCCGGCCTCACCGAGCAGCCGACGCCGCCGACCACGAAGGCGGGCGCGGGCGAACCCGCCGTGTGACGCGGCCGGCGAAGCTCTCGCCGGTCGCGCCGCGCCCGCCGGACGGGGTCACACGGGCAGGCCGAAGAGCTCCCGCAGCACGTCCTCCATCGTGACCATGCCGGCGAGCCGGCCGTCCGCGCCGAGCACCGCGGCCACATGGGTACGGCTGCCGCGCATGGCGGTCAGCACGTCGTCCAGCGGCGTGGTCTCGCGCACCTGGGCGATCTTGCGCATCTCCGGCACCCGGAACGGCAGGTCGCGCGGCGCCCGGTCCAGGGCGTCCTTGACGTGCAGATAGCCGACGATGCGACGGCCGTCGTCGACCACGGGGAAGCGGGAGAACCCGGACTCGGCCGAGAGCTGCTCCAGCTTCTCCGGAGTGACGCCCACGCGCGCGTAGACCACGTCCTCCAGCGGCAGGACGACGTCCCTGACGGGGCGGCGGCCCAGTTCCAGCGCGTCGTGCAGGCGCTCCTGCGCACGGTCGTCGATCAGGCCCGCGTCGCCGGAGTCCTTGACCATGCGGGCGAGATCCTCGTCGGAGAAGCTCGCCGACACCTCGTCCTTCGCCTCCACGCGCAACAGTTTCAGCAGGCCGTTGGCGAACGCGTTGATCGCGAAGATCACCGGGCGCAGCGCCCGCGCGAGCGCCACAAGGGGCGGGCCGAGGAGCAGCGCCGAGCGCACCGGCTCGGCGAGCGCGATGTTCTTGGGGATCATCTCGCCGAGCAGCATGTGCAGATAGGTCGCCACGATCAGCGCGATGACGAACGAGACCGGGTGGATCAGACCGTGCGGCATCCCGACCGCGTCGAACACCGGCTCAAGCAGGTGCGCGATGGCGGGTTCCGCGACGATGCCGAGGACGAGGGTGCACAGCGTGATGCCCAGCTGCGCGGCCGCGAGCAGCGCCGAGACGTGCTGCAGGCCCCACATCACGCTCTTGGCGCGCCGGTCCCCCTCTTCCGCGTGCGGCTCGATCTGGCTGCGGCGTACGGAGATGAGAGCGAACTCGGCGCCCACGAAGAAGGCGTTGACGACGAGCGTCGCCAGGGCGATCAGCAACTGGACGGCGATCATCGGACATCCTCCTCGTGGTCGTCGGTGGCCGACGGGGCGTGCAGCATGACGCGGGCGGCGCGGCGCCCCGAGGCGTCGACGACGTCAAGGCGCCAGCCGCCCACCTCGACGCCGTCACCGACGGCGGGGATGCGGCCGAGTTCCGTCGCGACGAGCCCGGCGAGCGTCTCGTACGGCCCGTCGGGCACGCGAAGGCCGACCCGTGCGAGCTGGTCGGTGCGTGCCGCGCCGTCGGCGGAGTAGACGGTCCTGCCGTCGTCGTCGGTGCCTGCCGGGGCGATGTCGGGCGTCTCGTGCGGGTCGTGCTCGTCCCGCACCTCGCCGACGACCTCCTCGACGATGTCCTCCAGGGTGGCGACACCGGCGGTGCCGCCGTACTCGTCGATGACCACGGCCATGGTGCGCTTGCCCGAGAGCCGGTCCAGGAGCCGGTCCACGGTCAGCGTCTCCGGTACGAGCAGGGGCTCACGCATCCGCTCGGCGACGGATACGCGGTGCCTGTGCTCGGCGGGCACGGCGAGCATGTCCTTGATGTGGGCGACGCCGACGACCGTGTCGAGGTTGCCGCGGTACACGGGGAAGCGGGAGAGGCCGGTGGCGCGCGTGGCGTTCGCGACGTCCTCGCAGGTCGCGTGCACGTCCAGGGCCACGACCTGCACGCGGGGCGTCATCACGTTCTCCGCGGTGAGGTCGGCGAGGTTCAGGGTGCGCATGAACAGCTCGGCGGTGTCCGCCTCCAGGGCGCCCTCCTTCGCGGAGTGCCGAGCGAGCGCGATCAGCTCCTTGGGGCCGCGCGCGGAGGCGAGCTCCTCGGTGGGCTCCAGGCCGAAGCGGCGCACGGAACGGTTCGCGGTGTTGTTCAGATGGGCGATGAACGGCCGGAACGCGGCACTGAAGAGCCGCTGGGGCGTCGCGACCCGTTTGGCGACGGCGAGCGGCGAGGAGATCGCCCAGTTCTTGGGGACCAGCTCGCCGATGACCATCAGGAAGATCGTCGACAGGGCCGTGCCGAGCACGAGGGCGACCGAGGAGGCCGCCGACCGGGGTATCCCGAGGCCGTGCAGCGGCCCCGCGATGAGCTTGGCGATGGAGGGCTCGGAGAGCATGCCGACCACCAGGTTGGTGACGGTGATGCCGAGCTGGGCGCCGGAGAGCTGGAACGTGAGGTTCTTGACGGCTTTGAGGGCGCCGGCGGCGCCGCGCTCGCCACGCTCGGCGGCCCGTTCGAGCTCGCTGCGCTCGACCGTCGTGAGGGAGAACTCCGCGGCGACGAACACGCCGCACGCCAGGCAGAGCAGCAGCGCCACGAGGAGCAGGAGCACTTCGGTCATCGGGTCACCTCCGTCCCATGATCAGGCAGGGGCGTGAGGAATGCGCGATGTCGGGTACTGGGAGGCTCGCCCATGGGCGGACGCTCACACCTTTCAGTCGATACGAGTGATACGAGTAATGGGACCATGGTAAAGGATGAGCAAAGGCGGTTCGGGTCTGTCGCCCGACTCAGGCCCTGAGCGGCTTCACCCAGCGGCTCCACTGCGGCTCGGGAGCGTAGCCCGCCGCGCGCCAGGCGTGGTGGGCGAGATCGTTGCGGTCCAGGACCATCGCGTCACCGCGCCGCCCGCCGAGCCGTACGAACCGCTCCTCCGCAGCGGCGAGCAGCGCCGAGCCCACACCGCGTCGGCGGTGGTCCGGATGCACGGCGAGGCGGTAGAGGTGGCAGCGCCAGCCGTCGAAACCGGCGATGACCGTGCCCGCGAGCGCACCGCCGTACTCGGCGAGGATCAGCGCCTCGGGATCGCGGGCGACGAGCCGCTCCACTCCGGAGCGGTCGTCGCTGATGCTCGTGCCCTCCGCGGCGTCCTTCCAGAAGGCCAGCACCGCGTCGAGGTCCCCGGGCACGGCGGCCCGTATACGAAGATCGTTCATAGGGGCATCCCATCACCGGACGCCCCGGTGGCGCGTGGGAATTCCAGGATGCGGGAACCCGCGGCGTGCGCCGGCCCCTCACTCGTGCGCGATGGCCGCCAGTACGTTCATGCGTGAGGCGCGCAGTGCGGGCAGCAGCGCCGCCGCGAGGCCGACGACCACCGAGCCGATCACCACCGCGACGATGGTCGTCCAGGGGAACGCCAGCTCCTTCATCCCCTGCAGCGCGAGGACCTGCTGGACGGCGACGCCCCAGACCAGCCCGAGAGCGAGCCCGAGCAGCGCCCCGAACACCGCGATCACCACGGACTCCAGGCGGATCATCCGGCGCAGCTGGCGCCGGCCGAGACCGATGGCGCGCAGCAGCCCGATCTCCCGGGTCCGCTCGACGACCGACAGGGCGAGGGTGTTGACCACGCCGAGGACCGCGATGACGATCGCGAGCCCGAGGAGCGCGTAGACGAGGTAGAGCATCACGGCGATCTGCTGCCGTATCAGCTCCTTGTAGTCGGCCTGGTCGCGCACCTGCACCTGCGGATACGGATCGAGGGTCTTGTCCAGGCGCTCGCGCAGGGTGTCCGCGTCCGTGCCCGCGGCCGCGTTGACGTACAGCGCGGAGTCCTGGCCGCCCGGCACGTACTTCTCGACCGTGCCGAACCCGAGGAACAGCCCGCCCTCCACGCCGAACCCCTCGGGCGAGTCCTGGTCGGTGAGCGCGCCAACCGTCAGCTTCGTGTTCCGCTCGCCGGGGAACCTCGCGGGCAGCGCGTCACCGACACGTACCTTGTGCTTCTTCGCGAAGTCCTTGTCCATGCCGATCCGGCCCGCCGCGAGCGCGGCACGTGAATTCCCTTGCGTGTACGTGACCTTGGCGACGTCGTCGAGCCGTGGGCCGTAGCCCGCGGCGGTGGTCTCGACCTTCTTGCCGTCGGGCAGCGCCAGTTCGATGGGCGTGAAGCGCTGGCGCACGACGAGGCCCGCGCCGTCGGTGCCCTCGACCTTCCCGGTGATCTCCGACGAGAACGGCATGAAGTTGCTGTTCTGCACCACGAAGTCGGCGCCGAGCGTCTTGTCTATCTGCCGGTCGAACGACTTCGTCATCGAGGAGCTGGCCACCGAGAGGCCGCCGACCAGCGCGAGCCCCACCATCAGCGCGGCCGCCGTGGCGCCCGTGCGGCGCGGGTTGCGCAGCGCGTTGCGCTGGCTCATCCGGCCGACCGAACCGAAGACCGCGGGGAACACGCCGCCGAGGACCCGGATCACCGGACGGACCAGGAGGGGACCCGCGATGACCATGGCGATCAGGGTCAGGACGATGCCGAGCCCGAGCAGGGACGCCGCCGACGAGGTCTTCTCCGCCCGCGCGCAGCCCACGAGCGCGGCGGCGCCGGCCGCCCCGACGACGGAGCCCGCGACGGCCCGCACCTTCAACGGCCGCCCCACGCCCGCGATCTCGGCGTCGGCGAGCGCCGCCATCGGCGAGACGTGCGCGGCCCGCCGGGCCGGGAGGTACGCGGCGACGAACGTGACGCCGACCCCGACGACGTACGCGGCGACGGGAGTGGCCCAGCCGACGACCATCTCCGTGGACTTGAGGTTCATCCCGAACAGGCCCATCAGCTCGATCAGGCCGAGGGCGAGGCCGATGCCGGCGGCGAGTCCCAGCGTCGAGCCGAGCAGGCCGAGCAGCAGCGCCTCGACGAGCACGGAACGGCGCACCTGCCTGCGGTCGGCGCCGAGCGCGCGCAGCAGCCCCAGTTCGCGGGTGCGCTGCGCGATGAGCATCGAGAAGGTGTTGACGATCAGGAAGATGCCCACGAGCACGGCGATGCCCGCGAAGCCGAGCATCACGTACTTGATGACGTCCAGGAAGCCGCCGAGCTCGGAGGCGGCGGAGTCGGCCTGTTCGTCGGCCGTCTCCAGGTCGTAGCCGGAGCCCAGTTCGGCGGCGATCCGGTGCTTGAGGGTCGTGTCGGAGACGCCGTCGGCGGCCGTCACCGAGATGCCCGTCGCCGCGTCCGTCGAGCCGAGGAGCTCGCGCTGGGCGGTCGGTGTGTCCAGGAAGACGAGTGCGGCCCCGGGGTTCGTCGTGGTGAACGTGGCGATGCCGACGATCTCGACCTTGAACGAGCCGGGGCGCGCGAGGACCGTGAGCGTGTCGCCGATCTCCACGTGCTTCTTGTCGGCCGTGTCCGCGTCGATCATCGCCTGACCGGCGCCGTGCGGGGCGTGGCCCGAGGTGAGCTCCACGGGACTGCGGTCGGTGGGGTACCAGTTGGTGGCGATGGTCGGGGCACCGGTCGTGGGGCCCACGGATTCGTTGTCGCGGTCGACGATGGTGACGTTCTGCACCTTCGCGTCGACGTGCGCGTCCGCGACCCCGGCGACCTCGGTGACCCGCTCCTTGAGGCGCGCGGGCACCGTCGGTGTCTGCCCCGACGGCACCGCCTCGTCGAGGTCGTCCTTCGCCTCCACCGTCACATCGGCCGACGTGGAGGCGAAGAGCCGGTCGAAGGTGCGGGTCACCGTGTCCGAGAAGATCAGGCTGCCCGCGACGAACGCCACCGAGAGGATCACGGCGAGCGCGGAGAGCATGAGCCTGCCCTTGTGCGCGAGGAAACTCCTCAGTGTCGCCTTCAGCACCGCGGACCCCCGCCTCAGCTCTGTTCGGACGGACTGTCGGTGGGCGCGTGCGCACCCGGCGCCATCGCCTGCAGGGCGTCGAACCGCTTCATGCGTTCGAGGACGGTGTCGGCCGTCGGGCGTTCCATGTCGTCCACGATCCGCCCGTCGCCGAGGAAGAGGACCAGGTCGGAGTGGGCGGCCGCGCCGGGATCGTGAGTCACCATCACCACCGTCTGGCCGAGCTGGTCCACCGCGTCGCGCAGGAAACCGAGCACTTCGAGCCCGGCCCGTGAGTCGAGGTTGCCCGTCGGCTCGTCGGCGAAGATCAGCTCGGGCTTGGCGGCGAGGGCCCGCGCGCAGGCCACCCGCTGCTGCTGGCCGCCGGACAGCTGCGCGGGGCGGTGTTTCAGCCGGTCCCGCAGGCCCAGGGTGTCGATCACGTGCTCCAGCCACTCGTGGTCCGGCCGCTGCCCCGCGATGTCCATCGGGAGCGTCATGTTCTCCAGGGCGTTGAGCGTGGGGATGAGGTTGAACGACTGGAACATGAAGCCGATCCGGTCCCGTCGCAGCCGGGTCAGCTCGCGCTCCTTGAGGCCCGTGATCTCCGTGTCGCCGAGCCACACCTGGCCCGCGGAGACGCTGTCGAGCCCGGCAAGACAGTGCATCAGCGTGGATTTTCCCGACCCCGAGGGGCCCATGACCGCGGTGAAGCGCTCACGCGCGATGTCCACGTCGACCGAGTCGAGGGCGAGCACGGTCGTCTCGCCCGAGCCGTACGCCTTGGTGAGACCGCGGGCGCGCGCTGCGGCCCCGGCGGGCCCCGGGCGGCCCGTGAACGGCGCCGAAGCAGGTGTGGACAAGGCGGCCTCCTGGGTTGTGGCCGATCCAACTCCCGTGACCCCGCAGAGAGTAGTGGGCCACCTGCGCGTCCGGTATCCCTCCGAGGTCGCGCCCCCGAGACGTATGTAAGGGGCATGGTCATGCGCCCTTGTCGCGCTAGCACCTGGACGCTAGCTTGACGGTATGGCGAAGACCCAGTTGAACGTGCGGGTGGACGAGGACACCGCCAGGGCCGCGCGGGAGCGCGCCCTGGCCCGGGGCATGAGCGTCAACCGCTACATCGAAGAGCTCGTCAAACAGGACTCGGGCGAAGTGGGACACACCTTCGTCGAGGCCGCCGCCGACTTCATGAAGCAGTACGAGTCCGTCTTCGCCGAGGAGTTCGGCGTCGAGCGCGAGGGCCGCCGCCCGGTGCGCGAAGGTTCGTCGCCGAGCCGTTGAACCTCAGAATCGACCTTGCCTGGCTCTTGATGATCGCCGAACACAAGACGCCCGGTGACCCGCAGGTCACCGACTGGGGCGCGCTCGTCGCCGCCGTCAGCCGCCACGAGGCGGAGATATTCGGCCTGCCCGTCTACGAATCCCCGCACGACCGCGCGGCGGCACTCCTCCAGCTCCTGCTCCACATCCCCGCGCTCGAACGCTCCAACGCGCTCTTCGCCGCCTCCGTCGCGTACGCCTACCTCGTCTCCAGCGGCCTGAAGGTCGTCACCTCGCCCGAGCAGGTGCGCGACCTCGCCCGCCTGGTGAAGGAGGACGGCGCGAGCGTGCACGCCATCGCGGAGGAACTGCGCCAGTGGAGCCTGTGAGCGCGTGAGTGCCCCGGGTCCGCCCCGGTTTCGCCCCGGCGTCAGGGAGCGCTGTCCGGCCGCAGCGCCGTACCGATCACGCAGTACGAGGTGGGCAGGCGCGGCCCCTTCGCGGGTACGAGGAGACGACGGTGCCCGCCGACCGCGAACCCTGCCGTGCGCAGCGCCCCCAGCGTGTCCCGCCCCACGTGACAGCCGCCGAACAGCGGCGGCCACACCGTACGGTCCAGGACGCGCTGCGTGGCGGCCATCAGCGTCCCCGGCGCGCGGCCGTGCTCGAAGAACCGCAGCTCGCCGCCGGGCCGCAGCACCCGCCGCAGTTCGCCCAGGGCCCGCGGCACATCGCGCACGCTGCACAGCACGAGCGAGACGACGGCCGCGTCGAACGCCTCGCTCTTGACCGGCAGCGCCTCGGCGGTGCCCGGCACGACATCGACGGGCACGTCCGCACGCACGGCCGCGGACACCGCGAGGCGCCGCAGGATCCGCTCCGGCTCGATCGCCACGACCTCGGAGACCGCGTCCGGGTAGTGCGCGAAGTTGAGGCCGTTGCCCGCGCCGACCTCGATGACCCGTCCGGAGAGCCCGGCGAGCAGTTCCCGCCGGTACGCGCCGATCACGGGTTCGGCGGCCACGCTCTGCCGTGCGTAGAAGCGGGCGAAGACGGGATGGTGCACGGCGTCCCGGGACACGGACGCGGTGGAGCGAGGCGACATGGGCCCTCCTCGGCGGAGCGAGCGGATACCGCCATGGTGCCCCCGGCGGGCCGAAGAGCGCGCACAGTACTCCGTATGACGACACCCGCAGAGTCCCTCCGCTCCCTCGCCCGTACCCGCGCCTCGCTGGACGGCGAGGAGGTCACGTACTGGTGGTCGGGCAACGTGTACTCCTGGGCGCCCGACGAGCCGTACCAGCGCCTCTTCGGCTTCGAAGGGGTCAACGTCGCCCGTCTCGTGCAGGACCCCGAGGACGGCCCCGACACCTACCAGCTGCTCACCCGAGAGGCCGCGTTCTATCTGGACCCCACCACCCGCGAGATCCTGGAGACCTGGCAGGACCTGCCGGTGGTGCACATATGGAACGACCCGGCGAACCAGAAATGGCGCCCCTTCCCGGTCCCGACGACCGACCTCGGCGACCAGGTCTGCTTCAGCCTGGAAATCCCGCTCGCCTACCCCTCGCCGCTGCCGGTGGCCCAGTACCCGCTCAACTCGGCCGGTGACACGTACAAGGCCCTGGAGCTCTTCCAGTTCTTCGCGGACCGCGCCGACCTGGCAGGATCGGCGCCCGGCGTCCCGGCCACCATGTCGTGGACCCGGATGTCGCAGTGGCTCCCGTGGATGGCCCGCGGTCAGCGGCCCGGCGGGCTCACCTACCACTGCCGGGGCCGCAAGCTCGGCTCGTACGCCGGGGTCCCCGAGCGCACGCGCGCCTACATAGCCGACCGCCACCCGGAGTTCGCCCGGTCCCCGGAGAAGTGGAGCGAGCCGAACGAGACCAGCTGGACGTACTTCCGCAAGCTCAACCCGCCGAAGTAGCCGACTGCCTCCGGGGGCAGGGCGGGGCAGGGCGGGGCGGCGTGGGGCGGGGGAGCGGACCCGTCCGCCCCACCCGCGCGTCCGCCCCACCCGCCCCGCACTCCCGGGGAGCTCAGCCGGTCACTGCGCGCGGGCCGTCCCCGCACTTCCCGCACGCCACGCCGCAGGCGCCTCCCGCTGCGTGAAGGCCGCGCCGTGCCAGGTGCCGCCCAGTTCGGGGCCCAGCCAACTCCCGGCCCGCGTACGGAAGTCGGGGCCTTCGAGGGTGCCGGAGCCCGCCGGGATCGCGCCGAGCAGACTCCTGCCCGACGCGTCCGGGAGGTCGGCGAGGTTGCACCGGGAGGCCAGGTCCGGTGCGGCGGGCCAGCTGCCGACGACGACGCCGAGCTGTGTGATCCCGCGCGCCCGCAGCGCCTCCGTGGTCAGCGTCGTCGCGTTGAGGGTGCCGAGCCCCGCGGTGGCGACCACGAGGACCGGCGCACCGAGCAGCCGGGCCGTGTCGGCCAGCGTGCCGCCTTCGTCGTCGAGACGGACGAGCAGGCCGCCCGCGCCCTCGACGAGGACCAGGTCGTGGTCCGTCGCCAGCTTCGCCGCCGCGTCGGCCACGTCCGACGGCCGTACGGGCCGAAGGCCCGCCCGGCGCGCGGCGGTGTTCGGCGCCAGCGGCTCGGGGAACCGGGCGAGTTCCAGCGTCGTGACGGCGTCGCCCGCCAGCCGCGCCACCTCCTGCGCGTCGCCCGGCTCGCCCGGCGCGACCCCGGTCTGGGTGCCCTTGAGGACGGCGACGCTGTGCCCCGCCGCGAGCGCGACGGCGGCCACCGCGGCCGTCGTCACCGTCTTGCCGATCTCCGTGCCCGTTCCGGACACCACGATCACCGTCATGTCAGCTCTCCTTCGCCGCGGCGCACACCGCACGCGTGATCCGCGCCAGGTCGTCGTCCCCCGTGATGAACGGCGGCATCGTGTAGATCAGGTCGCGGAACGGCCGCACCCACACGCCCTCGCGCACCGCCGCCCGCGTGGCGGCCGCCATGTCCACCGGATGGTCCAGCTGGACGACGCCGATGGCGCCGAGGACCCGGACCTCGCGTACGGCGGGCAGGTCGGCCACCTCGGCCAGGCCCTCCCGCAGGCCCGACTCGATGCGCTTGACCTCGCCCTGCCAGTCCTGCCCGAGGAGCAGGTCGATGGAGGCTCCGGCCACCGCGGTGGCCAGCGGATTGCCCATGAACGTCGGACCGTGCGCGAGAACGGGCACCTCGCCCCGGGAGATGCCGTCCGCGACCCGCGGCGTGCACAGGGTCGCCGCCAGCGTCAGATAGCCGCCGGTCAGCGACTTGCCCAGGCACATCACGTCGGGCGTGACGCCCGCGTGGTCCGCCGCGAACAGCGCACCGGTGCGGCCGAAGCCCGTCGCGATCTCGTCGAGGACGAGCAGCACGTCGTGCGCGTCGCACGCCTCGCGCAGCACCCGCAGATAGGCGGGGGAGTGGAAGCGCATGCCGCCCGCGCCCTGCACGACGGGCTCGACGATCACGGCCGCGAGCTCGTGGGCGTGGCGCCCGATCATGTCGTGCAGGTGGGCCGCGTACGTCTCCTCGTACTCCGAGGGCGGCGCGTCCGCGAACACCTGGCGCGGCAGGACGCCCTGCCAGAGGTCGTGCATGCCGCCGTCGGGATCGCAGACGGCCATCGGCTGCCAGGTGTCCCCGTGGTAGCCGCCGCGCCAGGTCAGCACCCGCTGCTTCGCGGGGCGGCCGAGCGAGCGCCAGTACTGGAGGCACATCTTGAGGGCGACCTCGACCGAGACGGAGCCGGAGTCGGCGAGGAAGACATGCTCCAGGCCTTCGGGTGACATGTCGACAAGACGCTTCGCGAGCCGGACGGCGGGCTCGTGCGTGAGCCCGCCGAACATCACGTGGCTCATCCGGTCGAGCTGGCCGCGCACCGCGTCGTTGAGCACGGGGTGGTTGTAGCCGTGGATCGCCGACCACCAGGACGACATGCCGTCGATGAGCTCGGGGCCGCCGTCCGCGAGGCGCAGCCGGACGCCGCTCGCCGACTCGACGACCAGGGGCTCCTGGCGGCCCGGCATCGGCCCGTAGGGATGCCAGACGTGCTGCCGGTCGAGCGCGAGGAGCTCGGGAGTGGAGAGGTCAGGCATTGGGCGCGAGATCCGTTCCCGCACCCCGGCGCCGCACCGCCACCAGGTCCGTCCGTGCCTCGGCGGGCTCGGCCACCGGCTCCGCGGCGGGCTCGGACGCCCCGCAGGGGCCGCAGCCGCCGCCCTCGTGCGAGCCGCAGCCGCCCCCCTCGTGCGAGCCGCGGCCCCCGGCGGCGGCCGCCGCGGCCACGCGGTGCTGCGGCAGCGTCACCTGGTCCGTGCCCTCGACCTCGAAACCGGCGTCCGCGATCATCTCCAGGTCCGTCTTGCCCGCCTGGCCCTCACTGGTCAGGTAGTCGCCCAGGAAGATGGAGTTGGCGAGGTTCAGGGCGAGCGGCTGCATCGAGCGGAGATGGACCTCGCGGCCGCCCGCGATGCGCACCTCGACGTCCGGACAGACGAAACGGACCATCGCGAGGATCCGCAGGCACCGCTGCGGCGTGAGGTTCCACTCCTTGGCCAGCGGCGTGCCCTCGAAGGGGATTAGGAAGTTCACCGGCACCGAGTCCGCGTCGAGCTCGCGCAGCGCGTACACGACGTCGACGAGGTCCTCGTCGCTCTCGCCCATGCCCGCGATCAGCCCCGAGCAGGCCGAAAGGCCCGCCGAGTGCGCCTTCTGGACGGTGTCGACACGGTCGGCGTACGTGTGGGTCTTGGTGATGTCCGCGTACGTCGCCTCGGACGTGTTGAGGTTGTGGTTGTACGCGTCCGCGCCCGCGCCGCGCAGGCGCTCCGCCTGACCGTCCGAGAGCAGACCGAGGCAGGCGCACACCTCGACGCCCTCGTTCTGGTCCTTGACCGCCGCGATGGTCTGCGCCACCCGGTCGACGTCGCGGTCCGTCGGGCCGCGGCCGCTGGCCACCAGGCAGACCCGCTTGGCGCCGCCCGCGACCCCGGCCGCCGCGGCCTGCGAGGCCTCGTCCGGCTTCAGCCAGGTGTACTTGAGGATCTCGGCCTTGGAGCCGAGGCGCTGCGAACAGTACGAGCAGTCCTCGGGGCACAGCCCCGACTTGAGGTTGACCAGATAGTTGAGTTTTACCCGTCGCCCGAACCACTGCCGCCGCACCTTCCCGGCGGCAGCCACTACGTCCAGGAGATCGTCGTCGGAGGTGGCCAGTACGGCCAGCGCCTCTTCACGGGTCGGCAGTTCGCGCCGAAGTCCCTTTTCCACCAGCGTGTTCAGCAGGTCCATGGCGCTGATCCTTACGTACGGCAGCCTGCCGGGCCAAGGAGAGTTCGCACAACAGAAACGCTTTGAGGTGTGGGTATTGCCACACCCTGGCCGGGTGGCACGGCGGCTAAGGTCTGTGCAATGTCTACAAACAGGCACCCCGTGACGAGCGCGTCCACCGCGCCGAGCCGCGCGTCGGAGACAGCCCTTGGCACCGCACCCGGCGCCGAGCCGGGCGCGGCGTTCGGCTGGCTCGACGAACAGGCGCGGCTGCGCGCCGGCGCCGGCCTCGTGCGCACCCTGCGCCCGCGCCCCGCCGACGCGGGCGACCTCCTCGATCTGGCGGGAAACGACTACCTCGGCCTGACCCGGCACCCGGAGGTCACCGAGGGCGCGGCGGCCGCGGCCCGGCGCTGGGGCGGCGGCGCCACCGGCTCCCGGCTCGTCACGGGCTCCACGGAGCTGCACGCGGAACTGGAGCGCGAGCTCGCCGAATTCTGCGGCTTCGAGGCGGCGCTCGTCTTCTCCTCCGGCTACGCGGCGAACCTCGCCGCCGTCACCGCACTCGCCCCCGCCGGTTCGCTGATCGTCTCCGACGCGGGCAACCACGCGTCCCTGATCGACGGCTGCCGCCTCGCGCGCGCGGCCACGCAGGTGGTGCCGCACGCCGACCCCGAAGCGGTGCGCAAGACGCTCGACGCCCATGGCGGCCCGGCCGTCCTGGTGTCCGACTCGGTGTTCTCGGTCGACGGGGACATGGCGCCGCTGGCCGAACTGGCCGCCGCCTGCCGCGAGTCCGGGGCCGGGCTGATCATCGACGACGCCCATGGACTCGGTGTGCTCGGTGACGGCGGCCGGGGCGCACCGCACGCCGCGGGGCTCGCGGGCGCGCCCGACACCGTGGTCACCCTCACCCTCTCGAAGTCCCTGGGCAGCCAGGGCGGCGCGGTCCTCGGCTCCGCGAGGGTCATCGAGCACCTGGTGAACGCGGCCCGCACCTTCATCTTCGACACGGGCCTCGCGCCCGCCGCGGCCGGTGCCGCGCTCGCCGCCCTGCGGCTGCTGCGCCGCGAGCCCGCACGCGCCGCCCGCGCCCGCGAGGTCGCGGCCGAGCTGCACCGGCGCCTCACGGCCGAAGGGCTTTCGGCGGTACGGCCCGACGCCGCCGTCGTCTCCGTGCGTGCCCCGTCACCGGAGCAGGCCGTCCAGTGGGCCGCCGACTGCCGGGCCGATGGCCTCGCCGTGGGCTGTTTCCGTCCGCCGTCGGTGCCGGACGGCATCTCACGGCTGCGGCTGACCGCCCGCGCGGATCTCACCGACGAACAGATCGCCGGTGCCGTGCGGGTGATCAGCCGCTGTGCACCTCGATGAGCCGCTCCTGGCCCGCACGGGGCCCGAGCGCGCTCAGCGCAGGCTGTTGACGAACGTCTCCCAGGGGCCGGGGGAGATGAGCAGGGCGGGGCCTGCGGTGTTCTTCGAGTCACGCACGGCCCGCAGGCCGTTCGGCGGACCCGGGTCGAGGGTGGCGGTCTCGACGCAATTGTTCATTCCATTGCTGTAGCTGCTGCGCTGCCACCGCGCACCTTGAAGCGTTGTGCTGGAAGGTACGTACCGAGGCATTGCGGTCATGGTGCCTCCTTACGCGCCGTCGCCTAGTCCGGCGATGAATACCGTTGATTCCTCGGGTGAAAGCGCTTGTACCTGAAGGGAGTTGAAGGCCTCCGTGTACGCCTGGAGGTCTTCTTTCCGTTCGAGGTAGAGGCTACTCGTCAAGTGGTCGAGAACAACCACATCCAGATCAGCAATGTCCGGAAATGAAAAGATAACGAAAGAACCGATCAGTCCCGCATGCTCACCGGCGGCGAACGGTAGTACCTGAAGCCGGACATGAGGCAACCGGGACACCTCCCGCAACCGGGTCAACTGTCCCGCGAGAACTCCCGCCCCGCCCACCGGCCGCCGCAGCACCGCCTCGTCCAGGACCACGCTCAGCCGCACCGGCGGATCCGCGCGCAGCACGTCCTGCCGGGCCAGGCGCACCTCCACGAGGGCGTCGACCTGCTCCTCCGGCAGCCCGCCGAGCGCCGCCCGGGTCACCGCACGCGCGTACTCCGGGGTCTGCAGCAGTCCGGGAATCACGGTGGTCTCGAGCGTGCGCACCCAACACGCCTGCGACTCCAGGCTGATGAAGTCGCGGTAGGTGGCGGGCAACAGGTCGCGATACGCCTTCCACCAGTGATGACGCCCCGCACCGGGATCGTCGGCGCCCGCGAACGCGATGAGCAGCTCGCTGCGCCGGGGGTCCCGCACCTCGTATGCCGCGAGCAGCAGCCGCACGTCGGAGGCCTTCACACCGCTACGGCCGGTCTCGATCCTGCTCACTTTCGACTGGTGCCAGCCGAGCCTGGCGGCGGCCTCACTGCTGGTGAGGCCCGCCTCGCTGCGCAGGGCACGCAGTTCGGCGCCGAGCTGGCGGCGGCGCACCGCTGGGCCGTACTGCATGCCCGTCTCCTTCCGGCCGGAGCCGTCGGAATCTCCCGGCGGCGGGGCGGGGCAGTAGGCGAGATTAGAGGAAGTACGGGCCCTTCGCCCAAATACGCTCGGCCGTAGCAGAGTTCACCGCATCGAGCGACAGATATATGCACATCTCGGTGGATCGCCACGTGTGCCCGGCCAAGGAGTGGCAGTGTGGCGCGAAGCACCAGTGCCGGAACGGTCCTCGAGTCATCCGCCGCGAGTCGGGGCCGGTCCCGGTGGGAAAGGGACAGCGTCGCCATGGCAGACCACCAGGAAGCCTCCGTCACCCTGCCGAGCGATCCTGCCTCGGTCCCCGCGGCCCGGAAGCACGTCTTGCGTGTGCTCTCCGAATGGGGCTTGTCCGGTGACGCCGAGGTGACCGACACGATCCGGCTCATCGTCTCCGAACTCGCCACGAACGCCGTACAGCACACCCTGGGGCAGTCGCCCACCTTCACGGTCGACATGGAACTCGACCGGGACGAGCAACTGCGGATCGGCGTCACCGACAGCCACCCGCGCTATCCCAAACGGCTGCCCGCGGCCGTCCAGCAGGACAACGGCCGCGGCCTGGTCATCATCCGCTGGCTGACCGCCGAGTGCGGCGGCAAGCTCTCGGTCAGCCCCACCGACGAAGGCGGCAAGACCGTGTGGATCGCGCTGCCCTGGCGGGCCCCCGTCCAGCGCAGACACCGCGATGCCACCCGCTGACCCGCGTGACGGACCGGGTCAGCCGGGCGGCCGGGCGCCCGAGGACACACGTGGCAGGGGCAGGGTCAGCGCACCCTCCCGTACCAGACGCTCTTGGACCAGATCTTCTCCAGGCGCACCACGGTGCCCGTCTTGGGGGCGTGCCAGATGCGGTTGCCGCCCGCGTAGATGCCCACGTGGTAGACGTTCCGCCCGGAGTGGAAGAACACCAGGTCGCCGCGGGTCCGCTGGGACCTGGAGACGTGCTTGGTCTTGTTGTACTGCGCGGCGGCGGTGCGCGGCAGCTTCTTGCCCGTGCGCTTGAACGAGTACAGCGTCAGGCCCGAGCAGTCGAACCGGTGGGGCCCGACGGCCCCGTAGCCGTACGGGGAGCCCTTCTTGGACGCCGCGATCTTGAGCGCCTTGGTCCCATGGGTGGCTGCTTCGGCCTCCGACGTGAGCCCGGGGGCCACGACGGTGCCGCCTACGACGGCGAGCGTGAGGACCGATGCGGCACCGGTCCTGCTGAGCAGCGACGGAACATGATTCAGCGCAGTCATGCGCAACCCTTCGTCAGCCGCCTGTGAAAGATGACCTGTCGGGTTCGGGCAGGCGAAGATGCCCGGCCGCGTGGTGCTCTGCGGCTTCACCCCAAGGGCGTCGCCCGGACTGTCCGGACGGGCCCGTCGTGCCTGGGTCCTCCACTCCTGCCGTTGCACAGATGTCGACCGGTCATCCGGGTGGCGGCAGGACTCGGCGTCCGCCCGGACCGCCCCACCGCTGTGGCGGGGGCTTGTCGTCGAAAGGGATCTTGACCCGAGATGGGTCCGAAAACCGAGCCGAAACGGCCTTTTGTGAGGCTCCTCACGACTGACCTGTTCAGGTGAACACGGTCGAATTGGACCTCCCGACGAAGGGTCCGACGACGGCTCGACCAGCAACGGAATGGCAAATTCCAGACCTGCTGTACTCGCTGAACGCAACTTCGGACCCTGCGACGAAGGATGTTCGAATACGCCGTACGTGGTAGCCCGACTGGTCCGTTTCGAAGCGGGCCGGGACGATTCGGCTCTGCACGAGGGGTGGCTGACGGGCGCTCAGCCACCTGGCGAAGGCGGCAGGGCGAGCCGTCCGGCGCGCCGTTCGCCGTCGAGGACGCGCAGGGCCCGGGCCAGTGTGGGCGCGTGCACCTCACTCTCCCCTCTCCGGTGCATGACGGCGAGCGCGTCCCTGAGGGCGGCCGCGCGGCCGACCAGCGCCTGAGCGGCGCGTAGGCCGCCGTAGGTGTGCTCGGTGCGGGCCGGATTGATCCGGCCAAGGAGGTCGACGACTTCGAGATAGCAGTCGATCAACTCCGCCTCGGCGCGTGTCAGGGCGGGCAGGGGCGGGAGATCCGGCGGCAGCATCGGCAGGTCACCCCGCGTCCCGCTCGGCGAGCGAGCTCTTGCGGCTCGGAATGATCCGGTCGACGAGCCCGTACTCCACGGCGGACCGCGCGTCGAAGATCTTGTCCCGCTCGATGTCCGCGCTGATCCGTTCCGGAGCCTGCCCCGTGTGCCGTGCGAGCAGCTCCTCCAGCAGCCGTCGGGTGCGCAGGATTTCGTCGGCCTGGATCGCGAGGTCGGTCGCCTGCCCCTGGATCGGTTCGGAGGCGGCGGGCTGGTGGATCAGCACGCGCGCGCCGGGCAGGGCGAATCGTTTGCCGGGTGCTCCGGCGGCGAGCAGGACGGCGGCGTCCGCCGCGGCCTGCCCCAGACAGGTCGTCTCCACGTCGCAACTGACGAACCGCATCGTGTCGTAGATGGCGGTCATCGCGCTGAACGAGCCGCCGGGGGAGTTGATGTACAGCGAGATGTCGCGGTCGGGCGCCTGGTACTCGAGGTGCATGAACTGCGCCATGACGTCGTTCGCGGAAGTGGCGTCGATGGGCGTGCCGAGAAAGACGATCCGCTCTTCCAGGAGCTTGGAGTACGGATCCATGGTCCGCGTCCCCGAGGAGGTGCGTTCGGTGAACTCGGGCAGGACATAGCGGGCGGACGGACGGTTCATGGTGCGCCTCTCTTCCTCCGGTCGCGGTGCGCCGCACACCGGACTCTGTACAAAATGTACAGGACGTACGGAGGGGGCGGGAGGGTGGCGGCCCGGTGAGCGCGTCCCTGCGTGGTCGCCATGTACGCTCTTCGGTTCATGGAACGGAGTGCGTACGAAAGGGAGTTGCTCGCCCTGGAAGTGGAGGTCATCCACGGCCTCGTGCCGGGAAGGGGCGGGGAGCTGCCCACGGTGACCGACCCGTCGGTGCTGGCGGTCCAGGCCTGGTCGCCGGGGGCGTGCGTGAGGGCATCGGGGGCGAAGGCCGACGGTTGGGGCGCCAGGCGCAGCGACGGCTGCGAGGCCCCCGTGGGTACGGAACAGCGGTATGCGCCGGGGGAGCCCCCGGACATCCTGGTGCGGCTGGCCGCGGCGCGCGCCGGCGCCGGTGACCCCGCGGAGCTCCGGGGCGGCCCCTGCTTCACCTTCCCGCCCCGCCCGGCGGACGACTTCCCCTGGCCCCTGCCCCTCCTGCTCTCGGACGCGGAAGGGCGGCGCGCCGCACGGCGGTTGACCCGCCCGGACAACTGGCAGCCCGGCGAGTGGGCGGAGTTGATCTCCGGCGCGGCGGGGGAGTGGGCGATGGCCGTGCGCGACGGGGAGCCCGTGTCGATCTGCCACACCCCGGCCGCGAACGACCGGGCGGCGGAAGCGGGCGTCTGGACCCGGCCGGATTTCAGGGGACGCGGCCTCGCCCCGGCCGTGACCGACGCCTGGGCCCGCCGGGAGGGCTGTCACCGGCAGACACTCTTCTACAGCACCACGGCCGACAACCACGCCTCCCGCGCGGTGGCCCGCAAGCTCGGCCTCACCCCGCTCGGCTGGATCTGGACGGTGCGCCGAGCGCCCGCTCGCACCGGCAGCCTGATCCGGCCGGGGATATGACACAGGCTCTAAGCTGGAGACATGGCCTACGAGATTCCGGTGACGCAAGCCCGAGCAGAGCTCGCCGAGCTGATCAACCGCGTCGTCTACGGCGGCGAGCGGGTCGTCGTCACCCGGCATGGCAAGCCGCTCGTGGCGCTCGTCTCCGCCGAGGACCTGGAGCGGCTCGAAGGGCTCGCGGACGCCTCGGAGGAGCGGACGGTCAGCACCGTCACGTCGATCGGCTCCGTGTCGGCTCCTCAGTCCGGGCGGCAGCGGTTCGGTATCGCGGCCGAGCACCGGGGGACCGACGCGACGTGACGTGAGGGGACCCGCGCGGTGTGTTCCTTCCAACAAAGTCCCTGCCGACAAAGCCCCTGCCGAGACGCTTCGGCAGGGGCTTTGTGCATGGGTGGGTATGGCCCAGCCCTGCTGACAGTCATGAGTCGGTCAATGACTGGTTAACCTCGTTGAAACTCCTCTCAACTACCTTCCCGTGCCACGCCACCAGCGGATTTTCTAGCCGGGGTGCGCAAGATCGCGCGCCTTCGCTGTGTGTTACATCTATACCCGTCGCGGTGGCCGCGGCAGCCGGACCCCGCACGGTTCGGAGTGAGAACTTTGAGGTGGGACGCGTGCAACTGACCCCGCACGAGCAGGAGAGACTGCTCATCCATGTGGCCGCGGACGTGGCCGAGAAGCGAAAGGCGCGGGGGCTGCTGCTCAACCACCCCGAGGCGATCGCCCTCATCACCTCGCACATCCTCGAAGGAGCCCGCGACGGCCGCTCCGTCGCCGAGCTCATGTCCTCCGGACGGCAGGTCCTCACCCGCGACGACGTCATGGTGGGCATCCCGGAGATGATCCACGACGTCCAGGTCGAGGCCACCTTCCCGGACGGCACCAAGCTCGTCACCGTTCACGAGCCGATCGTCTGACGGGAGTTCGCACCTCATGCATGCCGCAACGCACGGCACCGGCCACGGGATGGTTCCCGGAGAGATCCTCTTCGCGGACGACCCTGTCCCCTTCAACGTAGGCCGCGAGGTCACCCGCCTCACCGTCCTCAACGCCGCCGACCGCCCCGTCCAGGTCGGCTCCCACTACCACTTCGCCGAGGCCAACCCGGGTCTGGACTTCGACCGCGGCGCCGCACACGGAAAGCGGCTCAACATCGCCGCCGGAACCGCCGTGCGCTTCGAGCCCGGAATCCCCGTCGACGTCGAACTCGTCCCGCTGGCCGGCAAGCGCATCGTGCCCGGTCTGCGCGGCGAGACCGGAGGTGCCCTCGATGCCTGAACTGTCCCGCGCCGCGTACGCCGATCTGTTCGGCCCCACGACCGGCGACCGGATCCGGCTCGCCGACACCGACCTTCTCATCGAGATCGAGGAGGACCGCTCGGGCGGCCCCGGCCGCTCCGGCGACGAGTCGGTCTTCGGCGGCGGCAAGGTCATCCGCGAGTCGATGGGTCAGTCGCGGACGACCCGCGCCGAAGGCGCCCCCGACACCGTTGTCACCGGTGCGGTGGTCATCGACCACTGGGGCATCGTCAAGGCCGACGTCGGCATACGGGACGGCCGTATCACCGGCATCGGCAAGTCCGGCAACCCGGACACGATGGACGGCGTCCACCCCGACCTCGTGATCGGCCCCGAGACCGAGGTCATCGCGGGCAACGGCAAGATCCTCACCGCGGGCGGCATCGACACCCACATCCACTTCATCTCGCCGACCATCGTCGACGAGGCGCTGGCCTCCGGCGTGACCACGCTCTTCGGTGGCGGCACCGGTCCCGCCGAGGGCAGCAAGGCGACCACCATCACGCCCGGCGCCTGGCACCTCGCCCGGATGTTCGCCGCGCTCGAGTCCAGCCCGGTCAACATCGGCTTCCTCGGCAAAGGCAACACCGTCAACGCCGATTCGATGCACGCCCAGCTCCGCGCCGGCGCCGTCAGCTTCAAGATCCATGAGGACTGGGGCGCGACGCCCGCCACCATCGACGCCTGCCTGAACGTCTGTGAGGAGACCGGCGCCCAGCTCGCCGTCCACACCGACACGTTGAACGAAGCGGGCTTCATCGACGCGACGTTCGACGCGGTCGCGGGCCGTACCCTGCACGCCTTCCACGTGGAGGGCGCGGGCGGCGGACACGCCCCCGACATGATCACGGCGGTCTCGCTCCCCAACATGCTGCCGAGCTCCACCAACCCGACCCGGCCGCACACCGTCAACACCGTCGAGGAGCACCTCGACATGCTGATGGTCTGCCACCACCTCAACCCGGCCGTCCCCGAGGACCTCGCCTTCGCGGAGTCCCGCATCCGGCCCACCACGATCGGCGCGGAGGACATCCTCCACGACCTCGGTGCCATCTCGATCATGTCCTCGGACTCCCAGGCCATGGGCCGCATCGGCGAGGTCATCATGCGGACCTGGCAGACCGCCCATGTGATGAAGCGGCGCCGCGGCTTCCTGCCCGGGGACACCCGGGCCGACAACCGTCGCGCACGTCGCTATGTCGCCAAGTACACGATCAACGCGGCAGTCGCCCAGGGCATCGACCACGAGATCGGCTCGGTCGAGAGCGGCAAGCTGGCCGACCTGGTCCTCTGGGACCCGGCGTTCTTCGGCGTCAAGCCGCAGCTCGTCCTCAAGGGCGGACAGATCGCCTACGCGCAGATGGGCGACGCCAACGCCTCCATCCCGACCCCGCAGCCGGTGCTGCCGCGCCGCATGTTCGGGGCGCACGGCAGGGCGCCGGGCCTCAACTCGATCAACTTCGTGACACAGTCGGCCCTTGACGACGGGCTCCCGGAACGCCTCGGCCTGGACAAGCCGTTCACCGCGATCCACTCCACCCGCGGCCGCAGCAAGGCCGACATGCGCGAGAACGACGCGCTGCCCCGGGTCGAGGTCGCCCCCGACAGCTTCGCCGTCACCATCGACGGTGAGCTCGTCGAACCGTCGCCCGCCTCCGAACTGCCGCTCGCCCAGCGGTACTTCCTCTTCTGACGGCCCCGAAGCACGCAGGCGACGATCACATGTCACGAGCAGCATTCCTCGTCCTCGCGGACGGCCGCTTCCCCGCCGGAGGGCACGCCCACTCCGGCGGGGCCGAGGCCGCCGTCAAGGCGGGACGCATCACCGGCGCGGCGAGCCTGGAGGCCTTCTGCCGGGGGCGGTTGCACACCTCCGGGCTGGTGTCGGCGGCTCTGGCCGCGGCCGCCGCCCTGGGCGTCGACCCCGGCACCCTGGACGAGGCCGCGGACGCCCGCACACCGTCGGCCGCCCTGCGCACGGTGGCGCGACGGCTCGGCCGTCAGATGATGCGGGCCGCCCGCGCGACCTGGCCGCACCCCGAACTCGACGCGCTGGCACGGCAGTTCCCCAAGGGAGCCCATCAGCCCGTCGTCCTCGGACTCACCGCCAGGGCCGCCGGGCTCGGGCCCGACGACGCCGCGTACTGCTCCGCGTACGAAGGGATCAGCGGTCCGGCGACCGCCACCGTGCGGCTGCTCAGCCTGGACCCCTTCGACGCCACGGCGGTCCTGGCCCGTCTCGCCCCGGACCTCGACCATGTCGCGCGGCTGGCGGCCGACGCGGCGAGACGCGTCGTCGACGAGGGCGTCGACGCGCTGCCCGCGGCGTCGGCACCGCTTCTGGAGATCGGCGCGGAGGTCCATGCGGCGTGGCCTGTGCGGTTGTTCGCCTCGTAACCGCCTCAGTCTTCGCAGTCCCCGGATCGACAGCCCGCAAGCCCGCAAGCCCGCAAGCCCGCAAGCCCGCAAGCCCGCAAGTCTTCAGCCCCGTCGGCCCGAACGGCCGCCACCCGAACCGCCGCACGGGCCGAAACCCCCGCCCGTGCCGAACCATTGGAGTCGCACATGCACCTCGACCACTCCCACGACGGCCCTGCCGCGGTCAGCGCCGACGCCCACCGCCCCGACGGAAGCCGTCGCGCGCTGCGCATCGGGCTCGGCGGCCCGGTCGGCTCAGGCAAGACCGCGACCGTCGCCGCGCTCTGCCGCGAGCTGCGCGACCAGCTCTCCCTCGCCGTCGTCACCAACGACATCTACACCCGGGAGGACGCCGAGTTCCTGCTGCGCGAGGCCGTTCTGCCGCCCGAGCGCATCACCGCCGTCGAGACGGGTGCCTGCCCGCACACCGCGATCCGCGACGACATCTCCGCCAACCTGGAGGCCGTCGAGGACCTGGAGGACGAGGTCGGCCCGCTCGACCTGATCCTCGTCGAGTCCGGCGGCGACAACCTCACGGCCACCTTCTCCAAGGGTCTCGTCGACGCGCAGATCTTCGTGATCGACGTCGCGGGCGGGGACGACATCCCGCGCAAGGGCGGCCCCGGCGTCTCCACGGCGGACCTGCTCGTCGTCAACAAGACCGACCTCGCCCCGCACGTCGGCTCCGACCTCGCCCGGATGGCCGCCGACGCCAAGGAGCAGCGCGCCGAACTGCCCGTCATCTTCCAGTCGCTGCGGTCGGGCGAGGGTGTCGGTCCGGTCGCCGCCTGGGTGCGTGCGCAGTACGCCGCATGGACCGCGTCGGCGTGACGGTGGACCTCGCCCCTCGGGGCACACGGGAGTCGGACCACGGGGCACCGTCCGCGCCGGTGCGGCCGGCCGGGGGCGGCGCCGGGTCCGGTGGCGCGGGCATCCGGGCCACGGCCCGCGTCGAGGCGCGCGCCGACGGGCGGGGCGGCACCTCCCTGCCCGTCCTCGACGGCGAGGGCCCGCTCGCCCTGCGCCGCACCCGCTCCACCGGCGCCGCGGCGCAGATCACGCTCGTCGGCGCGATGAGCGGCCCCCTGGGCGGCGACCACCTCACCGTCGAGGCGGCCGCCCACCCGGGAGCGGCGCTGCACATCGCCTCGGCGGCGGCCACCATCGCCCTGCCCGGCCAGACCGAGTCGACGGCCCGCTACGACGTCCGGCTCACGGTGTCCGAAGACGCCGAACTGCACTGGCTGCCGGAGCAGTTGATCTCCGTGTGCGGCAGCGACCTGCGCGTCACGACGCGTGCCGAGCTCGCCCCCGGCGCCCGCCTCGTCCTGCGCGAGGAGCAGGTGCTCGGCCGCACCGGCGAAGCCCCGGGCCGCCTCACCAGCCGCCTCACCGTCCGCCGTGCCGGGCGGCTCCTGCTTGACCAGGAACTGGCCTGCGGCCCCGGCTCTCCCGGCGGCTGGGACGGCCCCGCGGTGCTCGCCGGGCGCCGCGCGGTCGGGCAACTCATCGTCGTACGACCCGAGTTTGAGCAGCACAAGCCGGGGGCCGCGCCGCTGGGGAAGTGGGCCGCGCTGACGCCGCTCGCAGGCCCCGGCGTCCTGGTCACGGCAGTCGCCCCGGACGCGCTCCTGGTACGGAAGGCGATGGACGAGGCCTTGCGTCTGCTGGGCTGAACCGCCGCGGCCGGGGCGGGCCAGGCAGCGGACGCACGCTCTGCCGGTGGTCCTCCAGACCCGCGACTGACTGGCGTGCGGCGTCAGCTTCGCGCCCGCGACACTCCGCTATCGGGCGAATATGCCCCGACTTCGGGCCATTGGCGGATGTACTGGGGTCTTCTGGTAATTCTTCTGGCAACTCACGTTCTGTACTGGAGTGACATGCGTACCCGTAATCTCCCCCTCGCCCTGAGCCTCGCCGCCCTCGCCCTGGCCGGCAGCGCCGGGAGTGCGGCCGCCATCGGCGACGACACCGGCACGCAGAGCGCCAGCGGCAACGGCGCCGAGCAGGCGTTCGGCAACAGCGGCACCCACGGCACGCAGAGCGCGCAGCTCACCGCGGTCCAGGGCTCGCTGAACAAGCTCTGCCTCGGCATCCCGGTCAAGGCCAACGTGGGCGCCCTCGTCGGCCTCGTGCCGATCGCCGTCCAGGACATCCCGATC